>NZ_OZ244149.1:4000250-4317876 GCF_965216145.1 Candidatus Palauibacter sp.
GTGTATTCCCCCTTCACGGCGACGGAGCGCTCGCTCGGCTCGAAGTCGAGGTCGACGTCCACGCGAGAGACCGACGGCATGCGAAAGTCGGTCCAGGTCGCCGTGTTCCGCTCCCAGTAGTCCTCCCCCCATTCCTCCGCGGCTTCTCCCTGGTAGCCCCGCTCGCCCCCGACGGCGAGGATCGAGGCGAGGACGATCGCGGGGACGGCCAGCGGCAGGAGCCGGAGGGTGCCGAGCAGCAGCGGCTTCGGGCGGAGGCGGTGGATGATCCCGACCGCGTCGAAGTCCTGCCGCCCGTACCACTTCATCGAGAGCGCGACGAGGAGCGGCACGAGGCTCAGGTAGAGGAGACGGTTGAGGAGGAGCGGGGTGCCGTGGAGGGTGAAGGCGCCCATGTCGCTCCAGCTCAGGGCGCCCCAGCCGAGCCAGTTGTTGACCCACGTCAGCCCCTCGCCCGTCAGCACCTGGAACACGGTGTAGATGATGAGTCCGATCCCGATCCCGTACACGGCGTAGCGGTTCCGGAGGAGGGAGAAGAGGGCCGTGATGAGCGCCGTCCAGAAGATGAAGGTGGGGATGAGAACCGCTCCCCACATGGCGACGAAGGGGAAGAGGTCGAACCCCACCGGGCTCCCGCCGATGACCTGCTGGTAGAGGATGACGGCCGCGTCGGCGATGAGCGCCGCGAGGAGGATGAATCCCGCCATGACGCTGTTGCCGAGCGTCTTGCCGAGGAGGACGGCCCCCGTGCCGACCGGCGTCGCGGCGAAGATCTCGTGCATGCGTCGGCTGCGTTCCCGGTGCAGCGACTCGACGGTGTAGAAGAGGAGGAGGAAGCAGATCAGCAGGTTGAGCGTGTTGAGTTGGCGGCCCGCCACGGCCCCCGGCGTGAGCAGGATGCGCGAATCGAAGGGACCGATCGCGAACAGCGTGGTCTGGAGCGTCTGGAAGAGGATCAGCGGCACGAAGAGATACATCCCCGGCCGCACCACCAGATCCCGGATCTCGCCGCGCGCGATGACGCCGGCGCTCTTCCAGAAGCCGAGGGGCCGGGTCGTCATGCCGAGGTCCGTCACGGTGCTCGTCGCCGCCTGGCTCGCGGCCAGTGTGGGATCGGGGGCCGCGGCGGAGGCGGAAGCGGCGGTGGGGGCCTTTCGGCGCCGAAGTCGGCGCAGGAAGCGGGACTCCGTGCCGCCGGCCAGCATCCTGCGGGCGTAGCTGCGGGCTGCGGCCGCTACGGCGGCGAGTCCCAGCAGCGCGATGGCCACTCGGCTGATGACGAACCCCGCGTCGGGCCGCAGCGGCTGCGTGTTGTAGAACTCCACGCCGCGGTCGACCGTGAGGAAGGTCTCGTTCAGCCACCGGTAGCCCGAGGGATCGACGAGCATGAGCAGCCGGTTGACCTCCGGCGCGAGCCAGCTCGGCGACCAGCCGACGAAGAAGCTCAGGGTGACGAGGAGCGCCACCATCGGGAAGGCGAAGACGATGATCGGACGTCGCGTCCAGGTGCCGAGGAAGAAGGCGACGCCCGCGAAGAGCAGGATCTGGGGCGCCCCGAAGAGGAGCGTCGGGAAGAGGTAGTTCGCGAAGGCGAAGGGGCCGATCACGTCGGAACTCCCCGTCCCCTCGACGACGTGGGCGAAGAACATCGTGAGAGCGACGTAGAGCAGCCAGATGGCAGCGAACACGGCCACCGCCCCGCCGAACTTGCCCCACACGTACTCGCGCGAGGTGAGGCGCGTCGAGTGGAAGACCTCCGTCACCTGCAGTTCGAGATCCCGGATCACGACCATCCCGCACGAGATGGCGAGGAACCAGGCCGCGAGCGCGAGCATGATGATGCTCTGGAGCATGCTCTGGGTGTAGACGGAGGTGATGTACGGCCGCTCCCCACCGACCGTCGATTCGCCGGTCGAGACGGTCACCGAACCCTCCGACAGCCCCAGCGCCATGAGCGCCAGGATCACCAGCAGGACCCAGTTCGCGGGACGGCGGAACCCGGCCCGGAACTCCCGGCGGGTGACCTCCCACCAGCGCGCGAAAGTGTTCATGGGTTCACGCCGCGCTCTCGTCGCCGGCGGACGGGCTCCCGGCACCGTTGGCGTGCATGCCGTGGGCCTGCGCGAGGAGGAGGTAGGCGTCCTCCAGGGTGGGTTGGGACGCCTCGAAGCCTTCCGGCGGCGGGCCCTCGGGGAGGTGGATGCGGACCTGGTTGCGGCCCTCGATGAGGATCGCCTGGGTGACGCGGTAGTCCCGGTCGACCGCGGCGAGGTCCTCCTTCGCCACGGCGCCCTGGTAGATCGTGCCCGCGAGGCGGTCCCGGGCTTCGGCCGGGGTCGTGTCGGCGACGAAGCGGCCATCGGTCATGATCGCGACACGGGGACAGAGCACCGAGATGTCATCCACGATGTGGGTGGAGAGGAGGACGGTGCGGTCCTCGGCCAGCTCCGCGAGCAGGCGGTAGAAGCGGAGCCGCTCCTCCGGGTCGAGGCCGGCAGTCGGCTCGTCCACGACCAGCAGCCGGGGGTCGCCCGCCAGCGCCTGCGCGATCCCAAGCCGCTGCCGCATGCCACCCGAGTAGCCCTTCACCTTGCGCTTCGCGGCATAGGACAGGTTCACGCGGTCGAGCAGCTCCGTTGCGAGCCGCTTCACCCCCTGCGGCGCCTCCACCCCTTTGAGCACGAGCAGGAAGCGCAGCATCGACTCGCCCGTGAGGTGGGGGTAGAAGCCGAAGTCCTGCGGCAGGTAGCCCAGCTGCCGCCGGATCCGGCGAGGGTCGGCCACGATGTCCTCGCCGTCGAAGTGGACGGTGCCGGAGGTCGGCTCGAGGAGCCCGGCCACGATGCGCATGAGGGTGGTCTTCCCCGCCCCGTTGGGCCCGAGGAGCCCGAACATCCCCTGCCCGACATCGAGCGACACCCCCTGCAGCGCCGCGACGGGGCCGGGGTACACCTTGACGAGGTTCCGGATCTCAAGCATGGGCTCGGTGGCTTCCCGCTGTGGGTCTTTTCGTTAGCGCCGAACGAACGCTCGGGCATTCTCCCAAGTACGACAAGGGCGGTCGAGACGTTCCCGCGGGAGCGTGCAGCGAAAGGTCGACCGGACCAAGCTGGACAGGCAGGCCAAGGTTCAGCATACTGTATTTAGTATGAATAACGTATGGAGAAGCCATGCACCGCACCCAGGACACATACGCGTTGAGTCATTTCCGGCAGCGAACGAGCGAACATCTAAAGCGGATCCGGGATGGCCGGGTCGAGACCATCACCCAGAACGGCGAAGCCGCGATGGTCGTCATGAGTCCGGAGCGCTACGACTTCCTGATCCATTCGGTCGAGCGCGGTCACCTGTGGCGCGAGGCGCTTCGAGCTTACAAGGCAGGCGGCCGAGGCGTTCCCGCGAAGGAGGCCATCGAACGCCTGGCCAATGAGCTCGATGTGGATTATTGACGCGCTACGAAGAGGAAATCCGTGCGCGCTTCGTCATGAGGCGCGTCCTCTATCATTTCGTTGACGAGCCCCGAATTCGGTGACGGGTACGCGGCCTTCACGGAGCGGGTCGGCCGCTCGCTGCCGGGACGTTCCCGCGGGAACGTCCAGCGAGGGCAGTTTCAGCGAAACATGTGCCGAAGCCGCGCATTCACGTCTCTCACGCTGAACGCTTCCGCATCGAAATCGCCCATCCACTCGCTGATCCACTCGTGATCCTCGTGATCCGGATCGTCCCGGATTTCCAGCTTCTCCTGGAAGAGCCAGCTGCCTCCGGAGTCCTCCGGCGGACACCGGCGCTTCCCGGAAATGCATGCGGGCAGGCGTTGCTTCGGGTCACGGGGCAGGATCTTCTGGAGCGAGATCCGGTGGTCCCAGCTGTCGCCGAAATCGTACTCGTAGTCGAACCACTCCTTCTCCCTCTCCAGCAGGTGCCTGACCCGGTATTTCCTCTCGTCGAGGTCCCGCGGCATGCCGGGCAGCGTCCAGTCGTTCCCCCAGGGGTCGGGCGGGCTGAAGCGCCGCTCGCCCTTGACGAACATGTGGAGATGGCAGTCGTCCCACCCCATGACCACCTGTAGCACATCGTGGAGGCGGGCGAGAGTCATCGATGGCGACACGAGGATGCGGCGCCAGATGGGAGGGCTCGTCCCCCGCAGGACGACTCGGAGCTGGTACGTGACGGTTGGCGGCGGCATGGTTATCTCCTCTCGGTCAGGCGACCGGACAGGTACTCATGGATCACGCTTGAGAGCAGCGTCTGATACGGCATCCCCTCCTCCCGGGCCCGCGCGAGAGCGAGGTCGAAGTCGCGTTCGGTAACCCGAAGATTGACGCGCCGGGTCTTCCTGAAGGTCGCGCGGGCCGCCTGACGCGCGCTCGCCATTTCAGCCTCGACGCCGGCGACCCGGCGCAACGCTCCCTGCTCGAACTCCTCCATGATCTCCCCCACATTGTGTGTCTTGTCAACACACGCCCGCTGGAACGTTCCCGCAGGAACGCGGAATTTGCCTGGCGATCATATGATCGTTATTCCCCAGTCAAGTGATCGCCACAACGCGGTGAGGGAATCTGTCGTGAACGCGCTCGAAGCCTACGCCGATCCTGGCCGCCTGCCAGGCCGCGATTGCGAGCATGACGATGCCCTGGGTCATGCTCTGGTTGTAGACCGAGGTGATGTGGGGCCGCTCGGCGCCGGGGACGAAGCTGCCCGTGGACATCGTGACCGACCCCTGGGCCAGCCCGATGGCCATGAGCGCGAGGATCACGAGGAGGACCCACTGGGCCGGGCGGCGGAACGCCGATCTGAATTCCCGCCGCGTGACCTCCCACCACCGCGTGAACGCGTTCACGAGGCGGCCTCTTCGGCGGCGGTCCCTCGGGGAGGTGGCTGCGGACCTGGTTGCGGCCCTCGATGAGGATTGCCTGCGTGACGCGGTAGTCGCGGTCGACCGCGGCCAGGTCCTCCTTCGCGACGGCGCCCTGGTAGATCGTGCCCGCGAGGCGGTCCCGGGCTCCGGCGGGGGTCGCGTCGGCGACGAAGCGGCCGCCGGTCATGATCGCGACGCGGGGACAGAGCACCGAGATGTCATCCACGATGTGCGTGGAGAGGAGGACGGTGCGGTCCTCGGCGAGTTCCGCGAGGTGGGGGTAGAAGCCGAAGTCCTGCGGCAGGTAGCCCAGCTGCCGCCGGATCCGGCGGGGGTCGGCGACGATGTCCTCGCCGTCGAAGTGGACGGTGCCGGAGGTCGGCTCGAGCAGCCCGGCCACGATCCGGGTTCCGGATCTCAAGCATGGCGTCGGCCGCCTTCCGTTCGCGGTCTTCGAGTTTCGATTCGGTTTGGAGGAAGCGCCCCTGGTACGACATGATGAGGAGAGGCGGGCGGGCGGATGTAATCAAGTGGTCGCCTCGTAGCATCCGCTCTGGTATGAGGCGTCTCACGCTGTTCGTGGAGGCAAGGATGTTGGTGACGGAGCAGACCAGACAGCTCGTGTGGGAGGGACTCATCGATGCGGAACGGGACGCGCGGTACTCCGATGCGCAGGCCAGCCTCTACCGGGCATACCATCGGTTTATCCGCGTCTTCCTTGGGATATCAACGACCGGGAGCGTCGCCTACGCTGTCGGGGTGCTCGCGGCGCCGACCTACGTTGCGGCAGCCGCTGTGGTCGGCGCGGTGGCTGCCTTCGAAGGTGTGATGGACTTAGGCAGGAAGTCCGGCATCCTTGCCTTCGTTTCGACCGAGTACGGTGAACTCGAACAGAAGTGGCATCGGCTCTGGGTTGAGAGCACCAGGAAGGACGCGGACGACGCCGTTGTCCTGCATCGATTCGAGAACCTGCAGGCCCGGGCGGAAAGGGTGCGCCTCCGCGAAGACGCGGCGGGCGTCAGCACGTCCAGGAAGCTGAATCAGCTGACCAGCAGAGAGGCTTATGAAGCACTCGCGAACAGGTACGAAGTGGACGACCGGCGCTCAAACATCGGAAAGGACGGAGAGGGCGGGCAGGCCAAGGCCATCCGATCTCAAGCCGCCGGCGATGCCCAAGGTGCCATCTCCAAAGAGCCCGCCACCTCCCCCGCCACCAGCTAAGAAGGACTGATCTCGCAGAGGCCCTCGGTCAGCGAGCGGCGTCGGCGGCGCAGACGGCGGCTTCCGTCGCGTCCGGCGGGATCGTGGCCCGCCACAGGTATTCGCCGTACCAACGCGGATATCTGCATGTCACCAAGCACTTCGTGGACCGGAAGCCCTTGACCCGCTACCGGGTCACCGACACTGGGCGAAAGGCGTTGCGGAGGTACGTCGACAGCGTGGAGCAGTTGCTGCGCGCTACGCCGTCCGACGCACCTCGGAGTGCGGCAGGGTAGGGGCGTGCTTGCGGTTGACGACATTAGCCGGAATGCCAGGCGCTGCAATGTCCGGCGCGCGAATGGCGGGCGGTGGTCGGCCGTCTGCTCCGTGTCCGTCGCAGCGGTCACGTTGTGTCTCCCACCGATGTGTCTCGCGCCGGTGGCCCTGGCTGCCCAGGAGTCGTCGACGGTGACGGGCCGCGTGCTCGACTTCGCCGGGCGCCCGCTCGCCAGCGCAGATGCCTTTCTGCTCGAAACCCTCGAAGGCGGGCTCACCGACCTGGCTGGCGCATTCACGTTCACCACCGGCTCCACCGGCCCCGCTACGCTGGTGGTTCAACTGGCAGGTCACCTCGAAGTCCGACGGGCGGTCGATCTCCCCCTCGATGGCCCTGTCACCATCGTGATGCAGCTCGCCCCTGTCTCCTTGGAGCCCATCACCGTCGAAGCCGGCGCCTTTCGTCTGGGCAACCTGCCGGATGTGACCCTCAGCAACCTCGAAGTCGTGAGCACCCCGGGCGCTGCGGCCGACCTCTTCCGCGCGATCCAGACGTTCCCGGGACTTCAGAACGTGGGAGAGGGGGCGGGGCTCTTCGTGCGCGGCGGCGACATCTCGGAGACGCGCGTGCTGCTCGACGGAGCGACGGTCATCTCCCCCTTCCGCCTCGACACCGACCGCACCATCTCGTTCGGGCGCTTCGACCCCTTTCAGCTGCGCGGCATCCACTTCTCGGCGGGCGGCTTCGGGGCCGAATACGGCGATGCCCTCTCCGCGATCGCCGATCTCCAGAGCGTGGACAAGCCAAGCGCGAGCCAACTCGGCATCACCGCGGCCATCGGTGGCGTCTCGGGGGGCCTCGATGTCGATGTCTCCGAGTCTGTGGGGTTTCGCGTGACCGCCACACGCACCGACACCGACCTGCTCATGCGGCTCAATGGGAGGAGAGACGAGTTCGACGAGGTCCCCAAGTCCAACGATCTCAGCGGAGGCGGCGAGTGGGTGTACCGGGCCGGAGGGAGCCTCAAGGCCTTCGCGCTGGTACAGACCGATCGCGTTGGCGTCCGGATCCAGGATCCCTCGTATTCCGGCATCTACCGCTCCGACGCGCGCGCGGATCTGTTCGCGGTGTCGGGTCTCGACGGCTTCGGCGCGGGAGACCTGACGTGGGGCGTGGCGACCAGCGGATCCCGCAAGGACGAGGATTTCGGCGCTTTCCGCATTGAACGCGACGACCGGCTGACCCAGGCCCGTGCCAAGATCGAGGTCCCGGTGCGGCGCGGCCTCTCACTGGCAGCCGGGGCCGAATTGGAGCACCGGGACGCGGACCTGGCCGGCTCGGTTCCGGTGGCGTCACACGACAACGCGCCGGACGCCGCGACCACCGTGTTTTCCAGCCGCGAGTCGGGCGCGCGGCTCGGTGGGTTCGGCCAAATCGAGCTGCAACCCTCGAACGTGCTTCGACTGCTACTCGGCATGCGCGCCGATCGGTCGACTTTCACCGGGCGCACGACCCTCGACCCCCGCTTGTCGGCCACCTGGCGGCCAACCGACCAACTCACCCTGACCGCTGCGTGGGGCGTCTTCCACCAGATCCCCGATCCCCTGCTCTTCGAGCCGACTCTCGGGGACCCCTCCCTACCGGCTATGTCCGCCCGTCACTGGATCGGCGGCGTGACTTGGGACGACGGTACTCGACTGGTGCGCGTTGAGGCATATCGCAAGCGCTACAACTCGCTCGCCGCACGCACGAGGGACGGCTTCACGCGCGGCGCGGGAACCGGAAATGCGACCGGACTCGACGTCTTCGTGAAGGAGGACCTGGCGTTCCTGGACCTCGACGGGCGGATCGCCTACAGCTTCATCCGCTCCGAGCGAACCGACCCCGACAGCGGGCGCCTCGCCCCCTCGCCGTTCGATGCGACTCACACTCTGAACCTCGTCCTCAACCGCGGCTTCGGGGGCTGGCTGGACGTGGGCGTCGCCTACCGCGTCGCGACCGGAGTCCCGTTCACTCCCGTTGCGGGGGCGGCGTTCGATCGGGATCGCGGGTTGTGGCAGCCCGTCTACGGCGCGCCCATGTCCGAGCGGCTCCCCAGCTACGCGAGGGTCGATCTGTCGGCAAGCGTGCTGCGGAGCTTCTGGCGCGACAACATCACCGTCTTCTTTGTCTCCATGATGAATTCGCTCGACCGGTCAAACGTCCGTGAGTATCGCTACAGCCGCGACTACTCGGAGCGGATTCCCCTCAAGACCCCGTTCCCTCGCAGCATCTACTTCGGGGTCACGACCACCCTGCCATTCTGAACGTGAACAAGGAGAAGAGCGTGTCCTGTTCGTACGAACCATCGCGCCTGGCGACGCGGTTCTCGGTGGCCCCTTCTGTCCCGTCGGCCTCCTTCCTGCTGCCCGCCTTCGCTCTGCTGCTTGCCTTCGCTCTACAACTCGGCACGCCCCATTGCCTGGCCGCCCAGACTCTGGATCCCGGCGAGCTCGCCGAGCGCTTGCGCACGGGCATGGAGGAAGCGGACATCTCGGGCGATGACGACACCCTTGGGAGGATGGCGATCCTTGCCCGGCGCGCGGTCACGGCCTTTCCCGACGACGCATTGCTCAATCATTACATGGGGTACGCACTCTACCTTCGCGCCGGACGAACGATGGAGACCGACACGGGCGCGGCGCACGCGCTGCTCGAAGAGGCGGGGTCGTACCTGGAGCGATCCATCGAGATCGAGCCGATCGCGGAATCGCATGCGCTGCTGTCATCTTCGCTTGGCATGCGGATCGATGGACCCGTTTCGGCGATGAGCCTGGGGGGGGCATCGGGTGCGGCGATGGACCGTGCAAAGGCGATGGGGCCTGGCAATCCTCGCGTCAGGCTGCTGGAGGGGATCTCGGCCTTCCACGCACCGAATACGTTCGGCGGCGGTCACGAAGTTGCGCTGGAGCACTTCCTCGCCGCGATTGAACTGTTCGCGGAGGATGCACCGCAGCCGCCGCTCCCCGCCTGGGGTCACGCCGAGACGTATGCGTGGCTCGGACAGACGCATGTCGCGCTGGGACAGGTCGAAGCGGCGCGTACGGCGTATGAGCGGGCGCTGGAGCTGGAGCCCGGGTATGTGTGGGTACGAGAGGTGCTGCTGCGGGCGCTGGGGGGGTAACGCCTGCCGAGGCCCAAACTGCCTCGCGTCTCAATGGGTCGTGGTAGCCACGCACACGCACCCCGCTCACCAGGACGATCAGTCGGTGCCAGCAATCCGACTTGGGCCACTCTCGCGCCGCCCGCGCGCCAGGTCCTTCGCCAGCCGGACCGTCGTGGCCTCCGAAGGCGCTCGCCGCCGAAGCTGGGCGACGCGGCCGCCGCCGCTCAGCGAAACATGTGCCGAAGCCGCTCATTCACGTCCTTCACGCTGAACGCCTCCGGGTTGAAGTCCTCGCCCATCCACTCGCTGATCCACTCGTGTTCCTCGTGATCCGGATCGTCCCGGATTTCCAGCTTCTCCTGGAAGCCCCAGCTCCCTCCGGAGTCCTCCGGCGGACACGCGCGCTTGCCGGAAAGGCACGCCGGCAGGCGGATCTTCGGGTCGCGGGGCAAGATCTTCTGGAGCGTGATCCGGTGGTTCCAGCTGTCGCCGAAGTCGTACTCGTACTCGATCCAGTCCTTCTCCCGCTCAAGCAGATGCCTGACCCGGTATTTCCTCTCGTTGAGGTCTTTGGGCATGCCGGGTGGCGTCCAGTCGTCCACCCACGGGCCGGGCCGGGTGAAGCGCTGCTCGCCCTTGACGAACATGTGGAGATGGCAGTCCTCCCACCCCATGACGGCCTGAAGCACATCGTGCAGGCGGTCGAGAGTCATCGACGGCGACACGAGGATGCGGCGCCAGATGGGAGGGCTCGTCCCCCGCAGGACGACGCGAAGTTGGTATGTGACGGCTGGCGGCGGCATGGCTATCTCCTCTCGGCCCGGCGGCCGGACAAGTACTTGCGCGCGGCGGGGTCCGAGTCAACCTCACGCCTCCGGCTGCCCGTCCCCGTCGAAGTCGCGGGCCTTGATCACGCGGGCGAGGTCGGGCGCGGGGCCGAAGACCTGGGCGCTCCGCTCCTCGAAGGGTTGGCCGGGGCCGCGGTTCAGGAAGGCGCGGTTGGGCTCGGGGTCGCCGGGCTCGGAGTAGTTGCCGCCGTTGGCGAACAGCAGGTCGATGCGGCCGTCCCCGTCGAGGTCGGCGAGTTCGACCTTGTTGGTCCACTCGGCTGTCGCCGGAAGGAGGTCGCAGGTGGCGTCGTGTCAGAGGGTGGTGGGCATGGGAGCGGCCGCGGTGTCTCCCGAACCGGGCACTTCTTCCTGGCTCGCAGGTCCCGCGCAGGCCATGAGGACGAGCGGGAGGAGGCACGCCGCAACACCACGCCTCTGCGCCCTAATCGGTGAATCCGCCTGAGGACAAGCCGGGCTCTCGCACCTGCCGCGCGCCGGTCGGCGCGAGTCTGACGACGCGCGTTTCGGTGAGCGATTCGTTTTCTGGCAGCGGCGTCTCGCCCTTCGTCGCGCCGATCTCGGCCACGCTCGCGAGGTCCGTGAACTTCTCGGCGCCGGCCACGGCCCTGGCGTCTCCATCGTAGTAGTCGAACCACGGCAGCCCGGCATCGGCGTACCGCTTCGCCGTCGGCGGTTCCGTCGGCGGCGGCTCGCCGGTCAATGCCATCCACTGCGCGGAATTCGCGATGGTGACGAAGCAGCGGCTCCGGTGCCGCTGGTCCCAGGCGTCGAGACCATAGGGATCATCGTAGATCTCCTGCCGCATGCGCCCCCCCGGGGCGAGCCCCATGCCGGCCGGCGAAGCCACGACGAGGCCTTGGTGGAGCATGTCGACCGACTCGCGAACGCCTTGTCTGGCCACGTGAGCGGCGAGAATGGCTTCGTACCGCTCGGCCTTCATCGGGTAGGCGACGAACTGGCGGATCATCCCCTTCTCGACGCAGAAGCCGTCGAGCCAGGGCTGCCGGGGCGGCACCACGTAGTCCTGCGGGTCCCGGTTCAGGTGATTCGTCCAGCCTTCCCCGCTGACGGCGCACACCTTCCCGGCCGCGATCTTCACGGCGAACGGATAGGCGGGAACATTCGAACGGGGCCCAAAATGGATCCACATCGCCTCGGCCTGGTGCATCGGCATGAGCACGCCTCCGCGCGAGCGCCACTCCCGGGGCAGTCGCGGCGAATGGTCGTCCAGGTGGCGCAACGGGAAGTTGCCGAAGCCCGGAGGCAGGGGGTACGCCGCGCCGTCGTCCGGAATCCGCAGCGTGCGCTGGAACGAGACTGAACAGTGCGCCCTCTCGTGAACGTCGGGGAACCGGAAGTGCAGCCGGCCAGCTTCAAGCGTGATCATGCGTCGCTCCTCCTCGTGTCTTCCTTACCAGTCGCCGTCCCGCACCTCGCGCACGACGCGGAGAATGGCGTCGTCCGGCGCCTCCCTGAGCTGCCGGATCAGCTCCGCGAACAGCTCCGGCCGCTTGCGGATGATCTCCTGGAGATCGCTGGAGACCTTCCCCGCCAGGGCCAGGAACCAGTCCGGATCGGCGTCGAGTTCCTGTGCCAGCCGGAGCGTCGTGGCCTCGGAAGGGGGTGCCACGTCTCCTCGTTCAATCTTGCTCAGGTACGCGGGCTCGATCCCGATGCGCATCGCGACCTGGCGGAGCGAGAAGCGGGCGTCGTCCCGCCGAAACCGCTCGCGACGTGTCCGAACCGTCCTTCCGAATCGTGTCATGTGTTATATATAGTACACGATCAAATCCCAGTCAACGAGAACGCGTTCCCGCGGGAACGTCCCGGCGGCGAGATCGCGGACCCGGAGGACCGGTCATTAGCCGACTTCAGCCGCAGGCCGCCGGGCCCTTCGCCATCCGTCGCCGTGGTCGGGACACGCCATTCGGCGTACGTTTGAGGCAGTTCAACCGACCTCCCATGAACAACCCGGAGCGGCCCATGCCAACGACCTTCAAGCTCAACGGGGAGGCCGTCTCCAGCGACGCGCCCGAGGATGCGATGCTGCTGTGGGTCCTGCGGGAACGCCTCGAAATGATGGGGACCAAGTTCGGCTGCGGGCGCGGGGCCTGCGGGGCGTGCACGGTTCATGTGGACGGCCGGGCCATGCGTTCGTGCCGCCTCCAGCTGTCGCGGGTCGCGGGCAGGGACGTGACCACCATTGAAGGGCTCTCTCCGGACCGGTCCCACGCGCTGCAGCAGGCCTGGGTGGAGGAACAGGTGCCGCAGTGCGGCTACTGCCAGTCCGGCCAGATCATGCAGGCCGCGACCCTGCTGGCCGAGAACCCGTCGCCGACGCGCGAGGAGATCGTGAGCCACATGGACGACATCCTCTGTCGCTGCGGCACCTACGGACGGATCATCCGCGCCATCCAGCGCGCTGCGGGTGAAACCGCCGCCGCGGACGCTGGGAGGTCCGGATGAAGGCGCGCACCGACGTCTCGCCGACCCAGTCCAGACGGACGTTCCTCAAGCAGACGGGCGGGGGCCTCTCCTTCGTGCTGGTGTTCGGTCCGGCCGGCGTCACGCTCGGGCGCCCGGCGGACGCCCACGGGGCGGAGGGCACGCTCGCGGCGGACGGCTTGCCCGGGGCGGACGGACGGCCCGCGGCGGAACACGCCTTCGGGGCCTGGGTCAGGATCGCGACGGACGGCCAGGTCCTCATCTACAACCCGGCGGCGGAGATGGGTCAGGGCTCCATGACGGCCCTGCCCGTGATTCTCGCCGAAGAGATGGACGCGGACTGGGACCGCGTCCGCATCGAGCATTCGCCGGTCGAACCCACCGTCTACGGACGCAGCTGGGGCGGGCGCGGGTCCGGCGGGACGATGATGACGGTCGGAAGCATGACGGTGCGCGGGTACTTCACGAACCTGCGGCTGGCCGGCGCGCAGATACGGCGCGTACTGCTGGACAACGTGGCCCGCGAGTGGAGCGTGCCCGCCGGTGAACTGACGACGGAGCCCGGCGTGGTGGTGCACGCCTCCAGCGGCCGCCGCATCTCGTACGGCGAGGTCGCGGCCTTCGCCCGGGTGCCGTCCGAACTGCCCGAGGTCGGCGAAGCGGAACTCAAGTCTCCCGACGACTTCCGGCTCATCGGCCACTCGGTGCCGCGGCACGACATCCCCGCCAAGACCGATGGCAGCGCGCGCTACGGGATGGACGTGCGGGTGCCGGGGATGCTGTACGGGATGATCGTCCGCGCCCCCGTCCACGAGGCGCGTCCGGCGTCGTTCAACGAAGCCGAGGTCCGGGCGCAGCCGGGCGTCGTCGGCACCGTGACGCTGGACTACGGCGTCGGGGTGATCGGCGAGACCGTCGAAGCGGTGTTCGGCGCGCGCGACATGATGAACATCGAGTGGGCCGGAGGCGCGGCCGCCGAAGGGTTCGACAGCGTGCCGGCACTGGAGAGCTACGCGGAGATCGCCGGCCCGAACGGGGCCCCGGGACGCACGATCTCCGAGAGCGGAGACGCGGCCGCGGCCCTGGAGGGCGCGGCCCGCCGCTACGAAGCCGACTTCTACAACGACTACGCCTACCACGCCCAGATGGAGCCGCTGAACGCGGTCGCCGCGGTCAACGAAGCCGGTGACGGCGCGGAGGTGTGGGCCGGGACGCAGGCGGCGGACGGGGCCCGGGCCGCGGTCGCGAGCACCCTCGGCGTGCCCGTGGAGCGGGTGACCTTCCACCCCTGCTACCTGGGCGGCGGGTTCGGGCGGCGCTCGATGTCGGACTACGTCGTCGAGGCCGTGCACCTGTCCAGCGCCGTCCGGCGCCCGGTCAAGCTGATCTGGACGCGCGAGGACGACGTGCAGTACGGGGCGTTCCGTCCGCAGAGCCTCCAGCGCATGACCGGCGGCGTGGATGCCGATGGCGACCTCACCGCGTGGACGCACTGCGTGGTGGGCGACGGCGGCGGCCTGCTGTCATCGGGGATCCGGATTCCGTACTACGACATCCCGAACCAGCACATCGAGAGCCGCGCGGCCCGGCACGGCGTGCGCACGAAGCACTGGCGGTCCGTCGGGCACGGCCCCAACAAGTTCGCTATCGAGGCCTTCATCGACGACATCGCCCGCGGCGAGTCCGTCGACCCCTACCAGTTCCGGCGCACGCTCCTGCGGGACGCGCCGCGCGCCGTGGCCGTACTCGACGAGGTCGCCGACATGGCCGGCTGGGGCGAGAGTCCGCCGAGTGGACGCGCGCGGGGGATCGCCTTCGCGGAACGAAGCGGATCGCTCGCGGCCGGCGTGGCCGAGATCTCGCTGGACGAGACCAGCGGCCGAATCCGCGTACACCGTTTCTGGTGCGCCGTCGACGGCGGCATCATCGTGCAGCCGGACAACGCCCGCGCCCAGCTCGAGGGCGGCATCGTCACCGGACTCAGCAGCGCGCTGTTCGAGCGGGTCACCGTCCGGGACGGCCGGGTCGAGCAGTCCAACTACCACGACTACTCGATCCTGCGCATGTCCGACATGCCCGAAATCGACGTACGCTTCATCTCTTCCCGCGAACCCCCGATGGGCCTCGGCGAATCGGGCACGCCGCTGGCGGCCGGCGCCGTCGCGAACGCCTTCGCGGCCCTGACGGGACGGCCGATTCGGCACATGCCGTTTTCCCCGGAGCGGGTGCTGGAGGCGCTGAAGGGGTGAACGGCCGGTAGCACCGGCTCGGAGGTGTTGTTCCCCGGCCTGCAAGTCGGCGAGGATGAGATTGAGGCGACGCGAGGACGAGCAACGCGCCCCCCAGGGGTTGCGGCGTCAGGCAATCACCCCTGAGACTTCGCTCGTCTTGCACGGGAGCGTCTACCATTGCCTTGCTGAGGGTTCCCCGCTGGCTGTAGCGTGCCAACGGTTCGCGTGAGTTGGAGTCCGCTCGGCGCGCTCACAACGCCGACTCCCTTCCGCTTCATGGCTGCATCAACAACAGGAGCCCGAAACCTTTGTCAACCATCGCTCTCGACCCCGACCAGCGCGCCTTCGCCTCGGCCGCCTCGACAGCCAATATCCGTCTCTTGGCACCTGCCGGGTGCGGAAAGACCCTATGCCTTCTCGCTCGCTGCAAGCACCTTGCCGAAACTCTCTCCCCATCCGCGGCACCTCCTCGCTTTCTCTTCGTCACGTTTACGCGGGCCGCCACGGAAGAGCTACGTGCGCGCTTGTACGAGGACCCGCAGTTCCACGCTCTTCGTCAAGCTCACGTACAGCACCCCGCCGGTCTCCTAGATATTGCGACCCTGAACGCCTGGGGCTATCGCCGTATCCGTAACGCCACCTTCAGTCCAAAACTCCTCACAGACAAGACCGGTCACCATTTTGCGGTCCTGAATCAGCTTCAGCCCGTCTGGAAGAGACACTCCGCGATCAAGACCGCGATCGAAGCTGGCCGCAATCGCGTTCCGCGCCGTCTAATGGACGTAATCGACGCTTTCAAGTCTCTCGGCTTCGACCATTGCCGCCACCTGAACCTCGACGACTTCTCTCGTCATATCGACAGCCTCCACGAACAGCACCTTGCTTGGCGTCTGCAGGATCAGCTACACGAACTGGCTTTGCTCGGAATCCTCTCCACCAAATACAAGAAGGGTGGTGACGAGACGCCCCGAACCAGCAAGACCGAGCTATATCGCGTCTTCTTTCAGTTCTGGCGTGACGCCACCGATCACCTGATCGAGAGCGCAACGTTCACCTTCGAAGATCAGAAGTACTTCGCCTATCTTCACGAGCGCTCTAAGGCCGAGGAAGGTTCTTATCTTTCCGGCGCCGCAGCCTATTCGCATATCCTGATCGATGAGTTTCAGGACGTCAATCCTCTCGACCTTCATCTCGTGAAGGCGATAGCGATTCGGAATCGGGCGACTATTACTATAGCTGGCGATGATGATCAGGCAATATTCGAATGGCGTGGCGCCTCACCCGAGTACATCTTGCAGCCGGAATCGTTCCTCGGTCGGCCTTTCGAAACGCACACTCTGGGTGTCAACTACCGATCTCCAGAGAATGTAGTTCGTCACGCTCAACAACTGATCGAGCACAACACCCGTCGCGTCGCCAAGCCGACAAGATCTTCCGGGGTTGCACCGGCAAAGATCGAAATCCTCGAAACAGAAGATCTGGTTGATGCGCTGCGTCATGTGTACGCCATCGTTCGCCATGCCGTTTCTCGAGAAACGGGGCGCAACCAGGTGGCAATCATCGGGCGTAAGAGGAGCCAGCTCATACCCTATCAGGTCTTTTTTGCCGCCGAGGACGTGCCGTTTTGCGCCGCCGAGGATCTGCAGATCTTCCTCAGTGACACGTTCGATCGGTTGCTGGACCTGCTTCGAATCAAGACGAGGTCCGGCTTCAATGTGGGAGCCGGTCAAGCAACTGAGGATGCGCTTGCGTTGTGCCGCTTTGTTATGCGTTATCCGCTCAGCAAGAAGGATCAGAATGCGCTGAGACAACACTTCAGAGTGGCACGCCCGACTTCACTCGGAGCCACGATCGAAGCCTTGAGGGCCTACGAAGGACCTCTGAAGGGAAAAAACGCGAACGGTGTAGTGAATCATGCCATGGCTGACTCTCTCTCGTCGTTCGTGCGTGCGGAGACGGTTTCTGAGACGCTACTGGCGCTCGGAGAGCATTTCTCCGGACTCCAGAGTGATTTCGGAAAGGCAGAGGACGATATCTTCTTTCTGGATCCTCCATTTGCGTTCTTGGCAGAGTATGCGGAGAGCCAAGGTGATGACTACGATGCCTTCGTAGAGGCTATCGAACGGGCGAAGGAGAAGCTGGTTTACGTACCACCCTTCCAGGACCAGGAGGAGGGGACAATAGCAGAGATCTGGAGTCGACCCGTGCACTTGATGACAGCACAGCGCGCCAAGGGAAAGCAGTTCAACACGGTCGTACTGCTTGATGTGGTCGAGGGCATCTGGCCGATCGTGAGACCGGAGCAAACTTGGCAGCAGTTGGAGGCCGAGCGCCGGATCTTCTACGTGGCGTTCACGAGGGCCAAGAACGAGATCGTGCTGCAGGTCACGAATCCCTTCCGGGGCGAAGAACGTATGCTGTCACGATACGTTGAGGAGATGGGATTGGAGACCTGAGAATCCTGCTTCACGAGGCCGCAACGGCGTGGTCTCGCGCCCACAGCCAATCCAGCTCGGAAAAAGCCAGTGCGCGGTCGAAATTGCGGATGTTGTCCCGAACGTTGAGGACGAGACAGCGATCGTTACCGCCGTTCTTCGGCCCCCGCATACCGCGACCGATCATCTGAAAATAGAGGTTTGGGCTGTAGACGGGCCGTGCGACCACGATAGCGCGTGTCTTCGGCGCGTCGAATCCCTCCCGAAACACGGCGTAGTTCACGAGTGCCTGGATGTCGCCATTGCGGAATTCTTCCACCACGCGCCGTCGCGTGGAGACTTCGGTCTGTCCGCTAACCGCCCGCGCGCGAATGCCCCCTGTGCTTAGGAGGGCGGACAACATTCCCGCGTGCTCCACCGAAGTCGCGAAGATGAGGGTCGGCCACTCCGGGAGGATGTACCGCCTGTAGCCGTCGAGGATCCGTGTGGTCCGATCGGCATCTCGGGCCAGGCGATCCTCGGCACTCCGTGGAAGCCAAGGCGCCGCTCTCATGGCGCTTATCTCATCGGAGCTCAGGCTGAAGTCGCCGCCCTCGATGGTCTCGTGATCGACCTCGGCCAGAACCTGACCGTCCTGGAGTTCCTTCACGATATATTCGGGGTCGCCGCGCGCGAAGGCACCGTGATCGAGTCTGTTGCTTGCGTATCGTCTGGCGAGCCACTCGGTCTCGTCCGCGTTGTAGCCTCGGTACGGAGTTGCAGTGAGGCCAATCAGGAACGGTTCGTGCGACCGCTGCCAGCGGGTTAGACCGAGTTCCTGCATCACCGACGTGAACGTAGGAGCAATCGAGCGGTGCGCTTCGTCGAACACGATGATTCCGATGTCACGCAGAACATCATCAGCGGGCTGCTGGCGGCTGAACCTCGCACGAAGAGTTTGGATCGTCGCGACCACGACGTGTGGGCCCGGAATCCGCTCGGGGGTCCGCTGACCACCCCAGAACCGCGATATGTGAAGGGCTTTAGGGGCTCCTATCCTCGACCACACCTGCATCCATGACTCAACCGCTTGCTCACAGAGCTCATCCCGATCCGCGACCCAGAGGATTCCGCTGTCCAGTTCGCCGTCTCGCATCTGTTCGACCAGCGCCTGAACCGCGACCCGCGTCTTCCCGGATCCCGTGGGGAGGCTAATCATGCCGCGTCGCTTGGCGCCATCAGCCGCGCCGTGAAGAAGAGATCGGACGTTGGAGACGATGGTCTCTTGGTAGCCGTGAAGGGGTGGAAGCCGAAACGGTCCTGGAACCCGCACACAAGACTCACGCCGCCGGTCTCGTTGCCCGGCCCATTCGATCGAGAACCCCAGTGACTGAACGAACCGGACTGCGGCCGCAGAACCGGCCCACTGCCGTGGCGGGTCCAGATCGTCCAAGGCCCATCTGAATTGCCGCAGCGCGTCGGTGTGGTGTGTCGCGATGACCGCCTCGGCGACTACAATCTCGTCGAGCCGACCCTTCTCCCGTTCCAAGATAGCGAGCGCCGATTCGCCTAGGCCGACGCGCAAGTTGGTCTCCCCAACGGCCTTCAACAGACGCTGCGCATCCGTCTTCGCCATCCTGACCGCGGCTCGCCGCTCCTCGATGTCGTCAGCGGATCGGCGCTCCAGGATCGACTCCAGTTGGCCCGGATCGATCCGTAGCGCGAGGCGCTCGGCCACGAACCGTAGTTGTTCGGCCTCGTCTTCCACTTCGGCGGTCAGGTATACCGCGCCGGAGTGGAGCACGCATTTGCGCTCCTGCCCCGCAACGGCGATGTGATCGCACCGTCGAAGCACCAACTCCGCCTGATCCTCACGCAAGCACTCCTTGAGCCCGGGCCAGGCATCCAGTAATGGAACCGGATCTGACGGCCCTGAGACGACGGGCGGGGGCTCCGTGAGGCTGAACACCGTCTTGATCTTGTCGGCCTCGGGGTGCGCCAGTAGAACGTGAAGAGCCGCCTTGCTCCAAGGGCGGGAACCTAGAGCCTCTTTCAGCAGAACCGGTCCTCCGGCGGTCTCGACCCAGCCGTACCGACGTAATATCGCCACGGCGGGAGATGCGAACCTCAGTGGCGGGTATTTTGTCTGGGTCTCGTGACGCATGGTCCACGATTCATAAGTGGAATCCAGCGACAGCAACGCATTCGTGAAGCGAGCCGCTCCCGAGGGCGACAGGCGACGAAGTACGTTCAACGGGCCGATCCCGGACGTGCAGTCGAAATGGACACGATTCTCTTGGGGCTTGGTTCTCACGTTCGGAATCTTCCGGTCCCGAAACCTAATGCGTCGATCCACGTTGTACTCTCGAAACCACGGATCAGCAGAGACGTCTTGGTCCGCCTGCGGTTCCGCTCGGACTCCGAGACTTTCCAGCAAAGTCAGATCCGGCGCGTGATATTCGGTGTCCACAGTGACACCTGCATCGGTATCGTCACTCGTACCGACGATAACTCCCGGCAATAAGACCGAATGGACTGGGGCCCACGTCTCTGCCAACGTGAGCACGTATGGAGCGTGCTCCCGGCGCCGGTGGTTTATGGCTCCCACTGCGTCAGCGAGCGAAACCCTTCGTGACAATTCCCAGAATCGTGGCCACAGGTACTCCTTCCCGGCGGGGTCCGATTCCAACGCGAACGTCGCGCACCCATCAAACTCGCTTATTGCAGATGCCCCTACGATTCCTAAGTTCTCCAAAGCCGCGCGGGTGTCAATATCCGAGGCAAGAGCCTCGTGTACCTCACGTGCCCGCGGGCCCATTTCCTCAGTGCCTACGGAAGGAAGAAAGATCTCCTCCGGATCCGGAAGGTGCATCTTGCCGTCCTGACCCAGCACGATGCGTCCATAGGCCTCGGGTCGCTGTGGTCGCATGGAGCGGGGGATGAGAGCGGCAGTACGCACGGCAGCCATTGAGGCCCGTGCTAGATCACTCCCTTGTCGACCCTTGACGAGGGCTTCAAGCCAATCTGCTATCGTGGCCCGTGGAGCCATCCGGGGTCGCCACCTTGATTGCGCCTGAGTCTCAAACAGGCGATCTATCTTCGCCAGTCGCTGCGACGTGATAGCTTGCGTGTGCAGCCAGTCGCACGGACGCCCTCTGTGCTGTGCCCACTGCTCGAAGGGCGTCCTGTCCCAATCTCGCCCGCCGCTGGTCAGTTCCCGCGGTGGGTATCGGATCTCCCGCAGTTTTCGGAGAACACCGTCTTGGTTAGGAACGACATCTCGGTCCGATAGCGTGGCGAATAGTAGCTTGCGGAGTAGCTTGCTCTGTTCAGAATCCCCAGGGGCCTCCTTGCGCGGCAGCGCGTCCAAGTGCCTCGCGGAGTCGTCCTCGGAAGACAGGTGAGGCAGGCTGTCTGCGATCAACCCCGCGGCAGCCTCAATCAATTCTTCATTGTACGGCCCCGGAAGCAGATTCTGCCGGTCTTCGTTCGTCTTCCAAGGTGCATTGAGAATGCCTGAGACCAGACTCGCCGTTCGCGTCGGAAAGAACGCCCAGAAGTATCCGGTGTCAGGCGACTTGGTCAGGGGGACCGCCCAGCGGATCAAGCAGCTCCGGGCGTTGTCGAGCGACCTGCTGTCCTCGCGCGCCCGGTACGAAAGTGTGTGCTCGCGATCGAACACCTTCCACTCGCTGGCACTATCGCCTTGCAGCAGCGCATATTCGTCGCCCCGTCGCTCGGTTGCGAAACGGCGCGACTTTGGCCTCTCCCAATCGAATAGCCATAGGGATCGCACATGCTCGACGAACAGCAGGAATTCGCCCGGGAAGCCTTCCATCTGTAACACCAAGTCTTGGCGCACGTCAGGCTTCAGTGGAAGTCGAACGATGTTGTTCGCCCACTTCATCAGCTGATTCAGCACTTGGTCGTTTCGGCAGGCGACGTGCGGATCGAGGGGTTCCGGGAGGCGGAGGGTCGGAAAGCTTGTCGCTACGGGAGCAACTTCTGATATTCGCCGGCGAGCAAGTTCCGGATCGAATCGAAACGAGCCGAGGCGACTGAAGAACTCGGGAGCACTGCTCACACCCAACACGGACTTGAAACCAAGTCCGAACCTCCCAATTTCGGCCGTGCCGCGTTTCGGCGACATGTGCGAGAACTTCAACGCGGTAACACCGTCCTGGTCTATTGGCCGACCATCGTCCGCGCAGTAGAGGTGCGATTCCGTGAGTTGGATCACGATTCGTCCACCACCGGCCGCACTCGCCAAGGCATCAGCGCCATTCTGGACCAGCTCGAACAGCTGACGATGCGCGTACCCACCCCGTGCCGTGTCCTTTTCCTGGTTCGCGTGCTCCTGCACCAGCTTTGGCTGGCTGCGATAAGCTTCCAGCGTCTTCTTGGAATCGGCAGCGATGTAACGAGCCAATTCACCGTCAAGCCCGATCCAGGAACTAGTCTCAGGAGTCATGTTGAGGGAAGTCCATGTCTTTGTCAGAAGTTCCCGCCTGCCTTCCTCGCGGGGACGAATTGAGGCGAAGCAGCTGTCGCGAGGAGAAGCGAGCGAGCAAAGCGCGTACCGATACCACTGGCGGCACCTAGGCTAAGGCTATGAGCAACGGGCCCCAACGGAAACCCTGGGGCTGCCTGACCCCGATCCGACGCGATCAGGTTCGTCGGTCTTCGCCCACAGACGTGTCCGTGTTCTCGCATATGCCCCAAGGCCGCCTCCTGACGTCTCGATCTTCGCACCTGCTGACGGTGAGGTACGCCGGAGATACTCTTCTGGCGTCCGGATCCACACCTGAGTCCAGGGGGAGGCTACTGTATACGCCGACGCGGCACGGAGGGAGCGACAAACCGAACGATCATGGCGTCTACACTAACTTGGCTGGACTACTCGGAGCGCGACCGGCGTCGCGCGTTGGACGTCATCGATCTGTTCCGGGAGACCGGGACGGTCGACGAACTCGGGCTGGCGGGGGTTCGCAACAGCTTTTCGGATCTTTTCTTCCCCGGCACCAGCACGATCCAGACTCGGGCGTGCTACTTCCTGCTCGTGCCATGGACGTTGCTACGCCTCGAGCGTTTGCGGATCTCATCGAGCAAGGCCGCTGCGAGGGCTCGGCGGGCTGAACTCAACCTCAACAGCCGGATGCTGGCGGGAGGCGACGCGCGGGGGGTCTTCGGGTCCCAGGCGGGGAACGCTCTAAAGCGGCTTCCGAGCGAGGTCTATTGGGGCGGGCTTCGAAGCTGGGGGATCCGCACGTTCTCGGGCCACAAGTGGGCCTACTTCCGATCGCTTGACGGATTCTACCGGCGCGGAGCCCAGTTCCGGGGTACGCCTCGAGATCCGGAGGGGAGAAGCGCGCCGCCGGCGAACTGGCACCCTCACCTCCCCGCCCCTCCGTCGGGCTTCCCGTACGAGAACGTCTCGGTTGCACTGCGGCCTCAGGACGCCGAGTACCTCCGAGAGAGGATCCAGGCTCGGCACCCCGAGAGCCTGTTGGCCGTGCTCGCAGGCCGCGCCAATCCGGAGGACCTCGACGCCGATCGACCGTGGCAACTCTCCCGCCTCAGCGAGATATCGCCGGTGCTACGGGAGCAGCTTCAAGACGCCGAGTTATTCGCCGTCTGTATGCAGGGAGCGGCCCTGCTCTACAACCTCATGCTCTCCGAGAAGCAGGAGCATGAGCAGCGCGTGGAAACCTACCGGAGCGAACTGGGGGACTGGACCGCCGACGTGGAGGCCCTCGGATCGGAGCTGGCGGATTGGCGACTGGACGGGGTGTGGAGCGTCGTGCGGGCGCAGGGCCGCTCGGTCGGCTATCCGACGCAGGCCTTCGTGACGCGCTGGATCGACGACCTGAAGCGCGGTGGGCCTGAAGCTGTCGTCCCCCAGGACTCCGCGGCCCGAAATCTCGTCCGGGAGCGCGAAACCCAACTCAAGCGCGGTCGCGCGCGGCTGACGAGCCCGCGGCACCTCGAGCTGTGGGGAGGACGATCCGGCACCGGGCGGATGAGCTATCGGTGGGGCGGGAACCCGCAGTCCGGAACCAGACTGCTCCTCAAGGACATCTTTGACGGGCTGGCGCGGAGCGAGGGCGATGCTGGGAACGCGTGAGAGGACGCTCCTTCTGGAGAGCCTGCGCCCGCCGCCCGGCTACCGCCTGCGTCGCGCCGTGGGGACCAGCTACACGCTGGACCTGATCGCACTGCTGACGGCCCCTCTCGCTTTCACCTTCTTCGACGCTCACGACGAGGACGGCGCGCCGGTGACTGATCCGGTGGCGCTGCTCGAAGCGCTGCGCCGGCACGCCGAGAACGTCACGCTTTTCTGCCAGGCCGGTGCGATCGCGGTGCCGAAGCCGGAGCAGACGCTGCTGGCCTATCTGGAAGGCTCGGTCATCGAGGTGCAACCGCCCCGCGCGGAAGGGATCTTCCACCCCAAGCTGTGGGTGCTCGCCTTCGAGGCGGACGGGGCGCCGGCGATCTACCGCGTGCTGTGCCTCTCCCGCAACCTGACCTTCGCCCGGTCCTGGGATACCTGCCTCTCTCTCGAGGGACGGCTGATGGACCGGCAACGCGGCTACTCGAGGAACAAGCCGCTGGCGGATCTGCTTCTGGCCCTTCCGGGGCTCACCACCCGTCCGATTCGAGCCGAGTTGCGCGAGGATCTCGAGCGGATGGCTTACGAGGTCCGAAGGGTGGACTTCCGGCCGCCCCGGCCCTTCTCCGACTTCCGCATCCACCCCTTCGGGCTATCGCGCAGGCGCGGGTGGCCGTTGCCCGCTGCCTCACGGAGCCTCGTGATATCGCCGTATCTCGTCGGCTCCGTCGTTCAGAAGCTGGTGCGGGAGCATGGGCTCGACGTGCTGATCTCCAGGCCAGAGGCGTTCGAGGAAGTCATCCGCAGTTCGGGGCGCGAGGCTCTCCCGAAGACGTGTTACGTGCTTTCGCCGGGAGCCGACCTCGACTCTCGCGAGGCACAGGAAGAGGAGGCGGAGCAGGAGCCGAATGGATCACCGCCCGTTGACGACCAGGTCGAACTCGCGGGCCTCCACGCCAAGCTGTTCCTGTTCGAGAACGGTCGGGAGGCGCGGCTGTTCACCGGTTCGGCGAACGCGACGGCCGCGGCCTTCGGGCTCAACGTGGAGGTGCTGGTCGAACTCGTCGGGCGGAAGAAGGACTGCGGCATTGCCTCGCTGCTCGGCTCCGAAGACCATCCGCGGCTCGAAACCCTTCGATCGCTCCTCCAGGAGTACACGCCTCCCAGCGACCTGGGACCCGAGAAGGACCCCAAGAAGGACCTCGAGAGGAGGGTCGAGCGATTGGCTCGCATCCTTGGGGCCGCTCGCCTGACGGCGACGGTCCGCGAGGTGGACGCGGAGCAGCGCTGGGATGTCACGTTGTCGGGAGAAATCCCGGAGATCCCAGGTAGCGCCGCAGTCACGGTATGGCCGGCCACGCTCTCCCCGGAGGCTGCCCAGCCGATCATGGGCCCCGCCACGGCCCAAGGTGAGTCGGGCGGTCCGGCCGACGGGATCGCCACCTTCAGAGGGATGTCTTTCGAGGCGTTGACCGGATTCTTCGCCTTCGAGATTTCCCTGCGGGAAGGATCGCACGCGGTGCGGCAGCGGTTCGCGGTCACGGCCGAGTTGGTCGGGGCGCCCCAAGACCGGAAGGAACGCCTGCTTCGATCGTTGTTGAAAGATCGGCGTCGCGTACTCAGGCTTCTCCTCCTGATCCTGATGGACGAGGGCGCCGATGTGTCGGCATTCGTGGAGGCGGCGGGCGATAAGGACGCAGCGTCCCGGGGGCCCTTCGGGGGATGGCGCGAGGCGGCCCTGCTGGAGGCGCTCCTGCGGAGCCTGAGTCGCAGCCCCGACCGCATTGACGAGGCCGCCCGGCTGATCGCCGACCTCGCGAAGACACCGGAGGGGAGGGATCTCCTGCCGGACGGCCTGAACGAGATTTGGGAACCGGTGTGGCAGGCTCGAAAGGCTGTCGAATCATGAGCCGACGGGAAGCGGGCGAGCGCCCGGACACCAACGCCGTCCTCAAAGGCCTCAAGGGCTTCCAGCGCGACACCGTGGAGTATGCCTTCGAGCGGCTCTACAAGGCCCCCGACTCGACCCGCCGCTTCCTGGTCGCCGATGAGGTGGGTCTCGGGAAGACGCTGGTGGCCCGCGGCGTGATCGCGAAGGCACTCGATCACCTGTGGGACGGGCCTCACAGGGTCGAACAGATCGACGTCGTCTACATCTGTTCCAACGCCCAGATCGCCCGACAGAATGTTCGCCGCCTTCAGATCGGGGACAGCCGGTTCGTCCGAGCCGACCGGTTGACGTTGCTGCCGCGAGAGATCCGGGGCCTGCGCGGGAACCGGGTGAACTACCTCGCGCTCACGCCCGGAACCTCGTTCGACCTGAGGAGCAGCATGGGACGCCGGGACGAGCGGGTCCTCCTCTATCACCTCCTGCAGCGCGTCTGGCCGGATCTACGCGCAACGCCCATGAACCTGTTCCAGGGGTACGTGAGGAACACGAAACACTTCCGCTGGGAGCTCAAGGAGTTCAAGCGCTGGCAGCATCTCGACGTGGACCTCGCGGAGGCGTTCAAGCTCCGCGTCCACGAGGAGGGCGAGGGGCTTCGGGAGCGTTATCTGGACCTCTGCAAGCGATTCCGGCGGTCCAGGAAGCGGATCCCGGGGGACGATCGCTGGAGGCAGGCCAAATTCATCGGCTGGCTGCGTTCGCTGCTGGCCGAGGTCTGCGTTACGGCGCTGGAGCCCGACCTCGTGATCCTCGACGAATTCCAGCGCTTCAAGGACCTCCTGGACGGAGAGGATGCGACTGCGCAGCTGGCGAGACGGCTGTTCACGTATGCCAATCCCGAGGAAAACTCGGAGGTTCGTCTCCTCCTGCTCTCGGCGACGCCGTACAAGATGTACACGCTGCACCACGAGAGGGCCGAGGACGATCACTACCGTGACTTCCTGCGGACCGTCGAGTTCCTCGACCTCAGACTCAAGGAGAGGGGCACGCTCCGGCGGCTGCTGGATGACTACCGGCAGGCGATGTACGGGATCGAGTCCGGGACGGAGTCGCTGGAGCGGATCAAGGGAGAGATCGAGGCCCAACTCCGGCGGGTCATGTCGCGTACTGAGCGACTGCGGGCCTCCACGGACGCCCAGGGGATGATGCGCCAGGTACCGAGCGCGGGACTGCAACTCACCGCGGAAGACGTGGGGGACTTCCTGTCGCTCGAGAAGATCGGCCGAGAAGTGAGACAGCCGCAGGTCCTCGAGTACTGGAAATCGGCTCCGTACCTGCTGAGCTTCATGGACGACTACAAGCTGAAGACCGAGGTCGTCGCGAGGCTGGACACGTCGTCGGAGAACGGGCTCGCGAAGCTCCTGACCGACAGCGGGCGGGCGTTCCTTTCGTGGGAAGATGTCGAGGCCTACGAGAGGCTAGACCCGGCCAACGCCCGTCTGCGCAGCCTCCTCGAGTGGATGGAGCGCGGCGAGGCGTGGAAGCTCCTCTGGCTGCCCCCTTCACTTCCCTACTACGCGGAGTCGGGTCCCTGGAAGGCGGCGCGCGAGCAGCAACTCTCCAAGCGCCTGATCTTCTCGACCTGGGCGGTCGTTCCCAAGGCCGTAGCGAGCATGGTGAGCTACGACGTGGAGCGCCGGATCTTTCGGCGGTTCGACGATTCGGTCCGCAACACGCCGGAGGAGCGCAGGAAACGCCGTCCCCTGCTTCGCTTCGCGTACTCGAACGAGCGGCTTACGGGCATGCCCGTGCTCGGAATCCTCTACCCGAGTCCGAGCCTGGTGGAGTTAGGCGATCCCGTTCCGATACCGGAGGGCGAGGCGACTCTGGCTGACGCGGTTGGCCGCGCCCGAGCGCGACTCGAACCGCTGCTGGACAGACTCACGGAGCCGTATCTCGACGCCGAGCGCGAAGACGAGAGTTGGTACTGGGCGGCCCCGATCCTCCTCGATCTCGAAAGGTACGGCGAGTCGACCAAGGAATGGTTCAGTCGCCGGGACCTTCCGAGGGTCTGGAACGGAGCGCAGGAGGATGAAGACGAGGGCTCCCGGTGGGTGGACCACGTCAAGGAAGCGAAGAAGCTCGTTGACGCAGGGGTCGACGCAGCCGTTCGCGGATCGTTGGACCTCGGGCGACCCCCCAGGGATCTCGCGGAGGCTCTTGCCACGAGAGCCGTAGCCGGTCCCGCGACGAGCGCGCTCAGGGCCCTCACGCGTGCCTCGGGCTCGGATACCTGGGCGACCGCCCCCGCCCGCGACGCGGCCGCCCGCATTGCGTGGAGCTTCCGGACGCTGTTCAACGTCCCGGAGGCGACGGCGCTCATCCGAGGCGAGCGGCCCGGGGATGAGACGCCCTATTGGCGCCAGGTCGTCGACTACTGCGCGGCGGGCAACCTGCAGGCCGTGCTGGACGAGTACGTCCACACGCTACGGGATCTCGAGGGTCTGTTCGCAGCCGAAGACGAGGAGGCCTGGGAGAGGCTGGCCTTGGCGGTGGCGGGCGCGCTGTCGCTTCGTACAGGTGCGCCGCGCGTGGATGAGCTCCGATCCGCCGACGATACCGTGCGCATCGAGCACCGCCGGCTGCGCAACCACTTTGCCATGCGCTTTGGGGCCCAGGAGCGCGACGACGGCAAGGCAGGGGCGCGCGAGGGACAGGTGCGACAGGCGTTCAACTCCCCCTTCTGGCCCTTCGTCCTCGCGTCCACGTCGGTTGGCCAGGAGGGGCTGGACTTCCACGCCTACTGCCACTCGGTCATGCACTGGAACCTGCCGTCGAACCCCGTCGACCTCGAGCAGCGCGAAGGCCGGGTGGACCGCTACAAGGGCCACGCCGTTCGCAAGAACGTCGCGCACCAGTACGGGGCGGAGGTCCTCCCCGGCGACTCGAAGGACGTGTGGCACGCCCTGTTCGAAGCCGCCCGGAAGCAGTCAGCGGATGGGGGTGGGCTCGTGCCGTACTGGCTCTTCCCGCTCGAGGACGGCGCGTACATCGAGCGGCACGTGCCGGCGCTTCCGCTGAGCCGCGACGCGTCCCAACTCGAAGCGCTCAAGCGGTCCCTCGCCGTCTATCGGATGGTGTTCGGGCAGCCGCGGCAGGACGATCTGATGACCTTTCTCATGGAGCGCTGCAGCCCCGAGACACTGCGGGAGATTGAACCGTCTCTGCGGATCGATCTATCTCCAACTCGTGGACGCCGACCGAACCTCTGAGACGGTGTCTCAAACCTGCCCGGCCTAGCTGCGGCTCAAGGAAGGCGCCCCATGGCGCTGGGTTCTTCGCTTGCCGAGGCTCCCGCCACCGCGCGACGTTGAGCCGAGCCGCAATTTGCGGAGGTCTCGAACAGGCAGGACAGCGAACGTGGAGATTGTCGGATCCCAAGAGGACATACCACGCAATCCCGTGGGACAGGTTCTGACGCACGAAGGTCGCTCGATTGCGTTAGTCGACCTCGGCCGGGATGCCAGTGAGGCGTTGCGAGCGTCGTGGTCCGAGGATCGTCCGTTCGAGTCCGGCGGAGTAATCGAGAGCGGCTGGCTGCTCCCGACGCTCGGTGCCGGAAGCACGGCCGCGTCGTCGCTGCTCGCCGGCAATGTGTTCCTGGCGACAGCCAACCCGGCGAGCCTGATGACCATCGGGACGGGGGTCGGTTCAGCCGTCATGGGCCCTGCCGGGATCGTGGGACAAGCGCCGTTCGTTGCCGCGAGCAGCGCCCTTATGCCGGTTGTGGCGCCGGTGATGCTCTTCACGACCGTCTCGTCCTTGATGATCTGCGCTCGCCTCGACCGGGCGCAGAGGACGCTCGGACAGCTCGCCGAAGTGGTGGAGCGCGTACGCCGCCTCCTGGACGCCGAAGACTACGCCCGGTTCGAGACCGCGGCGGAGCGGATCGACGAAATCCGATCCGAATTCGAGCGCTGCCGGCGATTCGCCAGCGACGTGCCGGACAGGCTGGCCAGGGTCGAGCACGACGTGAGCCTGCTGCGCTCCAAGTACGGATTGCTGGCGACTGGAGACGTTCATTCGGAGGAAGACGCGACGTCCGCGGTGGCGGACCTCAATCGGTTCTTCCTGGCCAGTCTCTACGACATCCAGATCGACGTGCTGCAGCTGTACCTGGCGCTCCAGAGCGATCCGGACGTCGGGGAGTTCCGCCAATCGCGGCTGCGGGAGAAGATCGAACGGTACGGAGGGGGCTTTCGGCAGGTGCTCGATGACGACCGCGTCGGAGCTTACCACAGGAAGCTCAAGAGAGAGGCGGCCAAGTCGGGGTTGCCCCGACTCCTGGGTGACCTCCGCCTCCCCGGTGATCGGCGCCTCCCGCGCGGCGTGCGTCGTCTACTCGGAGGCCAACTGGCGGAGCGCGTGGAAAAGACCCGGCTCATTCGCAGCGATTTTGACGCGGTCCTGATGCACATTGAGCGCTGGATCGAGGCGTCCGAGGCTGCCACGGATGAATCGCGGCGACAGTCCATCGTCTTCTACCGCGAACCCGATGGCGAGCGCGCATTGCGCGCGTACCACACGGAAGGCGTTCGGTTGGAGCAGGCATCGCCGGGCGATCCCATCTGATGAACCCGACCGTGCAGCCGCGCACCCTCGGAAAGATCCTCCAGCTACAGAAAGACAGGCCCAGCGATTGCCACGACCTTCGCCTGACTATCCCGTGCTCCGCGCGGCTGCCCGATGGCGGGAGCGATGCCTGCGCAACGACGGATCCGTGTTCATCGAGAAGTCGCTTTGGGCAAGACTCGCCGTGGCGGCGATCAGTGCGTCACCATAGGTTGCCCCCGCTGCCCATCCGAACGTGGAGAAACCGACTTCCATTGTCCATCATCTACGCTGCGCGCAACCCAGCAATGCCGGGTCTCATCAAGATCGGGAAGACGGAGCAGGACACAGATGTGCGCTTATCACAGCTCTACACCACGGGAGTACCGGTGCCCTTCACATGCGTGATCGCCATTAGGCCGGAGCAGCCCGCAGCAGCCGTAGAACAAGCACTTCATCGAACGTTCGAACCGCACCGGCTGAACCCCGGCCGGGAGTTCTTCGAGATTGATCAGGAACAGGTTGTGGCAATCATGCAGCTGCTCGGGGAAGACGTGACCGACGAAGTTCAAGCTGTGGACGATAGCGACAGCGGGCTCACCGCGACCGATAGGTCAGCTCGTGAGCGTGCCGATCGGCGAAGGCCCAATTTCAACTTCAGCGACATGGGTCTTGAGCCGGGCACGGAACTGCGGTTCTACAACGACCAGACGAAGATCGTTGAAGTGGTCGATGAGCGGCGTGTTCGGATGAACGGTGACATCCTCTCCATGACCGAAGCAACGAAGCGCGCACGGGGCTCCGATTACGCTGTGGCTCCCATGCCCTGCTGGAGGACGGTGGAGGGCAAGTTGCTCAGCGAGATCTATAACGCTACCTACCCATATTAGATGATTAGTCGGGGCGTTTCCAGCTCACAAGCCCTTTCCGCCAATCTACGTCCAACAGCCGTGACCCAACGACCCCCGAACCTCCAGGAGATTTCACCGTGATCATGATCATGACAGACACCTTAGGAATCTGGAATGTCGCTGGTACGTGGGTCTCAGCACTCGGGACCGTTGGCGCCGTGGTCGTGTCGCTCTGGCTTGCCTGGCAGTCCGGTCGGCCTCGCGTTGACGCTGTGGTTCACCTAGGCACGCCGGTGCTAGGTGACGAGCCTCTCGAGAAGCAAATAGTGTTCGTTGTCAGGAATACTGGCCGTATGCCGGTGAGGGTGTCTGGCATTGGATGGACGGTCGGCAAGCGAAAAACGGAGAAGAGATCGTTTTTTCAGCTTCCATCCGATCTCACGAACCTTCCGACGGAGATCCCCGTTGGACAAGACACGACGATCATGGCTCCCGCCGGGCAAGTGAAATGCTGGTTCCAAGAACTCGACGCGCCGACGGAGCCGCTCAGGGCTCGCATCATTACACCCTTGCGTGAACATGCCGTTGACCCGCAATCCGATGTGATCGCCTACCTCAGCAGTTGACCGATGGATATGGACCTGGAGCCGGACGTTCTGGCGGAAACTGCGCGTTCCATCGCGGGAGGTGCCGCGGCCAGCTCCGAAGTCGTCCTCGACCATCTGCTGGACGCCGCGTCTTCGTTGCCGGAGCAGCGGGAGAGGCGCGGCGCCATCGGGACGCACGTGCGAAGCGAGGCGAGCCGATGGTCTCCGACTTCAGCCTGGCCGCCATGAGCGCGCGCATGGCGGGGGCGGGCTTCGACACCGTCGACGGCGTGACGATGATGGATCTCGGCGAGTGCTACGCGCGCGAACTGGGCCCGCTTCCGTTCGGGATTCCGGGGATGTTCGGCTGCGGTCTCTTCCAATGGGCCGAACCACCGCCGGAACCGGGGTGTTGAGCGGTCAAACGCCTTCTCTCCTGCTTCAGTCTTCATTCCACCGCCGCCAGCGCCGCCCTCCCGGCCGCAGTGGTCCGATACCGCTGCTTCCTGCTCGTAGGCGTGTCAGGGATGGTCATCTCAATCCACCCAGCTTCCATCATCGGTCTGAGAATCTGGTTCCTGAACTTGGTGCGGTCCTTTCTCCCCACCACCGCCATGAGTTCCGTGATGGGCCGCGCCGACAACGACTTCCGTAGAATCGCCACTTGGTGCCGACTTGGTGCCGACTTGGTGCCGACCCGGTCTCCGCCTGATCCCTCGGCGGTCGCGTCCGAACCCTCGCTGCGCTTTCCCGCCACGCCGACGCTCTCCAGGTAGTCATCCGAAAACCCAAACTCGAACCAAAGGCCTCCAGGCTCCAGGTGGATCTCCGGTTCCGGTGTCCCGGCCCTTCTGCAAGCACGAAGAACGCGGTCGATCCCGCGTCCCCACGACTCGATTTCGCCGGTCCAGAAGAAGGCGTTCGCGATGTCCGGGTTGTAGGGCCGGGACGGGTGCGGGCCCAGCAGCTTCTCGAGCGTCCAACCCTCAGGTAGAGAGCCCGGATTGTAGATGCGGAGGCGGTCATCGTGTACTCGAATCTGGATCGGCGCGGGGATCGCGTAGTCCCGGTGCACCACCGCATTCAGCAGCGCCTCCCGAAGCGCCGACTCGGGCATCGGATAGCTTTCCACCCTGTGGATCCCGTCGTAGCCGATGGCGCACGTCCCATTCGTTTCGGAAATAGCCGACCTTCACATGCGCGCCCGCCACGAACCGCTCCGGATCGCGATGGAACAGGAGAACGGACGCCTTCGTCAGGTAGTCGCCGTCCGTGAGACGCAGCTTCTCAATGAGACCGGCATCGTCGTCGTCGAGCGCGTTCCCCGAAAGCCTCCCCTCCTTCCTTGCCCGCTTGCGAAACCCGGCCATCGCGGCAACGACGCCGAGCAGGTCACGGAGCTTGTTCGGCAGTTCCTCCAGCAACCGTCTGCGTTCGCGGGCACCGACTCCCACGACCGTGCCCTCGTCGTCGCGGCCGATCTCCAGCGTGCCGCCATCCGCGTTGGCGAAGGCGCATACGGACTTGAGGTGGTCGTCCCGCCACGCGGTCTTCCATTCGAGGCGCTGTCCTTCGCTCATTGAGTCTCCTCGCCGCCGTCCGCTTCGGTGCGGTCCTCAGCCGCGGAGAGAAGTTCCCCCGACATGATAAAGATCTCCACAAAGGCTTTCATCGCACTTGAGGAGTGTGCACTCCTTCGTAGGCCAGCCGGAACACGGTGTCGCCCAGCCAGCGTTTGAAGTCGGTGTTGTCGACGAACTGTTTGAACAGCTCCGTGTCGTCCTTCATGATGCTCGTCATCACGCGCGCGAGCGCTCTGTCGTGCTCGATCCGGGCGTTCTCGCGGTCCGAGTTCTCCCGGGCGTTCTTGAAGGCGGTGTCCTGCGCCACCTTGGCCGGGATCGTCTCGGTGATCATCTGGCTGACCCGGTCGGCGTGCTGCCAGTCGATGCCGCCGAACAGGTCGTTGAACTGATCGATGATCGCCGACAGGCGGTCGATCTCGGCCTCGCCCTTGCCCGCGCCCCCGACGCCCGGCACCGGCTCGATCTCGGCGTCGTCGTCCTCCAGCATGATCTTCTGCATGGCGCGCTTCTCGACCCGGTAGCTGTCCATGTCGATCGTCTCGAGGATGCCCTTCGACAGGTCCTCCTCCACGGGCGACGGCAGCTTCGGGATCAGGAAGTTCAGGAAGATCGAGCGCTCCTCCCACTCCTGGTTGTTGTAGGTGAGGATCGAGGAGAGGAAGGCGTAGGTGCGGGCGAAGCCCTTGGCCTTGCTCTTGAACGCGACCTGCTCGTCCTCGCCCAGCTCGTTCACGTATACGGCGACGCAGCGGTCCAGGATGGGGTCGAGCCGCTCGCGCTCCACGCCGTCCAGGTACCGCTTCACGAACTCCCGGAGCTGGTCGGGCGAGTACACCTGGGCGCCGTCCAGGTCGGCCCGCAGGTCGTGGAGCTTGTTGGGGTCGGTCTCGTCGGCCAGGACCGTGGTGCGGTAGTAGGTCGAGAAGGCCTCGGTGATCGTCTCCGTGTCGTTCAGGAAGTCGAGCACGAACACATCGTGCTTCTTCGGGTGCGCCCGGTTGAGCCGTGACAGCGTCTGCACGGCCTTGATCCCGGAGAGGGTCTTGTCGACGTACATGGTGTGGAGGAGGGGTTCGTCGTAGCCGGTCTGGAACTTGTCCGCGCAGATGTCGGGGTGGAGGTTCTCGGCGGCGACTCGAAGGATGTGTGGCACGCCCTGTTCGAAGCCGCCCTCGAGCAGTCATCGAACGGGGGCGGGCTCGTGCCGTACTGGCTCTTTCCGCTCGAGGACGGCGCTTACATCGAGCGGCACGTGCCGGCGCTTCCGCTTAGCCGCGACGCGTCCCAACTCGAAGCGCTCAAGCGGTCCCTCGCCGTCTATCGGATGGTGTTCGGGCAGCCGCGGCAGGACGATCTGATGACCTTTCTCATGGAGCGCTGCAGCCCCGAGGTGTTGCGCCAGATCGAGCCGCTGCTGAGAATCGATTTGTCCCCAAGCAGTCAGGGGAAATCCGGGACACCCGGTCGGGGAGACGGGCCTCCGGGTGACGTCACGCCCGGACCACGTGACGCTCGCGCCTGCGATTAGCGACGCGCCGGATACCACTCCCGTAGCACGGTCCTAACCTTGGCAAACGCGGGGTCGCGGCATCCCTCGAGTGATGTGCCGGCGGCGATCTCACCGAAGATTCGGGCCGAGCGCCTCCGCCGCGTTTTTTGCAAGCATCTGAGCATGGCGGCCTTCGGATCGTGCGGCTTGGCCGACCCGGGGTTCCAGAGTTGCTCGGCGGCTAGCCAAGAGCGGAGCGCTTGATGCCCCTGCGTCCAACGCAACGCGGAGAGGACGGCGGGTGAATTGGACCAAACCCACGTCTCAACTTCCGGATCGATGACGACCACCCTTCCCCGGTCCTCCCAACCACTCTGATGGAGTTCGCGCTCGACAAACGCCTCAATGTCCTCCCGCGGCCCGACTCCTCCGCAGCCGACGCGGTCAAAAACCACGAGGGCATGACTGAATCGATTGCGGAAGGGTCTGAGGAAATCGGCGGCTTCAATCCGGCACCCGGGATCGCGGCGCGGATGCCGCCGGATCTCATGCCTAAACGGCGCTACCCCCAAAGCTTCGGGCCGGGCGAACAACTTCGCGAGAGCCTCCTCAATGTCTCGATCCGCAGCTAACGCGACCAGCCCGCCGGTGCCCGACTCGACGGTCACCCTATCACCCCTTTGGCGAACAGGACGGTCTTGTCGATCGAGCCTTGCCAATCTCGGAGGAGCGGGTGTTCGCTGCCGGCGACGACATCGCTCGCCCCGTCAGCGTTCTTGTCGAAGCAGAGAATCTCGGGTGGTTCCACCAGCGCGAGGAGCGATGGAGAGTGAGTAGTGACGAGCACCTGTGCCTCGTAAGCTGACGACAGCGAATCGCGGATTCCCTCCAAGGCAAGGGGATGGATTCCGTTTTCTGGTTCTTCGAGGAGGTATATTTCGCCGTTGCCAGGCATGTAGGCGAGAAGGGTCAAGGCCAGCAGTCGCAAGGTACCGTCGGATGCTGTCCATGACGGGACTTCCATTCTCGTATCGTACCGGAGCATGAGATACGCATGACGGTCCTCGGCTCGCACGATTACGGAGACGTCCTCCAAGTCGGCCAGAATGGTTCGCACGTGGCCCAACCATTCCTCATAGTCGGCCGGGTGGCGTTCGCGGAGACGCTTGATGACCCACGGCAGGTTGGACCCATCGACAGCGAACCCGTTCGTACCGAACTCGGGGGGGCTGGCGCGCCGCATGGCGACCGTGTCCAAAAAAACGGGCTTGATTCCAGCTTCAAGCTTACGCTTCACGTACGTGGCCACGGGGAACTTCTCGGGCGATTCCGGCAGGTTGCCCAAAGTGGAGCGGTACGGACCGAAGGCGATCGTCGTGACCCACCCCTTCCCCGCCTCTGGGGCCGTTTCGACATAGTAGCTGTCGGTGCCACGCGGCGACTTGCTCGCCACCGACCTCGTGCCACGCCTCCCTCTGCCCAACAATATGCTGGGCGGCGGCGCAAGAGGATCGGGGAACAACTTTTTTTGCGCCGGTGGCAGGTCCCTCCGTGGAGGCATCAACAGGGCGCGCTCGGACGTGATGCGAACGCCCTTCTCGTCCCCCCGGATGGCGATCTCATAGCGGAAGTTGCGGAAATCCTTCTCCGCCGGAAGTCTTTCACGGAGATTCTCGGGGACATCCAGCTCGATCGCCAATTCGAACCCCATGTCCCCTGACGGACGCCCCCACACCAGATCCTGGAAGTTCGATGTTCTTTCTCCGACCGCCGACTCCAGCCCGTCGCGAACCAGATCCCCAAGGAACGTGAACGCATCAAAGAGCGTACTCTTCCCGCTGGCGTTGGGACCGATGAGCACGTGGAAGCGATCAAGCGACACGTCAACGTACCGCAGGCATCGGTAGTTTAAGGCTTGGATCCTCCGGATCATGGCTTCTCTCCCCGGACATCGCGGGCGCGTGGCCCATCCCCCCGCGTACCGGGGTTACCCCGGCCGCCGAATCTGTAACGCCGGATCTCGCCCTTCACCGTCTTCACAAGCCCGGTCACGACGCGATCCCCTGGGGATACATGTAGCTCCGGTGCCCCCTATGGCAATGCGCGACCTCGACTTCGGGCATGGCGAGCCAAGTTCGACCCTCCGACATCCGGTCGTTTGCCGGCGGATTCGTCCGCTGGATCAATTCCTGGTGCTCGCGAGACATGCCGCGCGAAGCCAACTCAAGCCTGTCCCCGAAGAAGTCTTCCGCGATCATGCGCGCGACTTGGCTGGTCCCGAGAGTGGCCGGATGAAGCGCGGCGTCCACCTTTCCTGCTCAAGCGCAACCCCTTCTCAGCCGCTCGCGATACCAAGCTTGCTGGCGACCGACTCCCGCGATGTGTGCCAGGGGTCGATGAACGGTGGCGTCGGCATCGCGCAATCCCTGTTCAAGACCATACGTAACGTAGGTCGCACCGGCGTGGATCTCGATCAGCTTGTTTCGCAGCGAGGGGACCCGACTCTTCAATTCATCGAGTACGCGAGTCGACCAAGCTCGCCGGGGCTCAGCTCGAAGATCGTTCAACGCGAGGTTGTAGTAACCGATGCGTTCGTCAGGGTCCAGCAGTCCGTGCTTTGCGCTGAGTATGTACCACGGACAGCCCAAGCTCTCGGCGTAAGCCCTCCGGCAGCGCCAGAGGGGTGAGCTGTACAGATCCTTCGCCGCGCTCGTCGCCTCATGCTTGGTCTTCACGCACCCAACCAGCACGAGGTCGGGCCGCTGCCGCGACACCGCGGAAGACTCCGGTTCTTCAGACCCGTTCATGCTCCACCAAGTAGGTTCAACCCTCCGGCTGTGCAAGGTGGCTCGAGGGCCGCCACCCGACCGAACGCGGTGCTAGTCGATCGGAATGAAGACCTTCCGCAGGGGAATCATCGCTCGAGCCTCAGGTTCCAAACGCTCGTAGTGGTCCGTGAGAAGCTTGATGAACTCGTCGCGCGTTAGCGTGGTCACCGAGACCCCGGACGGCACTCGCTCAGCCTCGTAGAGTGCCTCCCGAGAGAACCCACCCGTTGAGACGAACAAGCCTCGGTCCCTTCCTCGCAGAGTTGCTATGAAGTTCCGCAGGTCGACCGCGCCCGCACGTTGATTTCGCTGCTTCACCTGGACCTTGATGCGCGGTGACTCAAGCCCAAGGGCATCGGACTGCGCGATCACATCCACTCCCCTGTCAGCTCCCGCAGCTGTGCGGCTAGCGAAATACCCCATGGCTCTCAGGAGAGCGGCGACGAGTTCCTCGAAGTCAAACGGATCCATGTGTGTGATCTTGTCCGAAATCAGCTCTTCGGCCTGTCCTCGCACTTCATCAAAGAGCTGGCTGCCCGCTCCCTCGTCAGACTCCGTGTCAGGATCGGGCTTGACTTCCTTGCCGGAGGCGAGCGCCTCGATCTCCGCCCTGTGTTCGTTCATTGAGAAGAGCGTCAGAGTGCTGCCGGCGCTGTTTCTGGCCTGCACGGAGAGCTTGTCCCGCGAGATGCGAGTCGTCCAAGAGACCGGGCGGATGTGATGAAGCTCACGGTCCTGGCTGGGCTCGTAGCGGTACGGCCCGGCGCAGGTCCCGATCATGATTTCTCGCGTGTCCTGGATCGGCGTGAGGATCGTGTCCCCTTGCTTGATCTCGTGAACGAAGCGGTAGAGCTGGCTCGCCCAGTTGACTGCTCGCCCCTTCTTCATGTTCGGGTATTGACGCGTCAACACCGACAGGACTGCGTCGCGTGACTTCAAACCCGAGGCGTTCTCCTCTATGCCAAAGCCAATTGCAGCAATCCCAGCTTCTTCGAATTCATCGGCATAGGTGCCGCCCGTCCCCGCCCGCACGACCCAGATGTTGACCACGTGGAACTCCCTTCCTTGAATCTTTGAGCCGATCGGCATCTGCACGCAGCCCGGGCGGGATGGTCCTATTCAGCACCCGCTGCCGTGTAGGCCAGCCGGAACACCGTGTCGCCGAGCCAGCGCTTGAAGTCGGTGTTGTCGACGAACTGTTTGAACAGCTCGGTGTCGTCCTTCATGATGCTCGTCATCACCCGCGCGAGGGCCCGGTCGTGTTCGATGCGGGCGTTCTCGCGGTCCGAGTTCTCGCGGGCGTTCTTGAAGGCGGTGTCCTGCGCCACCTTGGCGGGGATCGTCTCGGTGATCATCTGGCTGACGCGGTCGGCGTGCTGCCAGTCGATGCTGCCGAACAGGTCGTTGAACTGGTCGATGATGGCCGAGAGGCGGTCGATCTCGACCTCGCCCTTGCCCGCGCCCCCGACGCCCGGCACCGGCTCGATCTCGGCGTCCTCGTCTTCCAGCATCATCTCCCGTATCGCGCGCTTCTCGACCCGGTAGCTGTCCATGTCGATCGTCTCGAGGATGCCCTTCGACAGGTCCTCCTCCACGGGGGACGGCAGCTTCGGGATCAGGAAGTTCAGGAAGATCGAGCGCTCCTCCCAGTCCTGGTTGTTGTAGGTGAGGATCGAGGAGAGGAAGGCGTAGGTGCGGACGAAGCCCTTGGCCTTGCTCTTGAACGCGACCTGCTCGTCCTCGCCCAGCTCGTTCACGTACACCGCAACGCAGCGGTCCAGAATGGGGTCGAGCCGCTCGCGCTCCACGCCGTCCAGATACCGCTTCACGAACTCTCGGAGCTGGTCGGGCGAGTACACCTGGGCGCCGTCCAGGTCGGCCTGCAGGTCGTGGAGCTTGTTGGGGTCGGTCTCGTCGGCCAGGACCGTGGTGCGGTAGTAGGTCGAGAAGGCCTCGGTGATCGTCTCCGTGTCGTTCAGGAAGTCGAGCACGAAGACATCGTGCTTCTTCGGGTGCGCCCGGTTGAGCCGCGACAGCGTCTGCACCGCCTTGATCCCCGAGAGGGTCTTGTCGACGTACATGGTGTGGAGGAGGGGTTCGTCGTAGCCGGTCTGGAACTTGTCCGCGCAGATGAGGAAGCGGTACGGATCCTCCTGGAACCTCTCGGCGATCCTGGACGACGGGAACCCGTTCAGCGTGCTTTCGCTCACCTTCTCCCCGCCGTAGTCCCTCTCCCCCGAGAACGCGACGATCGCCTCGTGCGGGCTCTTGCGCTCCTTCAGGTAGTCGCGGATGGCGTGGTAGTACTGGATCGCGCGCTCGACCCCGTTGGTGACCACCATCGCCCGCGCCCGGCCGTCGATCTTGCGCTGGGCGACGACCTGCTCGTGGTAGTGGTCGACCATGATCTCGGCCTTGAGCCGGATCGCGTGCTCGTGCCCCTCCACGTAGCGCCGGAGCTTCTTGCGGGCCTTCCCGACGTCGAACTCCGGGTCGCCCTCCACCGTCTTGGCGAGCTTGTAGTAGCTCTTGACCGGCGTGTAGTGCTTGAGCACGTCCAGGATGAACCCTTCCTGGATCGCCTGCTTCATGCTGTAGTTGTGGAACGGCAGGTGCCGGACCGTGTCGTCGCTCTGACGGTCCGGATCCCCGAAGATCTCCAGCGTCTTGTTCTTCGGCGTGGCCGTGAAGGCGTAGTAGCTGGCGTTGGGGAGCAGCTTGCGCGACTCCATCAAGCGCCGGAGCCGCTCGTCGTAGGGCTCGTCCTCTCCCGCCTCGTCCGACTCCCCCAGCACGGCCGAGACCGCCGAACTGGTCTTTCCGCCCTGGCTCGAATGCGCCTCGTCGATGATCATCGCGAAGGTGCGCCCGCGATGCTCGTTGCCGATCTCCTCGCGGACGAAGGGGAACTTCTGGATCGTCGAGATGATGATCTTTTTCCCCTGCGTGATGAACCTGCGCAGGTCGCCCGACTTCTCGGCGTGCCCCACCGTGGACCCCACCTGCGCGTACTGCCGGATCGTGTCGCGGATCTGCTTGTCCAGGATCCGGCGGTCGGTGACGACGATGATGGAGTCGAAGATGGGCCTGCCGTCCCTTTCGAGCGGGATCAGCTGATGGGCCAGCCAGGCGATCGAATAGCTCTTGCCGCTGCCGGCCGAGTGCTGGATCAGGTACCGCTTCCCCGCCCCGTGCGCGCGGGCATCCTCCAAGAGCCCTCGCACCACGTCGAGCTGCTGGTACCTCGGCCAGATCTGGACCTTCTTCTTCCTGCCGGTCTTCGCGTTCCTCGGCGCCACCACCTGCGCGTAGTTCTCCAGGATGTTGGCCACGCTCGCCCGAGTAAGGACCTCGCGCCACAGGTATTCCGACTTGAGGCCATTGGGGTTGGGCGGATTGCCTGCACCGCGCCGCCAGCCGCAGTTGAAGGGCAGGAACCACGACGCCTTCCCGCGGAGGTGGGTGCAGAAGTGGACTTCGTTCTCGTCGACCGCGAAGTGCGCCACGCAGCGTCCGAACCGGAAGAGGGGCTCGCTCGGGCTGCGGTCCCGCCTGTACTGCTGGATCGCGTCTTGGAAAGTCTGCTTCGTGAGGCTGTTCTTCAGCTCGAAGGTGAAGACGGGGAGCCCGTTGATGAAGAGCCCGATGTCGAGCGAGCGCTGGGTGTCGTCCCGGCTGTACCGAAGCTGCCGGGTGACGCTGAACTGGTTCTGGCGGAAGCGCCGCTGGGCCGTCTCGTTCCGGGCGGAGGGCGTGCCGTAGAAGAGGTCGAGGTCGTGGGGGCCGTGCTTGATCCCGTTGCGCAGGACGTCGATCGTGCCGCGCTTGCCGATCTCCCCTTGGAGGCGGGCGAGAAACTTGCGCCGGGTTGGGCCGTCTTCGTCGAGGCGGATAGCGGGAGCGGTGTCCGGCTGGGTGGCGTGGAGGAAGGTGCGGAGTTGGATCAGGTCGACGCAGTACTCGCGGTTGTAGTCGTGATGATTGCCGGGGGACCAGCCGACGCCGCCGTAGGGGGCAAGGCGTTCCCCGACGGTGCCACCGGATGGGGGATCGCAGGGGTCGCCGGTCAGGGCCTCGCAGATGAGGCGTTCGAGGCCGCGTTCGGTGAGATCCGTGGTCATGGGTGAATGGGTTGGAGTTCGGCGTCAGGCTCCACAACTGGCACTCCTGACTCCTCGGAGGTATCACCGGAAGCGATGCGGCCCATGTCAGAGACGCTGGCAGCCGCCTCGCGGACATCGACCTTGCCGGTGACGACATCGGCAATCAGCCGAGAGCGGTACTCGCCGAGTAGCCGGATCTGCTTCGCGGCACCAGCGATCGCGGATTGGATAGCGTCGGTCCTCGACCGCACATGTCCCATAATTGCCCCTTGCTCCCACACGCTGGGAAGTGCAAACCGGAAGCACTTGATCTGCTCAGGACTCAGATGGGGAACGCTAATTCCCGTGACAATCGGGGCCAAATAGTCAGAAAATCCCTTGCCGCCTAGGAGTGCCATAGCGAAATCGCGCGTCAGGGCTTCGCCAACGCGGATCCGTGCAACACGCTGTAGAAGCAGCGAGGGTACATCTGATGGAGTAATGACTGCTACACGAGTTCCTCTTCGAATAATCGGACGATCCATCCCCATCACTATGTCCCCAACTAGCAGCCGGTACTCCATGAAGCTGTCGACGTCTTGCGCAGACCACCGAACAACCGCGTCCCACCGCAGTCCGCTCGGCGTTATGTTCACGCCACGAAGAAGCCGTATGTCGTCCTCAGACTGCGTGAACCCTTCGCTCTTGAATGCGAAACCAACTGTAAGATTCACGAGTCTTCCCAGGCGAGACACTTCCCAATGCTCCGGCACCTCACCCAGCCACTCCACGCCGGAGTCCTTGTAGGCCGGATATGGCTGACCGGTCCGAACATCGATCTGGCCTGTGACGGCTTGGTGAACGATGGCCTGCTTCTGCTCCTCCAGCAGCGCAATCAGCTTCTCTTTGGCGCGGATGAAGCGTCGGATGCGCCGATCGGCGTGGTCGAGGAAGCGGGCGATGGCGGTCTGCTCGGATAGAGGTGGGAGGGGGATTCTCATCGACCTGATCGCGTTGCGCGAGAGGCCATACCGTGTTACGCCTGCTGCTGCCACCTGACATTGCCATGCCACATGGGAATCCTTCAGCGCTTGGAACAGATACCCCCCGTCGAGGAATGTCGCATTGGGCCTGAGCATCGCCAGGTGGTATCCACAGACGAGATCGTCGGCGGCATACTCCACGATTGCCGGAACCCCAATGTCCGTCCAGTCCTCGGAGTCCTTGGTGACGAGAACGTCCCCGACGGCTAGCCGGAACCTCCGCATCTCCCGCCCCGTAGCGGTTGCGGGCATGAACGGTAGATTGGCCGTGATCCGCTCGTCGTGGTACACGTCGACGTAGTTGCACAACCGAACGGGCGATTCCCCTTCACGGACATGCTTATCGACGCTGCTGACCCGAAGGTCGGCAACCGTCGCCACGCGCCGCACTTCCCAGTGCTCTGGCACGTCCCCCAGCCACTCGACACCGGAGTCCTTGTAAGCGGGATAAGGTCCGATAGCAGGCGGGCAACCGCTCGCACCCATGGTTGCTCCAGTTCGAATGCCGCACTCGTGGGCCATCATGGCTGACTCTTCACAAACCTGCGGGTGGCATAGGTGCGCTCGACCACGCCGACAATCCAGTGCTCCATGCCCAGGAAGGATACGTGTCGTACGCCCACTCCGCCTTAGCCGCACTGCTCACGAGCCGGTCACTTTCTCGAACCAGAGGATGGCCGCCTCCCCCGCCTTGCGGCTGATCTCGTCGACGCTGCGGCTATGGCGGATACCGTTGCGAAGTTCAGCGAGCTCTCCGAAGTGCTTCAGGAGCGTCCCCTTGCTGGCGAAGCGTACTTCGAAGAGTCGCCAGAGCATCTTGTTCGTAATCGTGTCCTGAAGCTCCCGCAGGTCGGCGTACTCGAGCTTGCCACCGAGCGACTCGTAGTGTGCGCCGTCGAGCGTGGCGTTCCTCCGAAAGGCCTGCTGCAACCGCTCCTCGATCTTCTGCCGCACATGCGGGGGCAGCTGAGCCGGGTCGCCGTCCAGTGCGGCATCGACGACGCGTCGCAAGTCCAGTTCAATCGCTTCGATTCTGGCGTCCAGCTCGCGGAGGCGCGGTGGAAGATCGAGCCGTTCCTTCACCAGCAGATCCTCGATGGCAGCCCGAAGCGTGTGTTCGCGCACAGTAAGGAAAGCTTCGAAATCGTCCTTCGTGAACGGGTCGCGCAACAGGATATCGAATGCCGGTGGGGACACGAAGTGCGACTCCAAGATGGCCCGCACACTGGTCTCGCCACTCTGACCGATCAGCTCGGGCAGGTATTCGCTCGGGATACGCCCGCGAATAACCTTGCGGTTCGTGTCGGCGGTGAGGGAGGTCCGGTTGAGGACGGTGTCGATGGACCTGCCGAGGCCCTCCTCCTTGCCCCAGCTCTTCGGAACGATGTGGTGATCGTCCAGATCGCCGTACTGCGGTGGGTTGCCGGTTATCCAGTCCGGGGCGCCGTTCAACACCAGCAGATTGAAGATTCCGTTGTAGACCGAAGTGCCCCGCTTGGTTTCCCGACGCAGGTCCAAGGTCTTGAAGCGAGCTCGGAACTCGGCGACAAGGCCCGGCTCCGCATCGTCATCAGCGAACCAGGCCTTCACGTCGAGGTAGTCGCGCGCACTGGTGGATTCCACCGACCCCGAATAGCGGTTGGTGAAGACGCTGGCCCAGTACCAATGCCGTACTTTGCGCTGCGCGGCAAGCTGGCGGGGAGCCGGGAGTCGCCTCAGAGTGGCCTGGAGCGCCGCGAACGCAGGCAGAATCGAAACGTAGGGCAAGTATTGCGACGAAATCGCGCCGAACCCCTGCGGATGGCGCAGCAGTCTTATTGCACTCTCCACCGCCGCGACTGCGTCTTCCCACCGTCGCTTGAAGTCCGCAACATCAGGGACGAGAATCTCCTTGCGCAGCGAGCCGTCGGATCCGCGCAGCGTCCTCTCCTGGCCCGGCAACAGATAATAGAGGTATTTGGGTGAGCAATACGCCTGACGCAAAATGGACATCACCTGCAGCAGGTAGACATTCATGCGTTTCGTGTCGACGAATTCGAACCGCGGTGCCGCCGAGCGCCAAAGATGCTTGAGCTGAAGACCCTTAGGTTTCAATAGTGCGTTGATCAGGTCGAAGATGTCGAGGCGAGTCCCGCGGCTGTTGATTTGCGTGAAAATGTCGCAGACTTTGTCGATTTCGAGATCTTGGTCGAGTTGAATGTAGGTGATCTGATACTCCTGAGTGATGGCCCTTAGGTGCTCTCCGAACTCACGAGCGTCGGTCGCCCGCCGTTCCGCCTCACGAGCCGCGACATCGTCGCCTGCCTTCCTTGCAGACTCTGCCTTGGTGTTCCAATGTTCCTCGTAGTCCCGTACCCAAAACGCGATCCCAAAACCACCGTGCTGACCGACGACCGAGACAGGGAAGCGGTGGTTGTCGAACTGAGCACTTCGATCTTCGAGTAGCTTCTCGCCCCCGCGGGTCCAGTCGTACTCGAAGGCCTCGTCGTAGGCCTCTTCCATGAATCGGTCGATGCGAATGAAGTACAGATAACGGTTTTTTCGCTTCGGGAGCGGCTTGTTTGGAGCGACAAACACGTAGTGCATCGCTGTCAGCCGCTGCTGGCCGTCCAGCACGATGTCCCGCCCGTCGCCGCCGGCATCGCAACCGTAGATCGGCTCGCAGGCAAGCGCTGCGAAGTTGTCGGGTCTACCCTTCCATAGCAGCAGGCTGCCGATGTAGTAGTCGAGGAAAATCGATCGAACGAGTTGTCGGATGTCCCATGGCTCCCACTCGAATTCGCGCTGGAAGTCAGGGATTACGAACCGGCCTCGTCGTAGATCTCCAATGAGCGCCGGCAAACCGATATGACCGGGCTGCGGAGCGCCCTTCATCGCGTCATTCCTTCGGCGGGGACGCCGGTTCGCGCAAGGGCGTCGCGCCCGAGCGCCTGGGCGTCGTATCCGCCTTCGGGAGCCCCGGTTGCGTCGACGATGATGTCGCTACGGTTCATCTTCTCTTCCTTCCGGTGCGATGCGTTTCCTGGATATCGGGCTCCGACATTCCATACTCAAGCGCCCTGGGATCGCGGGCGTCAATGGAGCCGTAGCCCATAAGGCGGTTGACCTCGTTGTGCCAACGGACCCTCTCCCAATTGAGGATACGGCGATTCCAGCTCCCCAACACGTCCGCGCCGGCAACCGTGGCAGCGGCAACGTGCCGGGCGTCGCCCCGCCTCGGCCCGGTGACCACACCGCTCTCAACGTACTTGTCTGCAAGCTCGTGAACCTCGGTCGTGACCGAAACTCGTTCCGCATGGGGCAGGATAGAAGCGTCCATGACTTCGTGCACGTCGGCGGGCGCGTCCCGCAACTCATCCACCGTCAAGTCCGACACCGCCAGGACCACCTCGTCGCGAACTGCCTGCCTGATCAGACCGTGCAGCGGCCCTGCGCCCCGGGGATCCTGGTACGCGCGGATGATCGTGGCGTCCAGGTACACCCTGAGCTTCGCGGCGCTCTCGATCGGCTCGCCCGCCGGACGCCCGGACATCATTCTCCCCACACAACCCCATCCAGCAGCCCTGCCGCTTCCCGCTCGACGGCCGCGATGTCCGACCGAATCTCCTCCAGCGTCCGCATCGGCTCGGGCTGGTAGAAGTACCGGTTGAAGCTGATCTCGTAGCCGGTCTTGACGCTCTTCGGGACGTACCAGGCGTCCTCGGCGTACGGAAGCACCTCGCGACGCAGGAACCCCTCGATGCCGCCTTCCTCCTGCAACGGAATCTGCTCGGTGTCACGCAGTTGAGTATCCGGCTCGTACTCGACGACTCGCGAGCCGCCGCCAACCTCGTAAAGACCCTGGATCGGATCGGCGACCGTACCGCGCCGATGCGTCTTCTTGATCATCGGCGCGGCCGTCGCGTCCAGTTCCGCCAGCGAGGTTTGCAGCAGCCGCTTCCGCTTCGCGGTCATCTTGACCCGATGGAGCGGCATTTCTTCCTTCACCGCTTCCAGGAAGTGGTTGAAGTCGAGGTGGGGACCCTGCCCAAGGCGCGGCGCCAGCGACTCGACCGCGTTTCCAAGTTGTTCCTCGTCCATTTCAAGGCAGGCATCGAAGAACGCGTCTCTCCTTTGCTCGGACAGATCTACCGCCAAGCGCAGCGGCCGCTCCACGGTCACCTTCCAGTACCCGAACGCCTCGTTGTCGAAGATCTTGCTCTCCTCGGTCTCCTCGAAATCGAGGAACGTCCGGCAAATCCTCTCGATGTCCTCCTCGCCAAGCTCGCAGTTCTTTTTCCCAAGATTCTTCCGGAGCGGCCGGAACCATTTCGTGGCGTCGATCAGTTGCACCTTGCCCTTCCGGTGCTCGGGCTTCCGGTTCGTGAGCACCCAGACGTAGGTGGCGATGCCGGTGTTGTAGAACATGTTGAGCGGCAGGGCGACGATCGCCTCCAGCCAGTCGTTCTCGATGATCCAGCGGCGGATGTTGCTCTCGCCCTGCCCCGCCGACCCGGTGAAGAGCGAACTGCCGTTGTGGATCTCGGCGATGCGGCTCCCGAGCCGGGTCTCCCGCTTCATCTTGGAGAGCTTGTTGGCCAGGAAGAGCATCTGGCCGTCGCTGGAGCGAGTGACCAGGGAGTACTCGGGATCGTCCGCGTGCTCGATCACGAACCGGTGGTCCCGCATGTCCTTCTTGCCGCCCATGCGCTCGAGGTCCGTCTTCCAGCTCTTCCCGTACGGCGGGTTGGAGAGCATGAAGTCGAACTCGCGCGTCGGGAAGGCGTCGTTGGAGAGCGTGGAGTGCTCCGGTCCGCCCACGATGTTGTCGGCGGCCTCGCCTTCGCCCTTCAGCAGGAGGTCGGCCTTGCAGATGGCGTAGGTCTCGGCGTTGATCTCCTGGCCGAAGAGGTGGGTGGACGCCTGCTTGCCTCGCTCCTCCGCGAGTGCTGCAAGCACATCCTCGCCCACGGTCAGCATGCCGCCGGTCCCGCACGCGCCGTCGTACAGCAGATAGGTGCCGTCGTCGATCTCGTCGGCGACCGGGAGGAAGACCAGCTTCGCCATGAGCTCCACGGCGTCGCGCGGCGTGAAGTGCTCGCCCGCCTCCTCGTTGTTTTCCTCGTTGAAGCGCCGGATCAGCTCCTCGAAGACGGTGCCCATGCCGTGGTTGTCGAGCTTGGGATGCCGAACCGTGCCGTCGGTGTTCCTGACCGGCTCCGGACTCAGGTTGATGTCCGGCGAGGTGAGCTTCTCGATCAGCGAGCCGAGAGCGTCGGCCTTGGAGAGCCTCGGGATCTGGTTGCGGAACTCGAAGTTCTCGAGGATGTCCTGCACGCTGGGCGAGAACCCGTCGAGGTAGTCCTCGAAGTCTGCCCTGAGCTGCTGTCGGCTGGCCCGCGCCCGCAAGTCATGCAGGGTGAACTTCGACGTGTTGTAGAATGGCTGCTCCGCGGCCTCCCGAAGGGCCACCCTCTGGTCGGCGATCCCCATCTCGTCCAGCGCGTCCTTCATGTCCAGGACGGCCTGCTTGGTGGGCTCCAGCACCGCGTCGAGCCGCCGCAGCACGGTCATGGGAAGGATCACGTCACGGTACTTGCCGCGCACGTAGACATCGCGGAGCACGTCATCCGCGATCCCCCAGATGTAGTTGGTGATCCAGTGCAGATCGGCGTTGGTCATGTCTCGCTTCTTTCCTCCTTCGAATCCTCACGTAGGCTTGAACGTGGCGGATCTCAGCCATCAACCATTCCGGGAACCTGTTGGCAGATTCAGGTACGGCAGCGGACACACCCACGGCAAGACCCCCAAAAGGGGGTTCGGGGCGCGAACATCGCCTCGTCGGCGGGCGTGCCTGCGAGCAAGGCCCTTGCCCCTTCTGCAAGGACCACGACTCGCGACCGTCAGGCCGAGTTGAAGCGCTGACCTCGGCGAGGCCGGGTGTCAGGTGATTACCGTACTTGTACAAATAGCCTGATACTTCTTCGCCGTCGTGCCTCGTTACGTTACCAGTCCCTCCGTACCTCCTCGTCGAACACGAGCTTCGTTCGAGCTATAGCAACCAAGTCGGGTTGGACTTCAGAATTATGCCAGTTCGACAACGACTCGAGTTCGGCAGGTCGACATTTGGTAATCATACTTCCCATCGACCGCAACAAGAACTTCGCTGAGTATTGCGTTACGGCGATTATTTCGCGCGGGTGTCTCAGCGGTTGTATCGTCTGAACACCTTGAGTGAACGCGAACGTGTTGTCTACGCCCGTGCTGGCATGTGCGGTTCCAGACCAACGGCGATAGGCCAAATCGTAATAGTCACGTTCGCCGATCCTATCCGTCAACGTCCTCAAGTCTCTGGCGCCACCAAACAACGAATACCAATGCGGATAATTTCGGTTCTGTTGGTTGCGCTGCGCCTGATATTCGAGTTCGATATCTGCCATATGGGGACGAGCAAGCACACCCTCAAGTCGTTGTATTTCCTGCTCAACTCGACTCCGCATATCATCCGTTAGCGCTGCGGAGAACTCGTTGGACACGTCGTTGTCGCGAACAATGTAAAGCCAACGAAGGTGTAGGTGCGCTTCGCCGCACAACCAAGACAAGGAACGCTGTTCGAAATCGTTCCGCGTCATGTATGTGAGAGCGACGGATGTTTCGTATGAACTGCGTACGAGAGGGATGGCTGGAGTTACACACGAGTTTGAAAGCAACGCATCTATTCCGTCAGTAGTGGCTATGCTGTAATGAAACAAAGCAAAAGGTGCTGCGATGGCATCTGGCGGACCAGTGAAATCTCGTGTTGCCCTCATGCATCGAGCGTAAGCGCCGGTTGAGTAATCTATGATCTTACGGAGTAGAGAACAGGCGTTCTCAAGTACGTCTGAACAACGAGCGATTGCTTCGTTGCGATCAAGAAGGCCTCGGAAAGGGGTCGTTGACATGAGTGGACTCCGGGTCGGGTGACTGCAGGCGTGTCCTCAGATATGCTGCCGAGAAGGTTGTTTGCGGGGGCTATGCTACGTGGTCAATCAGGCGTCCGCAACCTGTGCAAGTACGGTGCGCAAGTACGGCTGTACAAGTACGGTAGTCACCTAACACCCGGCCTCGCCCAAATCGGCGCTTCAGGCTGCGGTCTTCACCTTCCTTCCTAGTTGATCTCTTCCGGCTCCGGTGTCAACGGCGGCCGAAGAAGTGACACATGCGGCGGGTGAAAAGGTACACCCGGCCGGAGGTGACGAGCCTCAGGGTGACGTCTCGGCCTCCGTGGTGGCGGGGTTGTTATGGAGGGCGTTGAAGAGTTCGGCGTGCTGCCTCATGCGGTAGCTGTTGCCCCGGATGTTGACGATGTGGCAGTGGTGGAGCAGCCGGTCGATGAGCGCGGTGGCCATGACCTCGTCGCCGAAGATGTGACCCCACTCCTCGAAGCTCTGGTTGGAGGTGAGGATGGTGGAGCCGACCTCGTAGCGCCGGTTGACGAGCTGGAAGACGAGGGTGGCGCCGGTGCGGGAGATGGGGACGTAGCCGATCTCATCAACGATCAACAGCGCCGGGTGGGTGAGGACCTTGAGCCGGTGCTGGAGCCGCCCGGCGGCCTGTGCCTCCTCGAGGGAGGTGATGAGGTCGGCCAGGGCCCCGCCCCGAGGAGCTTTTCGATGCCTTCGGCGGCGGTGAAGCGGCCTCCGTCAACACCGGAGACAACGGGGTCGAGGGCCTCCAAAGCGCTGGGCAGCTTGAGGTCGGCAAGTTGGGCGCGGATCCGGCCGCGGCGGCTTGGGCCGCTTGGCGGGCGTCCCGAGCCACCACTTGGCCTGAGGGTTGAGGTGCGCGTCGACGGCCGCAGCTGCGGCCGTCCATGAGGTTCCTGCGAATGTAGCCGATGGGACGCTCGACCTTCCCCTTGGTCTTCGCCCGGGGTAGGGCTGCCGGGGCGCCCGGCGTCGGGGACGTGTTCACCATGACAGATGAGCAGGTACGCGCACCCGGCCTCGGGTGGAGTAGATTGGAAGGGCTCATGGACGATCGAGCCAGCCATTCGCCGTAGGCTCACTGGAGAGGACAGTCCCTTCGGCGAATGACGATAGGAAGCGAACCGCGAAGAGACTCAGGCAGATGGCGTCACCCACCGAGATTGCCCAATATCGAGCCGAGATGGCCGAGTTGTTGGAGAAAGCCATCGCGACGACGCGCGAGCTCGAGCGGTGGTTGGACGTCACCGGCGGGTGGGTTGAAGCGACGGAGCAAATCGATCTGGACGCCGATCCGACGGCCACCTTCCGGATTGTGGGCGCGCTGCTGCTGCGCAAGGCACGGCTACACACCGTCGCCGTCCTTCGGGCCAATGAGACCAGCAACCTGCACTCGCTCGCTGTGCAGATGCGGCCCGTTCTGGAGTGCGCCGGGCAGGTAGTCTTCATCTTCCACAACCTGATGATTGCGCCGGGCTTCACGATGGAGCCGGAGCGGGCCATGGATCTGGTCGGCGACCACCTGAACGCGGACTACTACGGCACGATGATCGCGGCGACGAAGGGTCAGGTCGGCCACCAGGAGTTGCTTGAGCAAATCTCAGGCGCGATGGAAAAGGCCGCGGCTCTCGACGGGTTGCCGAAACCGAAGATGCGAAAGGGAAGGAGCCTCAAACAGGCAGATAAGGTGGCGACGCTGCGGGGAGGCACCAGTTGGTACAACTACGTGAGCGAGTATTTCTGCCACGGGAGAGCCGACTGGGTGGGATACTCGTGGAGTGGGGGCGTCGTCTCGATGGACCTGGCTCCGGACGTGTTCGCGTTCGCCAGTCTGATGGACTACCTGGTAGGGCAGGTGGCCGTCATGAACGCGCACGCCGCATTGTGCCCCGTCGCTGGAGACGGAGGGTGGGGACGGGTAGAAGCCATGCTGGCCCAGCTCCGTGAAGTGCGCGAGACGTCCAAGGCTGCTCGAGACGCCGCAGTCCTGGCGTTCACCAGCGGCGGCGCGACAGAGGACTGAATTGGGCACGGGCGGAGAACCTTACGAGGGGCCGCGCGCCCTGTGCGAACGATGTCGCGGCATGCTTCGCGACCTCGTTCGGATCCATGCAGAGATCGACGCGCCGAGGCGTACGATCGGAACGGACGAACCCGATTGGATCCCTCGCCTCCGTAAGATGTGCCTCCACACGCTGGCTATTACGCGGTGGGACATCAGCGCCGACTCCATGCATGTGATGGCGACGGAGCTTCGGGCAGCTTACTGGCAGATGGATGCCGTGTGGAGGTGCATTCCCGGCGAGTTCCGGCTCGACGAGATGGACGGCAACTGGTGGGCCAACGAGGTGAGGATCGGGTTATTGCCGACGTACGACCATCCGACGCCGGTGAGCTTGGGTTTCCCATTGGCGAAGGGCGGTTTTGGCGACATCGAGAACCCGGAGGGTTACTTGCGACTCGCCGTGTGGATGGGCGAGCTCGGAGTAGGATACGGACTTGCCCTCGCCGCGCTGGCGCAGGCTCTGGACACCGACCGGGACGTGATGTCCCGTTTGGTTGCCGTCGTCCGCAGTGTTCGCCTAGAGCTGACGTGACACCGCGTCGATGGTCACCGTCTCGTCAGCACTTAGATCGCTCTCGGACACGACTCGCTGCACAAGTCGGTTCTCGCCGCCGACGGCAAGGAGCCGGGCGGTGTTCCGGTTCATCCAGGGCTGGTACCACCCGCGCCGACGGCACTCGAGCCTCGGCTACGCGTCGCCGGCGAGCTTCGAGGCGTGTGGGCGAGGCAGCGTGAGAGCCGGGACCTACCTCTCACGCCGCTACGCCTCGGCGCAGCGTGCGCTCCCGGCTCTCGGGAGCTGGCCTGGAGAGAGAAGCCACCACTTTCAACTGTCCACTAAAACGGGGTAAGTCCAGATACACCATTCGCGCTGGCCGTGTGAGACCGTCGGGGTCCAGCCAGAGCGTCGGACACTCTTTTGCCGGACAAATCGAGACATAGAAGGTGTAACCCGGATCACTCCAGAATACCTTCACGAAGTCCGGTTGGGTTGTCGACAATTGAAGCCACCGCATTTGCGCCACCTCGTTACAGGTGGGGCAACGGAACGAATTCTTACGGAATCCGGGTGTGAGGTCTTCCTTGTCTGGCACGGGATCTCAGTGGGGGAAGTCTGCGTCGTCGGGGAAGATCTCCTGCATTTCGAGCGCGCTCACTCGCCGTCGCAGATCTGCTATCTCATGCTGCAGTTCGGCGTTTTCCTGTTGCAGTTCGTCGATCTCATTCCGCATCGGCGGAAGGCTCATCGGCTCGAAGTCGAAGTCCCGGAAGTTCCTCTCGTAGTCAAAATCCGGTGTCACAGACTCCACGAACCTTGCAATACCGTCCAGCGATTCCCTGATAGCTTTCAATCTCCCGGCGTCGATATCGACCACCGGGCTCGCGAACGCGTTCACGTCGGCCACCGAGCTCATGAACGCCGTCACGTCAGCCACCGGGCTCGCGAACGCCTTGACGTCAGCCATCGGGCTCGCGAACGCCGTCACGTCGACCGCCGAGCTCATGAACGCCGTCACGTCGGCCACCGGGCTCGCGAACGCCGTCACGTCGACCGCCGAGCTCATGAACGCCGTCACGTCGGCCACCGGGCTCGCGAACGCCGTCACGTCGACCGCCGAGCTCATGAACGCCGTCACGTCGGCCACCGGGCTCGCGAACGCCGTCACGTCGACCGCCGAGCTCATGAACGCCGTCACGTCGGCCACCGGGCTCGCGAACGCCGTCACGTCGACCGCCGAGCTCATGAACGCCTTCACGTCGACCACCGGCTTCGCGTACACCATCAGCACTTCGGCGTCGAACAGTGGCCTCACGAACGCCGCCTTCGACGCTTCCGTCACCGTCTTTATCATCTCGTCGTACGCGTCCAGCCCGGCGTTCGCAGCCTTCGACGCTTCGGCTAGTGCCTGGGTCGTTGCTTTCACGCCCTCCATTGCGCGGCGGATTCCGTCGTCTTCCGTCATGATTCCCTTCCTCCGGCCCTTCAACCGTTCACGCCCTTGGCAACCGAACAGGACCCCCGGCTGGGTTGCGGCAGGGCCTTTTTCTGCGCGCGGGGACTCCCTGCGCTCCATTGCTGGAAAAAATAGCGGACGCCGGGTGTTTCTCCAACCTGCAGACGAAGCGGCGACACGCTTTTTTGGCCGGCTCAGTCGGACTGCGCTCCAGCGGCAAGAGTGGCAGATCGTGCAGCCCCAGTTGAACTTACGTGATCTCTGCCGTGATCCAGGAAATCCACACTCCGATGATCCAGCGACGGATGTTGCTCTCGCCCTGCCCCGCCGACCCGGTGAAGAGCGAACTGCCGTTGTGGATCTCGGCGATGCGGCTCCCGAGCCGGGTCCCCTGCTTCATCTTTGAGAGCTTGTTGGCCAGGAAGAGCATCTGGCCGTCGCTGGAGCGGGTGACCAGGGAGTACTCGGGATCGTCCGCGTGCTCGATCACGAACCGCGGATCGCGCATGTCCTTCTTGCCACCCATGCGCTGCAGGTCGGTCTTCCAGCTCTTCCCGTACGGCGGGTTGGAAAGCATGAAGTCGAACTCGCGCGACGGGAAGGCGTCGTTGGACAGCGTGGAATGCTCCGGGCCGCCCATGATGTTGTCGGCGGCCTCCCCCTCCCCCTTCAGCAGGAGGTCGGCCTTGCAGATGGCGTAGGTCTCGGCGTTGATCTCCTGGCCGAAGAGATGGGTGGACACCTGCTTGCCCCGCTCCTCCGCGAGCTGCTGCAGCACGTCCTCGCCCACGGTAAGCATGCCGCCGGTCCCGCACGCACCGTCGTAGAGCAGATAGGTGCCGTCGTCGATCTCGTCGGCGATCGGGAGGAAGACGAGCTTCGCCATGAGCTGCACGGCGTCGCGCGGGGTGAAGTGCTCGCCCGCCTCCTCGTTGTTCTCCTCGTTGAAGCGCCGGATCAGCTCCTCGAAGACCGTCCCCATGCCGTGGTTGTCGAGCCCGGGATGCCGGACCGTGCCGTCGGTGTCCATGACCGGCTCCGGACTCAGATTGATGTCCGGCGAGGTGAGCTTCTCGATCAGCGCGCCCAGCGCGTCGGCCCTGGAGAGCCTCGGGATCTGATTGCGGAACTCGAAGTTCTCGAGGATGTCCTGCACGCTGGGCGAGAACCCGTCCAGGTAGTCCTCGAAGTCGGCCCGGAGCTGCTGCCGGCTGGCCCGCGCCCGCAGGTCGTGCAGGGTGAACTTCGACGTGTTGTAGAATGGCTGCTCCGCCGCCTGCCGAAGGGCCACCTTCTGTTCGGCGATCCCCATCTCGTCCAGCGTGTCCTTCATGTCCAGGACGGCCTGCTTGGTGGGCTCGAGCACGGCGTCGAGCCGCCGCAGAACGGTCATGGGAAGGATGACGTCGCGGTACTTCCCGCGGACGTAAACATCCCGCAGGACATCGTCTGCGATCCCCCAGATGTAGTTCGTGATCCAGCCCAGATCGCCGTTCGTCATGTTCCGGTGGATCCTCCTTCCAGACACAAGGCCGTCCTCGAGACACCCGCCCCCTGCTCGTGATCGCCATCGCGACTTCCTGGACAGACGATCCAAGTGGAGATAGATGCAACCGCAGACCGGGTTCTGACAACAGCAAGCAACCGGCTTCCGAGTTGGCCGGGATGCTGGCATGTAAGCCGAAGATGCTGGCTGCGGTCGCACTCGCCAACAGGACGGCGCGGATGGGTCTGGGCGCTGAGCACGAAGAAGGAGATCTATCAGGTTCGCGCTGCCGCCTGACCGGGCGGCGAAAGGAGAGAGGGGAGAAGCCAAAAAGCAGAGACACTGCCGACACATGCGGACAGGACGCGAAAACCGGTAAGGGCAAACGGTCTAGAAGACGGGATCGGAAAACCAGAAAGCGCTACACGGCCTTCGAACCCGCTTCATCGATTTGGATCCGATCTCACACACACCATACGGGCCCCGCGGCCAACGAAAGCTGCATCAAGAGGCCGGACATACGACAGTACCCGACCAAGCTGCCACCGACTCGATTCTGAAGCCGGCTTGCCCATCCGGCGGCGTCCACATACGAGCGCTCCCACCGCACACTTCTGGACCCGTGCCTGAGGGTGAAGGGGCCCACGACCTGGTACCAGTCGGTCACCGACACGCAGGAGGATCTGGACGCCTACATCGAGACCTCCAACCGGAAGCGCCCCTACCGCGGCCGCAGCATGGAGGGCGCGACGCCGTACCAAGTCTTGAAGAAAGGGATCCGGCAGCCCACCAGCCGGAACAAGTCAACCCTAGCCCGGATTTCTCACAGGATGAAGTAGGCACCGGCCTCCAGTAGTCGCTAAATTGTTCTTGCCCAAGAACATGACGGCTACACAGGAGGAGGACCGGTACCGACACAGCGTAAGGCCATCTCGTTCGCCTTTCAAGGCTGCCAGGGCCGCAGAGTCGTGGCCTCATTCAACGGGGGCGCGATCACCTCCAACGCCGGGGCGTTGCTGCTCAGCCGGATCGGACGATCCACGCGCCTGTTCGAGCGCGTCGCCGCCTGCTTCACCGACCACCGGGATCCGCGCTTCACCGAACACGCCCTCGCCACCCTCGTCGCCCAGCGCATCGTCGGCCTCGCCTTGGGCCACGAGGATCTGAACGACCACGACCAACTGCGCCACGATCCCGTCCCGGGGCTCATCTCCGGCAAGATCGAGGGCGCCCGCAGGGACTGCGCCGCACTGGCCGGCAAGAGCACACTCAACCGGCTCGAGCACGCCCCCGAGGGCGAGCCGGGCCGCTACCACAGGATCGGCCACGATGTCGAGGCGCTACAGGACCTGCTCCCCGTCCTGTTCACCGAGTCCTGGTCCGGCGCGCCTCCCTCACGCCTCGTCCTCGACATCGACTGCACCGACATCGAGGTCCACGGCCGCCAACAGGGCCGCTTCTTCCACGGCTACTACGACCACTACTGCTTCCTGCCGCTGTACATCTTCTGCGGCCACCACCCCCTGGCCGCCGTCCTGCCGCCCCGGCAACGCCGACCCCGCCGAGGGCGTCACCGAGCGGCTTGGGCGCATCATCGCGCTCATCCGCCGCCGCTGGCCCCGCGTCGAGATCCTCGTCCGCGCCGACTCCGCCTACGCCCGCGAGGAACTCATGGCCTTCTGCGAGCGGGAGAACATCCACTACGCCATCGGCCTCGCCGGGAACGAACGGCTCACGGCAAGGATCCAACCGGAACTCGCCGCCGCCGAGGCCAGTTCCCTCAGGCGCAACCGCCCCGCGCGACGCTTCAAGGACTTCTCCCACTCCACCCGCGAGAGCTGGTCCCGAGCACGGCGCGTCGTCGGCAAGGCCGAGCACCTCCCCGGCAAGGCCAACCCCCGCTTCGTCGTCACCTCGCTGCCGGAGAGGATTGCCTCCTCCAGAACCGTCTACGAGCGCATCTACCGCCCCAGGGGCGAAGCCGAGAACGCCATCAAGGAGCAGCAGCTCGACCTCTTCGCCGCGCGCACCTCCGCCACCCCCACCCGCGCCAACCAGCTCCGGCTCCTCTTCTCCGCCTTCGCCTCCGTCCTCACCGCCCGCGTGCGGGACGCCCTCCACCATACCCGCCTCGCACGCGCCACCGCCGGTTCGCTGCGCCTCGAGCTCCTCAAGATCGGCGCCCGCGTCTCCGTCTCCGTCCGCCGCGTCGCCATCGCCATGGACTCCCACCACCCCTTCCAGACCGAGTTCGCTCGCGTCCACGCAAGCTTCCCCACGTAGAAACGCCGTAAGACCCACCGCCCAGCCCGCCCGCGGTCCGGGCCGACGCACCCGTGTCTCCTCGCCACACCCCGACCCACCACGAACGCGGGGCGTCCCCTCAAAGGCCCGCGGAAAAAGGGCGACCGCGTCGTCCGGGACTATCCGAACGTCCCAAGTCCGACCATTATCGCGCCCACTATGCCCGAAACGACCTCAGCCGAGCGCCCGCGGGCAGCGTGTGAGAAATCCGGGCTAAAGGCGATGAACACCGCAGTCTGGTCCGATGGCCTCCGCGAAGCCGCGTCTCAACTGAATACGGTACTCGTACACGCCGTCCCTCACGGCCCCCTTCGCGTACCGATGGCCAATGCCGCCGACCCTGCCACTCTACCGCCCCTCACCCACCCCCAACAGCGACCAGCGTCACTTCATCGTTCGGATCGCAATGCACCACCGCCGTCGAACCATGGAGATCGACTCCGGTGATCCCCACGCGATCTGACTCGTCCCGCAGGCCTCACTGCCGGTAAAGTTCCCAGATTCCACCAACGACACTCTGCCGATTCCAACCGACTATCTTCCCGGCGGCGTCGGCAACGACGACCGACCGTCGTTGCTGCCCCCAAGGATTAACCGCCAAGATTGGTTTCCCTTTCTCCCCTGCACCGAGGATCTCCTTTGCGATCCACTTGCTGTACGTCGCATACATGCCGGTCGGAATCACAACAACGTGGCTTCGCGCAATCTTCCTGAGAATCGCATCCATCAAGGCACCCTCAGTTGGTGCATCGTGGATCGGATCATCTTTCGGCACTGAGTAATCGGCAAAAACCAACGACGCTTGGCCAAAGCGCCACACGCGGCTATAGATCCATTCGCACAGCGTTTCGTAGTGACTGGAGTAGGCCCATGAGTGGCTGATAAAGATGTGAATGCGATGTGTGCTCATTGTCGTCCTTTATCTACACAACAGATAGAGTCCGCCGGCAGCTACCAGAACCTGGATTAGCCCGAAGATCTTCGGCGTCGCCGACTCAACTTTGGTAAACGGTCGGTACGTCTTCGGGTCTTCGCCAGATCCGAGAGCAACCCACTCGGCAGTGAACATCCTCGCTGGCAGTCTCCGTTCAATCTCGTGAATCACGCGGAACTTACCCGTGCTCAACTGTCGAAACGACGTAATCAATCGGTGCCAGATGACACACAGCGTCATTCCTCCCAAAGCAAATCCGATAATCGCAGCAGATTCCAGGGTGCCAGTGTCAGCATCTGGGAGGAGAAGACCCTCGCCTGCAAGTATGATTGAGTTCACAGAAAGAAAAAAGGTATTTACGCTCTGTCGCCGAACCACAAGCGCTTCGGAAGTCGCGACCAACAATTGATATTGCGCTAGCAGGGTCTTGCCGTCGTCTTCGGCTTCCGCATCGCAAAATAGAGTAGCTCTGACTTGCTCAGCGCTGCCGGTCATATAGCTCCTTCACAATCGCACGGACGTTCCATCGCATGGGTGTAACGCCGATCTCGGAGAGTGCGGGCGGAATCGACACGGCTGTAGACTCGAGATAGACGGCAAGCACTAGTTTGCCGAGATCAGCGCTCTTTCGGATTTCCCAATTGACTGGTTCGCTCTGATAGGTTGTGTCGCCAACCATACAGATGGTAGCGGAGCACGATCGAATGATTCCTTCGACCTCCGGCTTCCATGGGTCCCTACACGGCATGTCGGTGGAGTACTCGCGGAGTGACAACGTCGACTGTCTGTTCGTCAACTGGCAACAAAAGAGATCAACGAGGGTCGTGTGCTCCTTCCTAGAACTGAGGAAGACTGTGAGCTCTGTCCTAGAAGCGTCCTCGGTGGGGAAGCCATGCTTAGTCTTCCCTTCGAACGCGGCTCCCGGGAAATGTTGAGCTGCGTGGACAAACAAGGAGTCTAGGCGGTGGAGTTCGTGGCCGGACAGAGTTCGGCCTCCCACCTCAATTCGCGATATCGCCGAGCGCGAGAGGTCAAGGGGCGTCGCCACATCTCGCCGGGTCATGCCGCTGGCCTCCCGGGAACAGAGTGCAGACGGCGGAGCTCAGTTTGGTCGATGGTCATCGTTGTCCAATACAGTCAAGGCGAGTACACATGGTTGTCCGTGCCCGTTTAACGGTCTAGCATTAGCTGGATTTGTCGCTTCCGCTGGTCCGGTACTGTTTCGCTCCCTTGCAAGATCAACGCGGTGGGCAGGAATCGCAAGGCGGTCACGGTACTGTCTTGTCAAACCGCAATAGAAATGTCCGGGGTTAGGGCGCAATAGAAATGTCCTCCCCGGGGGTTCCGGTTTTGGCCCCGGCTCCGGTCGCTTCGGGGATGCGGGGCGGTTCGTTCTTGTTGGATATCCCTTCTCTCTCGCGGCGGAGGTTCCGGCGCGCGATGGCCTGTTGGGCACTGGCTTGGAAGTGCTTGCGCCAGGGGTGGTCCGGAGCTGGCTTGGGAGGTGCGGGCCGCGGCTTTGCCGGCTTGGCGGGCGCGTCGTTGGGGGAAGCGGCGGGGGCTTGGCATACGGATTCGACATCCAGGTAGCGCTCACCGAAGCGGAAGCGGACCTCACCGTCGAGGCGGCGCTCGACGATGACCTCGGCGGACGGGGCGATGCCGCCGGCCTCCCGCTCCGGGATCTGCCAGCGCCGCTTCCGGAACCGGATCGTGAAGTCGCGGGCCACGACGCGGGTATCGGTCTCGGCGAAGAGCGCCTCGAGGTCCACGCCGGGCGGGAGCGGACGGTGCGCGTCGCGGGGATCGGCGGGCTCGACGGTGAAGCGCTCGTTCCAGAACGGGACCCAGTAGTCCTCCAGAAAGCGGTTGGCCGCCTCCAGCGTGGCGATCCCCTCCAGCCGCATCTCCTTGACCAGCCGGTCCTGCGCGGTGCCGAAGCTGCGCTCGACCCGTCCCTTGGCCTGGGGAGAGCCGGCCAGAATCACCTCGACGCCCAGCCCGCCCAGCGCGCGCGAAATGATCGTGCCCGTGCGCTCCTCCCGCTTCGACAGCCACTGCCCGAAGTGCCCCGCATGGTCGGTGTAGACCGCCACGGGCCGGCCGTGGCGCCCCAGATACTCGATGATCGCCCGCCGGTTCTCCGCCCCGTTGTCGCGCGCCACGAAGCGGGCCATGAGCAGACGGCTCGTCGCGTCGTCGTGGATCGAGATCAGCGTCTGGCTCCCCGGCGATCGCTCCTCCAGCCACGGGTGCGCGGAGCTGTCCCACTGCCCCGGTTCGCCCAGCGCCGCCCGCCTGGGCCGCCGGCTGCGGTGCCGCGCGCGCCGCCGGCGCCGCTCCCACCGCCCGGCCTCCAGCATCCACCGTCTGAGCGTGTCCGCGCTCACGACGACGCCGAAACGCCGCCAGAGGTGCTCGGCCAGCAGCGTCGGGCCGAAGTCCGCGTACAGCGGATCGGCCGCCACCGACAGCGCAAGCTCCCGCACCGCCGCGGGCAGCGACCGGTTCGATGGCCGCCCCTTGAGGCCGTGCACCGCCGCAGCGTCACCCTCCGCTGCGAACCGCCGAAGCAGACGCCGGAAGTGACGAGGCGTCACCCCGAGCCGCGCCGCCCCGGCCGCTCCCGTCAGCACGCCTTCGCTCACCTGTCTAAGCACCGACACGCGGTCCCTCTCCCTCAGACTCAACTCCATCAGATCCTCTCCCGGACCATGTTCGAAGCCCCCAAACCGAACATGGACCGTAAGAGGACATTTCTACTGCGCTAAGGGAGGACATTTCTACTGCGCTACGACACACGCCCTGAGGAACGTGTCAAACCGCAATAGAAATGTCCGGGGTTAGGGCGCAATAGAAATGTCCTCCCCGGGGGTTCCGGTTTTGGCCCCGGCTCCGGTCGCTTCGGGGATGCGGGGCGGTTCGTTCTTGTTGGATATCCCTTCTCTCTCGCGGCGGAGGTTCCGGCGCGCGATGGCCTGTTGGGCACTGGCTTGGAAGTGCTTGCGCCAGGGGTGGTCCGGAGCTGGCTTGGGAGGTGCGGGCCGCGGCTTTGCCGGCTTGGCGGGCGCGTCGTTGGGGGAAGCGGCGGGGGCTTGGCATACGGATTCGACATCCAGGTAGCGCTCACCGAAGCGGAAGCGGACCTCACCGTCGAGGCGGCGCTCGACGATGACCTCGGCGGACGGGGCGATGCCGCCGGCCTCCCGCTCCGGGATCTGCCAGCGCCGCTTCCGGAACCGGATCGTGAAGTCGCGGGCCACGACGCGGGTATCGGTCTCGGCGAAGAGCGCCTCGAGGTCCACGCCGGGCGGGAGCGGACGGTGCGCGTCGCGGGGATCGGCGGGCTCGACGGTGAAGCGCTCGTTCCAGAACGGGACCCAGTAGTCCTCCAGAAAGCGGTTGGCCGCCTCCAGCGTGGCGATCCCCTCCAGCCGCATCTCCTTGACCAGCCGGTCCTGCGCGGTGCCGAAGCTGCGCTCGACCCGTCCCTTGGCCTGGGGAGAGCCGGCCAGAATCACCTCGACGCCCAGCCCGCCCAGCGCGCGCGAAATGATCGTGCCCGTGCGCTCCTCCCGCTTCGACAGCCACTGCCCGAAGTGCCCCGCATGGTCGGTGTAGACCGCCACGGGCCGGCCGTGGCGCCCCAGATACTCGATGATCGCCCGCCGGTTCTCCGCCCCGTTGTCGCGCGCCACGAAGCGGGCCATGAGCAGACGGCTCGTCGCGTCGTCGTGGATCGAGATCAGCGTCTGGCTCCCCGGCGATCGCTCCTCCAGCCACGGGTGCGCGGAGCTGTCCCACTGCCCCGGTTCGCCCAGCGCCGCCCGCCTGGGCCGCCGGCTGCGGTGCCGCGCGCGCCGCCGGCGCCGCTCCCACCGCCCGGCCTCCAGCATCCACCGTCTGAGCGTGTCCGCGCTCACGACGACGCCGAAACGCCGCCAGAGGTGCTCGGCCAGCAGCGTCGGGCCGAAGTCCGCGTACAGCGGATCGGCCGCCACCGACAGCGCAAGCTCCCGCACCGCCGCGGGCAGCGACCGGTTCGATGGCCGCCCCTTGAGGCCGTGCACCGCCGCAGCGTCACCCTCCGCTGCGAACCGCCGAAGCAGACGCCGGAAGTGACGAGGCGTCACCCCGAGCCGCGCCGCCCCGGCCGCTCCCGTCAGCACGCCTTCGCTCACCTGTCTAAGCACCGACACGCGGTCCCTCTCCCTCAGACTCAACTCCATCAGATCCTCTCCCGGACCATGTTCGAAGCCCCCAAACCGAACATGGACCGTAAGAGGACATTTCTACTGCGCTAAGGGAGGACATTTCTACTGCGCTACGACACACGCCCTGAGGAACGGGTAGAAAATGAGTCCCTCGACCGTTAGGCTTCTGCGGAGAGCCATGTCAGTTAGATTCGCCACGCATTCAAGGGAGCAGTGTGCATGCCACACACGTTGGATCCGGTCGGGCCGTTTCCGTATCAAGGTAGCAAGCGACGTATCGCGCCCCAGATTGTTCGACATTTGCCCCGCCACGCCGAGCGGTTCGTGGAACCGTTTGCAGGCTCGGCCGCGATGTCACTCGCCGTCGCAGCGCGTCGAAGGGCCGCTCACTCTTGGATTAACGACGCGCATGAGCCACTCATTATTCTTTGGAAAGAGATTCTAGAACGCCCTCGGGCACTCGCTGAGCAGTATGCTCTTCTTTGGAACGAACAGCGGGGTCGGGAACGCGAATACTTCACACTCGTTCGCGATCGATTCAATCGTGCCCATGATCCGGCAGACCTGCTGTATCTTCTGGCCCGCTGCGTGAAGGCTGCGATCCGGTACAACTCAAGTGGTCACTTCAACAACACACCGGATCATCGGCGCCTTGGAGCGCGGCCTTTGGAGGTGCGACGACGCCTACTTCTCGCTTCGTCTCTCCTAGAAGGTGCCCGCCTGACCGCGCTGGATTACGCTGCCGTCTTGCGACGATGCACGAGCACAGACGTGATTTACATGGACCCCCCATATCAGGGAGTGTGCCGTTCACGAGACCACCGTTACTTGCCGAAAATCGACCACGATCGATTCTCCGAAGAACTACATGAACTGCGCACTCGTGACCTCATGTTTGCGGTGTCGTACGATGGACGGACTGGTGATAAACGATTCGGACGAGATCTACCCTCAGAACTCGGCCTGGTACGCCTAGAGATCCGGGCGGGCCGCTCGACTCAGGCGACACTCCTCGGGCGTAAGGAGGTGACCTACGAATCGCTGTACCTTTCTCCCTCGCTCGCGAACGCCGCCGCGCAGTCGACTGGCGTTCCGGTCGTCACGCAGCCTCAACTTCTCTAGGGTTCGCTCCACTTATGGGCTCTGACAGAGGTCTCGGGCGAGATGAGCTTCCGGAGTGGTTCATCGAACACTTGAAGACTGTTAAGGGCAAACGCTCTCGGATCGTGATCGATCACATCATGGAGCAGGGATACATAACTACCGAGGAGCTAGCGGAACAATATGGCTACGGCCATCCACCACGAGCTGCCCGAGATGTGCGCGAGCAAGGGATCCCCCTCGTCACGTTCTATGTGCCTGGTGCTGACGGGCGCCGAATTGCGGCTTATAGGTTCGGCAACCCTTCGGAGACGGACCGATCAAGATTAGGCGGTCGCAGAGCTTGGCCAACTAACCTCAAGCAGACCCTGTTGGACGGCTCGGGTTCTCGATGCGCCGTTTGTGGCGGCCGCTGGGAGCCGCGGGACCTACAGATCGATCATCGCGTCCCATATGAGATCGCGGGAGATCCTAGCACAAGCAACATAGATGAAGCCGACGTGATGCTGCTCTGTGCTTCGTGTAACCGCACTAAGTCTTGGACTTGCGAACACTGCCCCAACTTGGCCGAGGCCCGGAGTTCCGAGTTGTGCCGCAGCTGCTACTGGGCGACCCCGGACGCTTACACTCACGTTGCCCTGAAAGCCATCCGCCGCGCCGATGTTGTTTGGTCCGCCGAAGAGGTGCCGGAATATGACTCGGTGGCATGCTTAGCTTCGCGCGGCAACCTTAACGTTCCAGATTTCATAAAAAGGCTATTGCGCGAAGCCATCGGCCGCAGTCAATCCAGCTAGCTGCTAGTGTAGTGTGTCGAACAGATTATTGTTAATGGTCCAGGGAGCGGCTATCTTACGAGTCCGTCGAGGAGATTCGGAACCTGCCAACGATTGTGAGACATATCACAAATCAGTTTAGTGATCCCTCCTTTCCGTCGGCACCGCTGCCTTGCGCCGCTGCCTCCGCGCCATCAACTACGCTGACGGGGATGGGCCGGTTGATCCAGACCTCCGCGGCGAGTTCCGCGGCACGGGGCGGGCCGGCCACGAAGCGGTCGGGGCGGGCGGCGTAGGCGGCGGCGAGCACCTCCTGCCTGTGCTCGATCACGGCGGGCGCCCGGCCGAAGTGGACCTGCTCGGGTGTGAGCAGGCCGATGCCGCCATGCCGGTGCCCGGCGTTGTACCACATGAAGAAGTCGCGGCAGAAGTCCTTCGCCTCCTCGATGCCGCCGAAGCGGCCGGGGAAGCCGGGGTGGTACTTGACCGTTTTGAACTGCGCCTCCGAGTACGGGTTGTCGTTCGAGATCCGGGGCCGGCTCAGCGACTGCGTGATGCCCAGGTCGGCCAGCAGCTGCGCCGTGCACTTGCCCGTCATGGGCGATCCCCGATCCGAATGAAGCGTGAGCACCCGCGGCTGGACGCCGTGCTTCAGGCAGCTCTCCTCGATCAGGCGCCCGGCCAGCCCCGCGGTCTCCCGCTCCGCCACCATCCAGCCGACGGCGTAACGGCTGAAGATGTCCAGGATCACATACAGATAGAAGTACCGCCACTTCTCCGGCCCGAGGAGCCGCGTGATGTCCCAGGACCACACCTCGTTGGGTGCCCGGGCCACCACCTCGGGCTTCGGATGGTTCGGGTGGCTGCGCTGGGCCCGGCGCTCCCGGACCGCCTTGTTCCCGGCCAGGATCCGGTACATCGTCCGCTCCGAGCACAGGTAGACGCCCTCGTCCAGCAGCGTCGCGTACACTTCCGCGGGAGCGCGGTCCGCGAAGCGCGGCGAACACAGCACCTCGAAGACCTCGCCGTGCTCCGCTTCGCTCAGGGCCCGGGCAGGAGCCGGCCGGGGCTGCCGCTGCCCGGTCTTCGGCCTCCGGCGACGGTAGAACGTGGCGTGCGCGACCCCCAAGGCCGCGCACGCCGCGCGTACGCCCACGTGCCCGGCCAAGCCTTCGGCCGCGCTCAAGAGCTCTTCCCGTCCCCGAGGCTCAACCCCAGCAGCCCCGATACTTTTCCCTGGACCTCGATCACGATGCGCGCCTTGCGGAGTTCCTCGCGCAGCCGCGCGTTCTCCCGCTCCAGCTTCCGCACCTTCCTCGCCTCACGCTTTCCGCTCGAGGGCCTCGGTCCGCGCTTCTTCGCCAGCCCCCGCAGCGACCCCTCCCGCGCCGCCTTCCGCCACGACGACAGGTGCGAACTGTACAGCCCCTCGCGCCGAAGCAACTCTCCCATCTCGCCCGGCGTCTCGCAGGCGTCCGCCTGCTCCACGATCGAAAGCTTGTATGCCGCCGTGAAACGCCGCCGCGTCGCCTTCGCCGACACCTCCGGATCCGGCCCCGCTGCCGCGCTTCGCTTGCCCTCCCCCGACGAGAGGGGCGTTCCGTTCACCTTCATTCCTTCTCCTCGTCCCATCCTCCATCTCTCTGCCTCGCCCTACTCTAATCTCTTTCTCCTCTCGTGTCTCGCTAGTGTTGGCAGAGAGGGGCAGCGCCTGTCGGCGATCCGCGCCTTCGCCCGCTTTGTCGCCAGCCGCGACCCCGGACATCTCGAGTGGAGCGCAAGTATCCGCGCCATTGCCTCCAAGAAAGCAACGCCGCGGCCGATCGGCTGGCTCAGCAAGACCGAGATGAAAAAGCTGCTCGACGTTCCGGACCGCCGGGCACCGAGAGGCCGGATCGAACACGCCTTCCTCCTGTTCCTCTACAACACCGGAGCGCGCGTCTCCGAAGGCACACAACTCGTGGCGGGCGATCTCCAAGTCGGACGACGTGATGGCGGGCACGCGCTCGTCAACATCCACGGCAAGGGGGGAAAACACCGGCAGTGTCCGCTGTGGCCGCGGACCGAAACTGCGCTCGCTGAACTCGTGGAAGGACGGGCCAGCGGCGATGCCGTCTTCCTCAGCCGGCAACGAAGACCCTATACGCGGTCCGGGGCCTATCGGCTCGTCCAGTGCTGTGCCGCCCGCGTGCCGTCGCTCGCCGGAAGGAGGATCACACCTCACACGATCCGTCACACCAGCGCCTGCCACCTGCTCCAGGCCGGAATCGATCTGAACACGATCCGTGCCTGGCTCGGTCATGCCAGCCTCGATACCACCAATGTCTACGCCGAGATCGATCTGGAGATGAAGGCAAAGGCTATGGCACTCTGCGATGCCGCGCAGTCCGGACCGGATCGACCGTGGAAGGAGAGAAAGGGGCTGATGGCCTTCCTCGTCGCGCTCTGATGGTAAGAGATTATGTTGCGGGAGATACGGCCACTTATCGTGTCCGAGCGGCCGATCCGGACCATCCGCACCATAATCCGGTCCGCAACATATGTTGAGTTATGCTGAATGACACATAACTCAACAACGCACACAGGATCACCCTCAAGGGCGGTTCCATGAGGAGGCTCTACGACTCGACCAAGGCCGGCTCCACGCCCTAACTTCAACCCTCAACCACGACCCCCCGGCCCGCTATGGACCTCCGCTCCTCCAAGGTGATCGGCATGGCTCGGAATCCCCGATCGGCTTGTCGGAATCCGTGGTCGGCTTCGCCGGAATACGCAGTGTGCTGCGCCTGCACGCCCGGGGGCGTCTCCACCCGCCGAGCGCCCTGAGCCTCGGCCTCCTGTGCTTGCGCCTCAGGTGCCGCACCACCGCCTGGTAGCTGCCCTCGTAGCCGTGATCCCGGACGAGGACCTCGTAGATTGTCGGACCTGAGCCGGACGACCCTCGCCCGTCAGCCGGCCATCCTCCAACACCAGTTGATCGCCTCGTCCGTCTCCTGCGAAGCCGTCTAGCGCCACAGGCTGATCCACCCTCCCGTCTCTGCCCGGTCCCTCTTCAGCCTCCTGAGCCGGTAGCGCAGCGCTCCCTCCGCCCCCCCCCCAGCTGACCGGCCAGCCGCCTGCCCGATGTGCCTCGCTCCGACATCCCCTTCGCCACCATCACCGCCTCCTTGCTCAGCTTCATCTCACCTGGCCTCCCGATCGCGAGTCGATCCGGAGGGGGACCGCTGACGGCGGCCCCGTCAACTCATCAGGTCCGTAAGGCTGGATCTCTCCTGAGCTGCAGAGTGGGGTGATCTCCTACAAACGCCCTATCAGGTCTTCAAGAAAGCGATCCGGAAGCCTCGGAAGCGAAGGGACTCAGCTAGGAAGGGGGCCAAGACCGCCGCCTGAAGCGCTGACCTCCGCGAGGCCGGACGTCAGGTGATTACCGTACTTGTACATCTTGCATCCTGCCTACGCCGCAGCCGTGGCGACGCTAGATGCTACTTGCACGCCCCCCGCACCGGCCCTTACACTAGTCTCCGCGTTGCCTCCTCCAGCGTACTTTGTCACATGCGAGCGGTCCGTTACAACTTGGAAGAGTTCTTCGGGATCCGGCACTCACCACCTGTCCGCGATCCCTTCTCCCTTCATCCGACCACGCAACCACAGGCGTCACATGACCGGCAGAACCCACAGTCCCACCCGATTGATGCTGTACGCGGCGCTCTCTGCCGTCGAGACGGATCTCCGGCGATTCCTGATCGAACATACTCCCTCCGAGGATCCGGTTCAGTTTCTTGGTCCTACCTTACATACCGCCTGTCTTGATCGCGCATCCCAGCAAGCGGACACCTTATCATCGACAACCATTGCCGATCTGGTAACATATGCCGATTTCGCCGATCATTTTCACTTGATCAATTCCCACCGCCACCTCTTTCCGTCGGCGGCCGCATCTCACATCAAAGACATCACTCACAAGCTTGAACGTTTGGTCCCCATCCGGAACCGTGTCATGCACTCGCGCCCGCTACATGCGGGTGACTTCCCCACCACGTTCGACCTCGTGGACCGCCTCGCTAACGTTCGCGTCGGGCCTTGGACCGAGGTCCGCAACACACTTAACCTCCTCACCGCCGACCCCAGCTCCATCTCCAACCTTCGCATCCCCGTCTTACCATCACCTTCTGTCCGCGTCGCACACAATTTACCAACACCGGATTTTGATGAGACCGGATTTGTCGGCCGTGACGATTTCCTCTCGCGCACAATCACAGCTGTCCTGGGCCAATACCCAGTCATCACCATCTTTGGTGAAGGCGGAATCGGCAAATCCGCCGTAGCGTTGAAGGCCGCCTATGACATCCTCGACAGTCCGGACTGCCCCTTCGATCTCGTTATCTGGGCTTCTTCCAAGACCCACGCACTCACCGGCCCCGACATTCAACGAATCAGCGACAGTATCGCTACGTCCCTCGATCTAATAAGCGACGTCTCCCAAGCCCTTGGCCGCACCAACGTAGGCGATCCCGTTGACGCTTTGCTAGACGACCTGACGGCTCTACCTACACTACTTATTCTCGACAACCTTGAGACAGTTCTCGATGATCGCATTCGGTCTTTTCTCGGCCGTCTCCCACGCGGCACTAAAGTGCTATTGACCTCACGGATCGCACTCGGTGCCTTTGAACACCCCCTAAAGCTCGATCCCATGAACGGTGACGACACCGTCGTCCTCATGCGTGCCCTTGCACGAGCCCGTCACGTCGACAGTCTCGTGCACTGTCGCAACCGAACGCTCCAAGAATATACTGCTCGGTTACACAACAATCCTGGCTTCATCAAATGGTTTGTCGCTGGCGTACAAGCCGGCGCTCGACCCGAAGATCTGTTGGCAAATCCTGACACATTCCTCGATTTTTGCTTTACAAACGTCTATGACCACTTGAGTGACGATGCCAAAACGGCCCTCCGTTGTCTTGTGCCTCTCTCAGAAGCCAGTCTCGGAGACATCGGTTATCACGCGAACCTTGAGGGTTTCACGTTGACGGAGGCCGTCAATGATCTACTGAGAACCAACATGGTTTCCACTCATTACGTGTCAGAGGGGGCGACTTACGACACATATTATCAAGTCACAGAGATTGCGGCACAATATCTAGTGAAACATCACCCCCTGTCACCTCAGGAGCTGCGGCACATCGAAGACAACCGACGAAAGATAGTTGCGGTTCACGAGCAGATCGCGGCTACTGGAAGACGAGATCCGTATCAACGGACGGCAATATTCTTGCGTTCCCGTCGGGACATAGTTCCCGCAAAATATCTCCGGGATGCGCTTCGACTCAGTCGCCAAGCTGATTTCGATCACGCGCTGGAGGCGTTAAGCAAGGCGGCCAGACTAGCACCGGAATACTTCGAAGTGCATCGTGTGAAGGGAGTCGTCCTGGCGGAAGCCGGCAAGATCTTCGAGGCAGAGACGGCTTATCAACACGCGCTAGAGTTTAAGGAGGACTATGGGCCACTTCTCTATGGTTATGCTCTTTTCCTGATGCATAATCGTGATGACGTTGAGGGTGCGGCGGAGTTCGCAGCCCGGGCGTTGAGAGTGGACCCGGGAATACCGGCGGTCATGCTGGAACTAGGCAGAGCCCGGCTATATATGGAAGATTTTGATGGGGCCCGGGAGGCTCTTGAGCCGCTGCAAAGTACGCGGCCGCGGCTTAGTGCGGGAGACGCTCAGAAGAGTGTCGACTTATATTGTCAAACGTTTTTGCGGGAAGCGGATTTGGCGGTTCGTAGTAGGGAGTTTCTGGCTGGTCTTGAGGCATTCGAGAGGGCACGGGAGTACTTCGAGACAATACCGCAAGCGTTGACGGACCGTCGCCTTGGGATTCGATTGACTAAGGGGGTGCTGTCCGCGGTTTGGCTGGTGGATGGGATGGCCAGGGAGTTGCCGAGCAAGCGGGAAAGAGCGGAGCGCATAAGACAGTGGCTGGCCTCAGGAGGGTCGTCCGCCACGAGTGGGGTAACTGTGGAGCGGACGGGAGAGGATATCACTGTCGGGAAAGTGACGAGTCTTCCGGTCCGGGAGAATTTCGGGTTTCTGGAGGCGGAGGATGGGGCGGAGCTGTTTTTTCATCGCGAGAGTCTCGAAGATGTTGCGGCCTGGGAGGCACTTAGCATTGGTGCAGGCGTGAGTTTTCGGGTGGGGGAGGACGATGAGGGAAGACCGCGGGCGATTGACCTAAGGGTAGAGCATCCGGGCCATCTGATTTGGGAGAGGAGGGGACGGGAGCTTGAGGGAATTGTCAAATCTATCGTCGGGCATCGTGGATTTGGATTCGTGCGTGCTAATGAGGGCCCGAGCTACTTTTTCCATCGATCATTGGCGCAAGAGTGGGGCGCACTTGAGGAGGGCTGCGGAGTCACTTTCGTCGTGGGTATCAACCCGCGGGACGGAAACATCTGCGCCCGAGATGTACGAGTATTGGAGTAGCGGGTGGACCGCGGAATCGAACCAGTAATGGTTTCCCCCGAGAGGGGATGACCGCGGCTCTAACGCACGATGCGGAGCGAGGTCGGCGCTAAGAAATATGTGCGATCACTTGATGGGACGAGCGGGCACCAGATTCCCTCGTAGCGGGAGGGGCCCGGCTGCGCCGGGTCACCATGTTCGATGCGAACGGCGAGTTCGTCCAAGGCTTCGGGACCTCGATTCCGTTGCCGGATTGTCGCGGTCCGTGTCACCCCGCCCCTTGGGCCTCCTCGAGATGGATCGGTGATCGCAGCGTTCTTCGAATCAGTCGCTACCGCCCTGGAGGGTACGGTGCGCCCGGAAGTCGAAGTGCTGTTGATTCGTCCGACTGGGGATGGCGTTCACCTACAGGTGTAGCGATGGATCTCCTCACGATCCAGCGCGTCACGCTCAACGCCGGTGACCCAGTCCGGTCCCCATCGCTTGACGTCGAGGCCGGCCGGGAGATCGACTGCGGTGACGGTTCCGCTCGGGTCCACCTTGATCCACGCTCGCGAGGACTCCGTGTTCACCCGGAACTCGCCGATGGCCACGCCGCCATCCGCCGCGGCGACCACCACGCCGAAACTCGGCGTGGTCGTGTGGCGAGCGATCCGTCGTTGATCTCGCTTCAGGTCTTCCAGGGCGGGACCTTGGCTTGCATGCCGGTACCTCTCACTGAGCAATTCCTCGAGAAGCTGGCCGGAGACCGGTGAAGGCGTGGCGGAGGATCTGACGACCGCCTGCAGATCGCCTCGAGCCGAGTACTTGCGCACCTCCCACTGAGCGTCATCCGCGATCCAGGGATATGACCCCCAGATCTTGGACACCCCACCATTGTGACGTTTGACCTCCGGGAGCGGTGCTTCGCAGGGTAGAACCTGGCAGACCGGAAGGAGGTTGTCATGGCACGGCGGCGGCGGTACACGCCCAAGCTGAAGGCGCAGGTGGTGCTGGAGGTCCTGACGGGCGGGAAGACGCCCGGCCAGGTGGCCAAGGCGTACGGAGTGCGCCCGAACTCGGTACAGCTCTGGAAGCGGCGCTTCGTGGAGCGGGCGCCGGAGGTCTTCGCCGGGGACACGGCGGTGAACGAGTACGAGCGCCGGATCCGGGACCTGGAGCAACTCCTGGGCAAGAAGGAGGTGGAGATCGCCCTTCTAAAAAATTTCTTGGGCGGGAGGGGCTGAGCGTGGCTGAGAAGGTGGCGCTCGTCTCCGGAGCGCGCGAGGCGCACGGTCTGGCGCCCGCACTGCGGGCGGCGGGCCTCTCGCGCTCGACGTGGTACCACCACACCCGGACGAGGGTCAGGTACGCGGAGAAGTACGCGCACCTGGAGTCACCGCTGAAGGCGATCGCCGAGGCGCACCCGGAGTACGGGTACCGGCGGACCACCGCGGAACTCCGGGAGACATACGGATATCGGGTGAACCGGAAGGTGGTGGCGCGGCTGCACCGGCTGTGGGACCTGCCCTTGAGGCGCACGGTCAGGCGCCCGAAGCCGAGCGCGGTCCGGCGGGCCATCGACGCCGCGGGTCCGCACGCGAACCTGCTCTCGAGACGGCCGAAGGTGGAGATCGGGCCGCTGGAGGTCTTCCACACGGACTTCACCGAGCTCGTCCACGCCGATGGGACCCGGAAGGCGTGGCTGATCCCGATCCTCGATCGCCAGACGAAGTACGTCCCGGGCTTCGCCGTTGGAGCGTCGGCCAACTCCGACCTGGCGCTCTCGGCCTGGACGGTGGCGGAGCGGACCCTGGCCCGCCTCCGGAGTTCGCTTGGGGGAGTCGTCGTCCACCACGACCGGGACCCCGTGTTCACCGGTTACGCGTGGACCGGCCGGCTGCTGTCGGCGGGCGCGCGACTCTCCCATGCCCTCCGCGGACCGAGGGACAACCCGGAGATGGAGAGCTTCTTCGGCCGCTTCAAGGTGGAGAACAGGTCTCTGATCCTCGACGCCGGCTCGCTCGAGGAACTCGCGGCCGTCGTGCGGGATCGGATCAACTACTACAATCGGGTGCGCCGTCACTCCTCCCTCGGAGACCGGCCACCCCTGACCATCATCCAGGACTTCTACCGCGAGGGTTGAGCAGCACAATAAACCCGGAGATCGGGTGTCCAACTCTTGGGGGTCACTTCAGAGATCCGAAGGAACTTCCAGGTGTACGGGGCCGAAGGTCTGCTGGACCGCATGCCCGGGGCGAGAGGACCGCACCCGAACCGAGTGGCCTCGGAGGTAGAGGAGGCCATCCTGGCCCACGCGCTCGCGCACCCGACGCACGGGGCGCAGCGAGTGGCCGACGAGCTCATGCTGAGGGGTGTGCAGGTGAGCTCGGGAAGCGTACGCGGGGTATGGATCCGAGGGCGGGCTGAAGAGGCGTCACGAGCGGCTCCTGCGGCTCGAAAAGACGGTCCGGGAGAGCGACTTCGAACTGACCGAGGAACAGATCCTGGCGCTGAGCGCTTCGATCCGGAGTACCGGGAGCGTCATATCGAAGTGAAGGCCACCGGCGAACTCGTGGCCGTTGACACCTTCTTCGCGGGCACGCTGAAGGGGGTGGGCAAGGTCTACATCCAGACGGTGCTGGACTGCTTCAGCCGCTACGTGTGGGCCCGGCTCTACACCTCGACGATGCCGGTGACCGCCGTCCAGATCCTGAACAACCACGTGCTGCCCTTCTTCGAGGAACACGGGCTGAAGGTCCAGACGGTCCTGAGCGACAACGGACGGGAGTACTGCGGGCGCGAGGACCGGCACCCCTACGAGCTGTTCCTCCAGCTCGAGGAGATCGAGCACCGGAAGACGAAGGTGGGCCGGCCGCAGTCGAAGGGCTATACATCATACTGCACCCTGTTGGGAGGTTGAGACAGGAGTTGGGGGGATGGGTTGTCGAGTGGTCAACTTGCGCCCCTGCTGCTTGGAGGGCGGGTGTCCGATTGGCGGTTCATACAAGCACTGGTTCCTGTCGTTGTAGGGGTGGGCGCGGAGCAGCCCGTGACTACGCCATATTTTAACGGTTCTGGTCGAGACCTCGAGTCTGGCAGCGATTTCCGTGAGGCTCAGCAGCCCTTGAGCGCGCAGCCGTTGGTAGCGGGTTTTCAGGCCGTAGGCCCGGCGTAGGGCCTGTATCCGTTGTGGCCGGAAGGCGACGCCACGGCCCGTGCGCAGTCCGAGGTCGTTGAGGATTGCCGCGATCTGGGTGTCTGTGTGGTTGTCGGTGAGGCGATCGATCTCGGCCATGATGTGCTCGGAGGTCCGGTAGAGTTGCCAGGCGGGCGGTTCGGGGGCCAGCTGCAACTGCCGCGTCGCACCGCCGCGCAAGCGTATGCCCAGAGCGATATCTGATCCGCGCGTCAGCGTGACGTCCTCGATTAGAAGACGCGCCATGCGCTTACGCTCGCGCGCCGGTGTCGCGGGGTCGTTCCACAGGCGCGGGAAGTCGGTGGACAAGGCGAGGATGCGCTGGCGCTGGGCATCGTCGGGTTGCCCGGGATCCTGGGCGCGCTGTTGCTCCAGTTCCCGGCGGGCGTCGTCCAGGGCGCGCAGCTTGGCGTTCCACTCGGCCTCCAGCACATCGGCCACGAGCCGGTTGTCGGGATGGGTCTGCATGAAGCGCCGCCGAGCCAGTTCCGCTTCATGGCGAGCCCGTTGCACCGCCTGGGCCCGCCAGGCATCGACCTGCTCGGCGCGCGCCGCCAGTTCGTCCTGTACCTTGAGCGCGACGCTCAGCGTCACCGGCGTCATCAGTTCCACCAACAGCGCCCCGACCGCGCGGTCGATGCCGGCGCCGGGGATGGACTGGCACTTGGCGCTCGCGGTTCGGATGCCCTCGCGCTGGCAGACGTAATCAGGCACCCGCCGGCCCCGGCGGCTGTGATAGCGGACCGTCATGCTTTGGCCACACACGCCGCACACGACCAGTCCTTGCAACAACGCCGGTCCCTCCCGGGGCGGACCGCGGCGGCGGTCGGCGCCGTGGGCCAACGCGTTGCTGCGCAACCGCCGCCGATTGGCCTCGAAGCGTTCCCAGCCGATGTAGCCGGGGTGCGCATTGCGCAACAGCACGGTCCACTCCTCGAGCGGCAGGCGCCGGCTCTCCACGCCACCGCCGGGAAGCCGCCGCTGCCGGGTGCGACCGAAGGCGTAAGCCCCCGCGTAGCGGGGATTGTGCAGCACCTGCAGGACGCGCGAGTGTTCCAGCGGCTGCCAGTGCAGTTCGCCCTTGCGGGACCCGGTCCGCAACCGCCGCGGAAAGTGCAACCGGCGCTCGCGGAAGTGGCGCACCGTGGCGGTGGCGGAGCCGGTGAGCTCGAAGGTATCGAACAGCATCCGCAGGCTCTGTTGCACCTGGGCATCGGGGTCGAGCACGACCCGGTCCAGCGGATCGTAGAGCAGTCCCACCGGGAGCGGCAGCTTCAGGGCGCCGCGCCGGGCCTGGTTGAGCAGCCCCCCGCGTAGACGGGCATGCAGCATGTGCAGTTCCGCTTCGCTCATCGTGCCCTTGAGTCCCAGCAAGAGCCTGTCGTTGAAGTCTCCGGGATTGTAGACGCCGTCCTCGTCGAGGATCAGCGTGTCGCTCAACGCGCAGATCTCCAGCAGCCGATGCCAGTCGGTGGAGTTGCGGGCCAGCCGCGAGACCTCGAGCCCGAGCACGATGCCGGCACGGCCCATGCCGACTTCGGCGACCAGGTGCTGGAACCCCTCGCGGTCCTGGTCGGCCCCGGATTGACCGAGGTCGGTGTCGATCACGACAACCCGCTCCGTCGGCCAGCCGAGCGCCACCGCCCGCTCGCGCAGTGCATACTGGCGGCGCGTGCTCTCCGTGTTCTCGACCACCTGGCGCACCGTGGACTGGCGCACATAGAGGTAGGCGTCGCGGCTCAGGTGGCCGGCGCTCACCTTCCGATGCGCATCGCTCATGCCGCTGTCCCCGTCAGGTGGGGGCGGACCATCGCCATCAGGATGTCCATCGCCTGGCTCTCCACACCCGCCGGCAGCGGACCAGGCGAACGTGGCGCGTCCCCGATGCCGGCCGGAGCGGGCAACGTCGCCAAGACACGCAACCAGGCGGCGACGCCGCGGCATGTCAGAACAGCGAGCCCGTCGCGATCTTGCAGGGGCCCGGACCGAAGGGCCTGACCGCGCAATCGCTCGTAGCCTTGAGCGCAGGTCGCGGCCGGCCACGGCGGCGCATCGGAGTGCCCGCGCTGGGTCACAGGCGTTTTTTTTGCCGCGCCAGCACGCGCTCGATGCTGCGCCGATGCACCGAGAGGCCGAACCGCTCGCGCACCACTTCGACGAGTTCCCGGGAACTGGGCCGCGGTTGTTGCGCCCGGGCGGCGAGCAAGGCCGCGACCACCTCGGCACTGAGCTTGTGCGGCCGCCGCGGTCCGGGCCGCTCCGGCAACAGCGCCGGTAGCCCACCCGCCTCGTAGGCACGTAGCGCCAGGTAAAACGTAGGGCGGGACAACCCGAATCGGGCGGCGCTGCCGCTGACGGACTCGCCGTCCTCGCGCACACGGCGCAGCATCTCGTACTTGACCTGCACGAGATCGCGGGGATCGAAGAAGGCGTTGTCCAGGAACCGGGGGTCGCGCACGCGCTCGGGGTGGGTGTTGAGGCAGCCGTGTTCGCGCAGGGTGCGCGTCTTGTCGTCGATGGGGCGACCTGTCATGAAGACATCTCCAGCGATGTGTGGGACAGAGTGTCAACATGATTATGCCTATGCCTGAACCGGTGTCAAGGCCGAGACCGCATGCCCCCGACTCACAAGCGCCCATTTCATAAGCATATGTCAATGATATGAAGTTGACGTCCCGCGCCTCAGAGCGGGCTGTACCGACGACTCGGCTAAAATCATTCTTACACATTAGGCATAATCTCCTTTACAGCACCCCCGCCCAACATGTCGGCCAGACCCAGCAAGTCCTCGACTCGGAACGCCGACCGGCCCGCCGCGACCTCCACGAACGGATCCTCGACCGCGACACTGGTCCAACCCACCGGAATGTGCGCCAGCACGCCGCCTTCGCCCATGTAGTACACTCGCTCGATTCCCCAGCAAAGCTTCGTCTGGATCAGCTCGAACTCGCGGTCCCGCAGCGGATGAAAGGGATGCGTCACCCGGAAGGTTCGACCCGCTTGCGCCGCTTCGGGTGCAGTCGACGACTCAGTCCAACGGCGTCGTCGAGCGGTTCATCCGAACCTTGAAGGAGGAGTGCATCTATCTGAACGACTTCGAGACGCTCGAGGAGGCCCGGGAGGTGATCGGGGCCTTCGTCGAACGCTACAACAGCGGCTGGCTCCTCCAGCGCCACGGGTACCTGACCCCGGCCCGGGCCCGCGAGAAGCTCAGCCGCAGGGCGGCCTGATGGTTAAGCCGCCCATCTGTCCAGGAAACCGGGACCACTACAACGTGTCCATGTCGCGGATGTTGTCGTGCCGGTACCGATACGCCCGACGCGTTCTTCGCACTGGTCAGCTTCGACTGGCGCGACCGTGCCGGAGGGCCGTGTAAGGACGGTGGTGCTGCCTTCGTAGCATCCGCGCCGCACGCCTCTCGAACGCCGTGCGCCGCCACCGCTCGACGCGCCGTTGTGTGGCCAGCTTGACGGTCACACAGCGCTGTGCGATAAGTTCTTTGGCTCTTAGCATGTACACCCCAAGGAGACGCTATCATGGCAACGGACGACGATGTTCGCGGGATCAAGGAGAGCTTGGAGAGGATCGTTCACATAGTGGAGAACTGGTCCTCCAAACCAGAAGTGCGGATGGCGACGGCGTTGGAACGCATCGCTGATGCGCTGGAACAGAATAAGTCTTCACGCTGAAGGCAAAACACAGCCTATGGGCGGCCCGGCTCGCGGATTCGAGCGGCAGGACTTACGAACCTGCTTGGGGGTGGTGGCAACGCACCGGGTTCAACCCCCCGTCCGCCAGACTGCTTCTGGTTGCCGACGCTACAGGAGGGTCGACCAGCGGCTAGGCCAAAGCAAAGAACGGAAACGAAATCCGCCCGGCCAACATCGTATCTTAGGTGACATCATCCCGCACCAAAGCGACGCTGCATATCATGTTCGTACCAACACGTAACCACTAGTCCCCAGCGCCCATTGCCTAACTCCACCCCCCCACCGTCGAACGCCGACAAGCATGCCGGTTCACGCAAGGGCGGGCGTGAAGCGGTCAAGCGCGCAGCGGAGGTCGTCATGGGTTTGTTCACGCAGAGTCAGCGCCCACCGAGGCAGTACGTCACACGGTCGGGCATGACCATCACGGCATTACTCCTCGTCAGCATGGGCGTCTTGGTAATCGCGAACATCCTCGGGGCTTGGCCGATGTCCGTGCCCGCCACCATCGATGTAAGGGTCGTGGACACGCTGAGTACAGTCACGCCGTCAGAGATCGATTCGCTCCAGGCGCGCGTCGCGCGGGCGGCGCTCGCGACGATTCGCAACTCCACCGAGGCGGGCGACACCATCCAGACATACCTACTCGTGCGGCGCATCGATACCGTCGGGGCGTCGTGGGATTTCCGCCTGCTGCTCATTGCGCTCTGGTTCGGCGCGCTAGGCAGCCTCCTGCACGCCGGTTCCTCGTTCGCCAGCTTCGCGGGTAACCGGGAACTCTTCGCGAGCTGGGTGCCTTGGTACATCGTCCGTCCTCTTCTCGGTGCCGGGTTGGCCGCAGTTTTTTACGTGGTGATGCGTGCTGGCTTCGGCACGGCGGGGGGAGCGGCACCCGTCGCTATAAGCCACTATACGGTAGCGGCAGCCGCCGCTCTGGTCGGCCTCTTCACGCACCGTGCGACGCTCAAGCTGAAGGATGTCTTTGACGCGCTCTTCCCATCAAACGAGGGAGAGCGGCAAGCCGATGCGCTCGGCGGGGCCACGCCCAGAATCACCAAGGTGATTCCACCGACGGTGCCGGTTGGGACGGACGCTGTGCAGATCGAGATCGCCGTGGACCATCCGGCTGACGACATGACGCTCACCGTGAACGGGGACGAGACGGAGTTCGAGCGGCTACCGAGCGGAAACCTGGGGTTCGTGCTCGAAGCAGGTCTCCGGGCGAACGAGGGAACGGTGGACCTAACCCTCAAGGGCGGCGCAGGCACTTCGGAACCCGCTCGGCTCGTCATAACTCCGGCCATAACTCCGTAAGCTCGGCGCTTCGCACGGAGATGTTCACCGCAGAACGACCTCAGTGCTCCGGCCGCTTGCGCGCTATCGTTATGTGGGCATCGCAGCGACCATGGTGACTCTAAGCTCGACGAGACGCTGGAAGGGACGGAACCTGCCAACGACCTTGAGACACTTTCCGGTTCAGTTTAGTGATCCCTCCTTTCCCCCGTTGGCCGGCTCTGCTCCATCAACCGCCGTGACGGGGAGTGCGCGGTTGATCCAGACCTCCACCGGGAGTTCCGGGGCCCTCGGCGGGCCGCCGACGAAGCGGTCGGGCCGGGCGGCGTAGGCCGCGGCCAGCACGTTCCGGCGGTGCTCGATCACCTCGGGGGCGCGGCCGAGGTGGACCTGTTCCGGCGTGAGCAGGCCGATGCCGCCGTGCCGGTGCTCGGTGTTGTACCACTGGAAGAACGCGCGGCAGAAGTCCTTCGCCTCCTCGATGCAGCCGAACCGGCCCGGGAAGCCGGGGTGGTACTTGACGGTCTTGAAGTGCGCCTCCGAGTACGGGTTGTCGTTCGAGACCCTGGGGCGGCCCAGCGACTGCGTGACACCAAGGTCGGCCAGGAGCTGCGCCGTGCACTTGGCCGTCATGGGAGAGCCGCGATCCGAGTGCAGCGTGAGCACCCGGGGCCGCACGCCGTGCTTGAGACACGTCTCGCCAACCAGGTGTCCGGCCAGGCCGGCGGTCTCGCGCTCCGCCACCATCCAGCCCGTGACATAGCGGCTGAAGATGTCCAGGATCACGTAGAGATGGAAGTACCGCCACTTCTCCGGCCCGAGGAGCCGCGTGATGTCCCAGGACCACACCTCGTTGGGCGCACGCGCCACGATCTCCGGCTTCGGGTGGTTCGGGTGGCTGCGCTGAGCCCGGCGCTCCCGGACCGCCCGGTTCTCGGCCAGGACGCGGTACATCGTCCGCTCCGAACACAGATGGACGCCCTCGTCCAGAAGGGTCGCGTACACTTCCGCGGGAGCGCGGTCCGCGAAACGCGGCGAGCACAGCACGCGGAAGACCTCCGCCCGCTCCGTCGCGTCCAGGGCCCGGGCGGGAGCCGGCCGGGACTGCCGCTGCCCGGTCTTCGGCCTCCGGCGACGTTGGAACGTGGCGCGCGCGACCCCGAGGGCCTCGCACGCCGCGCGTACGCCCACGTGCCCGGCCAAGCCTCCGGCCGCGCTCAAGAGCGCTTCCCGTCCCCGGGGCTCACGCCCAGCAGCCCCGCAACTTTTCCCTGGACATCGATGATGATGCGCGCCTTGCGCAGTTCCTCGCGCAGCCGCGCGTTCTCCCGCTCCAGCTTCCGCACCTTCCTCGCCTCACGCTTCCCGTCCGAGGGCCTCGGTCCGCGCTTCTTCGCCAGCCCCCGCAGCGACCCCTCCCGCGCCGCCTTCCGCCACGACGACAGGTGCGAACTGTACAGCCCCTCGCGCCGGAGCAACTCTCCGATCTCGCCCGGCGTCTCGCAGGCGTCCGCCTGCTCCACGATCGAAAGCTTGTACGCCGCCGTGAAACGCCGCCGCGTCGCCTTCGCCGACACCTCCGGATCCGGCCCCGCTGCCGCGCTTCGCTTGCCCTCCCCCGACGAGAGGGGCGTTCCGTTCACCTTCATTCCTTCTCCTCGTTCCATCCTCCATCTCTCTGCCTCGCCCTACTCTAATCTCTTTCTCTTCTCGTGTCTCGCTAGTGTTGGCAGAGAGGGCTCGACGCGGGTATCGTAGCTCGCAGTCCTTCCTTCGACGACCGATGGCGGACCTCGTCATTAGCAAACGTCGCCCTCCAGCAAATCATCCGGATTCCAAACCCGTTCGGCGATCATCCGGTACAACTCGCTTCGTTGCTCCAAGTCCGCCGACACAAACTCCTCATGCGCGACGAACGGTAGCCGGGTACGTTCTCTAAAGTGCCGAAAGCCGGGATTATGCTGGTAGCACTGCGAGTGGAGCGAACGCGCCAACAAGTTCTCGGTGTTGTAATACGGCAGTTTCTCGGCGTAGCTCAAGTCCTTCAGGCTAGCATTCACGCTCTTCGGCAAGAGTAGCAGGCCGCCAAGACGATTGCGAAATGCCGCGAAATCCGCCGGATGACCGAACTCCTTCTCGTGACGCCTCCAATGATTTGCCCAGATATGTTCTATTTCGTAACGTGTCTTTCCTTCGTTCACATAATCCCCGTAGCGTGATGCCTCTCCCGATTGAACCTCAATGTAATCCGTCATGCGTGCAAGAATCCGATGTAGCGCATACCGGTTTTGCTGGTGTACGCGCAACCGATCGTTGCTCGCAAACGTCTCCCCTTCCCTGCCCAGCAAGTCGTGCAGGTGGACGGCTAGAGCGTCTGGTCCCAAGCCGCGAATCTCCCGCATGACCAGAAACGCTGCGTATTGCATCGTCGAATAGGCGATCGATCGAAAATTCCACAGCCGCCACGTGATCAAAATGTCAACATACCGCGCAACGAGCGCCAATTTTCGGTTTACCATCTCCTCGCTGTCCTCCGGCCTGAGAGGTGCCAGAAGAAGCATGTACTGGAGCGTGAAGCCATGTTGTGCGTTGTATCGTACGTGTTCCAGGCCCGGGATCCACCCCCGGCCCGCTTCTACCAACCGCAAATATTGTCGGCTATAGAAATCGAAATCCGATTTGATGAACTGAAAGAAATCACCACGCCGTTGAAGCCCCACATCCGAAGCCGAATCACGGAGCCATCGGTGGTACTCGGTCCCGATACGGTCGAAGTCTTCAGGCCTCGCTCCCTTCTTCCGTTCCCTGATCTTCTTTGCGTATTGGCTTCGAAACCACGCCTTGAAGAAATCGGACGCGATCTCTTTGCCAGCATCGTTTAGCTCGCGAACCCGCTCGCGCCAGCGCCCTGAGGTGGTCTTACTTCGTTGGACAGTCCGAGGGCAAAGTTAAGGTGGATTCCGAGTGATTGTGAGAGCCCTCGGGAGCCTTCTCCGTGAGTTGTCCCGGGGTGGGTGCTCCACCCGTGGGTCCTCCCCCGGCGGGGGAAGGACAGCTTCCAACATGGGCCCCGGTGGTCGGGAGGGGAACCCGGCCGGCGAGCGGGGCTTGGCCGCCGTCGGCGCGAGGCGCCCGGCATGGGGAGATCCCGCGTGGCTCCCCGTCTGTGCGGGCTCACGGGGGCGCGCTCCGGCAGGCACGAAGATCCGCCGTTCACACCGCCCCCGTGCCGTTGCGGTAGGCCTCGCCCGGCGTCCGCCCGCCGAGGGACGAATGCGGGCGCACCTCGTTGTAGAAGTCGAACCACGAGCCGATGATGCGTTCGGCGTCCAGCCCGTCCCGGAGCTCGTGAAGGTACACCGCCTCGTACTTCAGCGACCGCCACAGCCGCTCGATGAAGATGTTGTCGAGGAAGCGGCCCCGGCCGTCCATCGAGAACGCCGCGCCCGCCGCCAGCACCCGGTCCGCGAACGCCTCGCTGGTGAACTGGGCGCCTTGGTCGGTATTCAGGATCTCCGGAGCCCTCCAGCCCAGTGCGTCGTCCAGAGCCTCGACGCAGAACGACGCGTCCATCGTGTTGGACAGCCGCCACGCGAGCACGTGCCGGCTCGCCCAGTCCATCACGGCCACGAGGTAGAAAAACCCTTGCGTCACCGGAACATAGGTGATGTCCGCGCACCACACGTGGTCCGCCTGCGAGATCGCCAGGCCGCGCAGCAGGTAGGGGAAGACCCGGTGCTCCGAGTTCGCCACGCTCGTGCGCGGCCGCCGGTAGGTCGCCTCCATCCCCATCAGCCGCATGAGCCGCCGGATCCGGTGCCGGCCCACGACGACGCCCTCGCGGCGGAGATGGCGCATCATCTGCCTGCTCCCGTAGAACGGGTAGTCCATGTGGAGCTCGTCCATGCGCCGCATGAGCGCCAGGTTCTCCGCGCTCTCCCCCTTCGGCCGGTAGTACCGCGAGGACCGGCTCACCCCCAGCAGAGCGCACTGCCTTGAAAGACTCGGCGGCCCGTCCCGCTCGATCATCCGCACCCGCTCCGCCCGGCTCAGCGCTTGAGCCCGCGCCGAAAAAAATCCCGCTCGACCGTGAGCTCCCCGATCTTGGCGTGCAGCTCCCGGACCTTCGCCTCGTGCTCCTTGGCGAGCTTGCGCCCCGCGCCCCCGGCGAACACCTCCGGCAGCCCCTCGAGCAACTGCCGCTTCCACGTGCTCACCTGGTTCGGATGAAGCTCGTGCCGCCTGGCGATCGCCTGTACGCTGTCGCGTTCCCGCAGCGCCTCCAGCGCCACCCGCGCCTTGAACTCCGGCGTGAACCGTCGTCTCTTCCTGGCCATCTCGGTGCCTCCCGTTCCTTCCTGGAATCCACCTTAACGACCTGTCCAAAAAACTGGGACCACCTCACCCGTTCACGTCGGCGCGCTTCGTCTCGTCGGTATTTGCAAGCAAGTACCCCTTCAACATGTCCGTAGGACTTAGAGACAACCCTCGATCATTCATCGTCTCGAATATCGTATATGCATCATCATCAGAATAGGCTGTAATCTCCATCAAATGGACATTGTTGAGTAACCAATCGATAAAATACGACAGGGCTCGATCGCGGAGTTCCGGGGGGAAATACGCTTCCAGATCTCGATAGCGGCTTATGAGATTCCGTACTGACTCGGAACGGTCAGCCATGCTGAAGTGCCTATCCTCGTAGAGTGCATTCATCGCTTCGGTGCGCTCGTCTACATGTAGATTGAACGATTTTTGGCCATAGAGCTCCGAAAAGATGAGATCGTCAACGGACACCTGTGATGCGTGCTCTCTCTGAAGATTGCGAAGAAGGGTCAGGAGAAGCGTAAGACTCGTCAACCGCTGTTGTCCGTCGACAATGTAGGCGACTCGTTCCTTCTTGCTGATTATTATTGAGCCGAGGAAATAATGAGGATAGTCAGCCACCTGATCGCGTTCGTGCTCCGGATCGTACTCTTCCATAAACTTGTTGCTCAGATCATCCACGAGTTCATGGACCTGCTTTTGGTGCCACCTGTATTCTCGTTGATAATAGTCGATGGAATACTTGACATCCTTGAGCAGTTCGCGGACGGTCTTAGCCTTGCCGAGGATTTCTCTCATTTCTTGTTGTCCCGTTGCGTCCTCTCGGAGATCGAGAAGAATTGTTTTCGACGTTGCGGCTAGAAGTCCGCTAGAAAGAACTCCACCGGTGATGCATTCGCTCCTGACGGGCTCGTGGCCGACCGTCGAGGCAATTGCCGAACCAGTCTGGGCTCGAGGACGACCGAACCCGTTTGGGACCCCGTTGCCCGTGAGTGACCCCGAGAGTATCACTTCAGCTCCCGGACTCGCCAGCCTGTGCTACGCCCGTTCCTAGCAGGCGTCGGAGATGGCCTCCCTCGAGGCGTCCGCGGCTGAGCGTAAGGTGCGTAGGCGTGCGCGGCAGAGCTGTCATCGTGACGCGGATCACCTTCTGCCGCCGGTCCCAGTGGCCGTCGCCAGAAACATTCGAGCATGCGGGTGAACATTCGCGCCGGGGAGCAGCCCACGTCCTCGGCGAACATGGAGAACGCGAGGCGGTTCACGAAGTGCGCCACCTCCTGCGGCGCGTGGCCCTCGTCTCGGAGCGACTGCGCGAGCTCGGCGAAAGGTCTGCGGGGCGCGTTCGGTCAGCGTCTGCCGGGTCGAGGTAGGACCAAAAGGTGTGTAAAAGCGAGGCGACGTACCTTTGAGCTGACCGTTTACCAGCGATCCGGGGTGAGGCCCGGAGAAAGGACGTCGCCTCATGGGCAACGATACGCGGGAGAGGTTCGCCGGGCCAGCGTGGGAGACGCTGGAGGCGTGGGTGCGGGAGCAGGCGCGGGACATGATCCAGCAGGCGCTGGAGGAGGAGGTCACGGAACTTTTGGGCCGGATGAAGTCGGAGCGGCGGGTGGCGGTGGACGCGCCTCCGGGCTACCGCAACGGATACGGCAAGCCGCGTCGTCTGGCGATGAGTTCGGGGACGATCGAAGTGAGGCGGCCGCGGGTGCGGGGCTTGGAGGAACGGTTCGAGAGCCGGGTGCTGCCGTTGTTCCAGCGCCGGACGCGGGAGGTGGGGGAGCTGATCCCGGAGCTGTACCTGCACGGCTTGGCCGAGGGCGACTTCGAGCTGGCGCTCCGGGGGCTGTTGGGCGACGGGGCGCCGTTGTCGAAGTCCTCGGTCGGGCGACTCAGGGCGAGGTGGACGGCGGAGCACGATGCGTGGAGCCGGCGGCCGCTGGAAGACCGCGAGCTGGTGTACGCGTGGGCGGACGGGATCTACGTGAAGGCGGGCCTGGAGCGGGACAAGGCGGCCTTGCTGGTCGTCATCGGCGCCATGAGCGACGGGACGAAGGAGGTGCTGGCGGTCACGCCGGGCTACCGCGAGTCGACGGCGTCGTGGGCGGCGGTCTTGAGGGACCTGAAGGCTCGGGGGCTGGCGACGCCGAGGCTCCTCGTCGCCGATGGGAACCTGGGGATCTGGGGCGCGGCGCGGGAGGTGTGGCCGGAGGCGGCCGAACAGCGGTGCTGGAACCACAAGACGGCCAACGTGCTGGACCGGCTGCCGAAAAGGGAGCAGGCCGTGGCCAGGGAGATGCTGCGCGCGGTGGCGTACGCGCCCTCGCGGGCGGCGGCGGTGAGGGCGCGCGACGCGTTCGCCGACCGCTACGCGGCCGCGCACTCCAAGGCGGTGGCCGTGCTCGAGGACGACTGGGACCGCATGACGGCCTTCCACGACTATCCGGAGAAGCACTGGCGGCACCTGAGGACGACCAACGTCGTGGAGAGCCCGTTCGCCTCGGTCCGGCTGCGCACGACGGCCGCCAAGCGGTTCAAGCGGGTCGACAACGCCACGGCGCTGATCTGGCGGCTGCTGCTGGTGGCCGAGAAGAGGTTCAGGAAGCTCAACGCTCCCGAGCTGCTGCGGGACGTGTACGAGGGAAGAAGGTTCGAGGACGGAAAGCCCGTCCCCGAAGGTCAGGAGAGGATCGCCGCCTGATGACGTTTACACACCTATTGACCCGACCTCGCCGGGTCTCGCCCGACCGCAGCCGCTCCGGGTCGGACATCGCCCACTTGAGCTTGTCCCGGACGGCGCCGTCGGCGGGATCGTCCAGCCCGAACTCCAGCGTCTTGCTCACGGAGTTCGTCCAGTTCGTCCGGATCCGGAACCGGCGCATGTCCGAGACGATCAACAGCGGCGGGTTCTCCAGCGCGAGCGCGTACTGCCTAAGCTGGTCGAACGCGGCGTCGAGGTCGGCGTGCTTCCCCTTGTACTCCCAGGCGAAGCAGTGCCGCTTCCACACGTCCGCCCACCCCGCTCCGCCGGAGTCCTTGTGCGCGCCGCGCTCGAAGCAGTAGTAGTCGCCCTTGGGGTCGGCCTCGGCCGGCGTGGGTTCCCCGAGCAGCCGGCACAGGTCGATGAAGTGCTCCTGCGCCGCGGAGCGCTCCTTCAGCTCCGAGGCCTGCCACTTCGCGATGAACTCGTTCGGTGTCATCGTCAAACTGTCCCCACTCGCTGTTCATCACTCCGTCGACGGCCTGAGCCCTTCAGGCGTGCCACTTTTCCCGAGGACGTCAAACCAGAACGGGGTGCCAAGGCTGATCGCCCCAATCGTGATCAGCCATCCGACGACTGATGTCACCCAATCAGCGCCGCTGTCCGGAAAGCCGCCGCGCGCTCCAACGCTTCGGAAGACCCTCGGCCTCCGTCGGCTTCTCCGACATCTTCGCACCCCCTCTCTCCGGACCCCGTAAGGTCGATCCCTGCTAAACGGGTGTCCAGAAAAACCGGGTGCGCTATACGCTTGTCACTGCAACGACTTCGCGCAGTACGTGGGCGGCATGGCTTGGACTCAGTGGACGGCTCCGTCGGAATCGGTCAGAGCTTCATCCACGTACGAGTACCGACGTTCCAGCACGTCGAGCAGTGTCGCGCCAATCCTCGTTGTGAGGCGTTGCAAGTCGAACGCGTTCAACACGGCCCGAAGATGCTCGTCCGAACCGAACTCAAGCTCATCTTCGCGACCCAACCGCACCTGACGCGCGACGAACTGAAGCTCGCTTGGGGGTATCTCGTCAAACCTCCGAGGTCCGCGGCGACGCGCAATGACCCATTGACTATCAGGCGATCGGACAATCAAACGAACCAATCCGCCTACACTCCACTCGTCCTCTGTTACGACGAAGCCTCGACGTATCGCGTGCTGAAGCGCTCTGTTCATCTGTCCTTTTAAGTTGCGGCCCATCCTGCGAATCCCACAACCACGCAGGTAGATGTCATAGGCTCGCTTGACCAACATGGGTTCCTCGACTCGGATGATTCCGCACAGCCCGTCGGCGACATGGGCAGCGGAGGCATTTCGTGGATCTGGGCCCGCTGGCCCTTCGAACGCCGCATAAGGTGCCAAGCCGCCTTTAGCTTCGGGCGGGCGTTCCTGCGCTTCTTCGTCGGATCCGGGGGAAGAATCCGACGGTGCGTGGGTCTCAACCTCCGGCTGGTTCGCTTCGCCATCCGTCGCGGGGTCTACTCTTGCTTCCAACTCATCACCCTCACCTGATCCGGGTGTGATACCATCATCCGGTGTCCCGTTGACGCGCTGTTTGCTTGTCTCCACCGGCGCATTCTCGAAGACTTCGTGAAGCGCTCCGTCGAGCTTAGAGAGTGCTCCAGCCTTGTTGGTCCACCAGTCCGTGGACCAGATGCGGACGATGTGCCAGCCCAAGTTCTCGAGCACGACTTGACGGATCTTATCTCGCTCTCTCGCGAAAGCCGAGCTGTGGTACATGGCACCATCGCACTCGATGCCCGCGAGGTAGCGACCGGGAGCATCAGGATGCACGACGCCAAGGTCGATTCGGTAGGCCGACACTCCGACCTGGGGATGTACTTTCCAGCCTCTTGATCCGAGTGCGCGGGCGACCGCCCTCTCGAACGGCGAGTCGAAGTCTTCTCGGTATCCCTGTGGACCCACACCCAGAACCCGTCTTCCGTTCTCTGCGTACCTGAGAAAATCGCGCAGGTCGGCGACCGCCCTCGCCCGAGTTCGAGAGAGATCGATCGCGTCCGGATGCAAGGTCGAAAACACGATCAGCTCATGCCGCGCCCGCGTCAGTGCAACGTTGAGACGGCGTTCGCCTCCTTGCCGGTTCAGCGGGCCGAAGTTCATCGTCACATGCCCAGCGCGGTCGGGGCCGTACGTGACGCTAAAGAGAATGACATCGCGTTCGTCGCCCTGTACGGTCTCGAGATTCTTGACGAACACAGGTTCTGCCGCCTCTGCCGCGAAGGCCCACTCGATTTCGGGATTCTCCCGGCGCGCGTCGTCCAAGAGGTTCTCGATCAGTGTCTGTTGTTCGGAATTGAATGTCACGACGCCGATCGACTTGGCCTGGTCCGGCGGGTTGGGTTGCGTCAGACGGCTGACGATCTCAGCCACGATGGCCCGCGCCTCTCCCTGGTTGGTTCGCGCCCCGCCTCGGGCGTAGAAGGCGTCAGCGTTCATTCGCTTGAGGCGAACGGCGCCATCACCCACCACAGGGGCGGGGAAGGTGACCAATGCATTGTCGTAGTATCGGTCATTGGAAAAGGTGATCAGGCTCTCATGACGTGACCTGTAGTGAAGACTGAGGGTTCTGGAGGGGATGCTCGCGGCTAGCATCTCCTCCAGGATGCTTTCGAGATCGCCCTCCGTCTCGATGTCACCATCGGGATCGTCATCTGCACGGGCAAAGAAGTTGCTGGGCGGCATCTGCTTGGGGTCTCCCGCAACGATCACCTGCTTCCCCCGGGCGATCGAGCCCACAGCATCCCACACGGTGATCTGAGACGCCTCGTCGAAGATGACGACATCGAAGAGTGCCTGGTCGGCGGGCAGGTATTGCGCCACCGAAAGCGGAGACATCATGAAACAGGGGGTCAAACCCGTCAGCACGTCGGGTGCCGCCTGCAGCAACTTCCGCACCGGCTTGTGTCCCCTCTGCTTCCGGATCTCACGCTGCAACACGCCCCATTGCGGATTCCCACCAGCGTGGTCGCGGTCCGGCAGCCTCCCGGACGATTTCGCCGCGATGTACCGGGCTGTGAGCTGCTGGTACTCGTCGTCGAGCTGCCGGAACTTGTCGATCGCGGCTTCATGCTCGGGCGTCGTGAAGGTGCGAAGCACTGCGTCTTCTTCGATGAGGGATGTCGACCACCAGGCGCAGTAGGCCGCCTCGAAGGTCTCCGGTATCTCCTCCGGGGGAACTCCTCCCGCCTCGACCGCATTGACCAGCGGACGGAGGCCGGAGTCGATCGCTTCGGCGCGGCGTTTCCTCCACGCACACCAGTCGCGGAGTTCCAGATGACGAGCATCGATCAAGTCGGCGATCTCTCGAATCTGGCCGGGCGCATGGGCCGCATCGGCAAACCGCTCTCGCACGGCCGCGCCTGCGACCTCCTCAAACGCGGTTACTGAATCCCTCAGCTTCTCAAGCGCGCGCAGATAGTCGGTCGCTGTACGGCCCACGCTACCGTCCGGGGTGAGCAGATCGTTTCCGTCATGGAGCAGATTCCGGACCCTCCCACGCAATTCAACCAGCCGCTGCGGATCGACGGCCAGTTTCCCAACAGCGGACCGGGCTCGCTGACCAATCTCTCGAAGCGAAGCGGCCGTGGCGGGTGGCGTCGCGTGCGCGGACCAGCCCTTGAGTCCAGATAGCAGCCCGTCCAACCGGTCGATCACCTCACCCTCTCGACGCAAGTCCGCCAGTAGCGGAGCATCTTGGGACGGATCGGGAATGCCCCGCGCGCCATGCGTGCATAACTCTTTCACAATCCGCCGTTTCGCGAATGTGCTCATGGGCCACCGCTTCTGGTCGGCCTCCGCCCAGCGCCTACTGATCTCCTCTCCGTCAAGTTCCCGCCAGGCGAACGGTTCGTACGGGCAGCTGAGTGAACCCTCGGCACTCCCATACTCGTCCAATCTTTGCTCCGCCTCTTCGAGCGCGTCGATCCGATCGGGACCGTCCGGTTCAAGAGCGTAGAACGTCGGTTTGCGGAACGAATCAAGCAGCACGCACGCAAGCTCGCCCAGTGATTCGAGCCGCGTCATCGATTGGTCCGGCAGCTCGACTCCGAGTGACGCGCAGAGGGAAGCGCAGAGATCCTCCACGGCCCTTGCGTCGGACGATAGCGTCCCGCATCGCTCGACAACCCGCGCTTGCCAAAGCGGCGTCCACTCTGCCGTCTCGATGGGATGGAACGGGCTTTGCGAGATGGCTCCCACCGCCTTGGCTTGAATCGAGAGGTTGTCCACAACCTCGCGCAGAGCCCGCAGACTGCCTTCATCGTGTTGGTCCGCGCACGGCCATGAGAGCGCAAGCCGGCTGGCGAACTCCTCGTCACGGATCTTCACGCCCATCGCATGGAACGCCGTCAGACCGTTCTTTCGCTTCCTGTGCAGGTGATCAACGAGGCGGTTCAGGCGATCACGCGACGACAGCAGTTCTTCGGCCTTCCGCTGCCAGTCCTCCGGCTCGATCTCGGCGGCATCCCGCGCCCCCTCCAACTGCTTTAGCACGTCGGTCTTGCGCGCCTTGTCGGAGTGGAGTTCGAGGCAGAAGCGACCGAGCCCAATCTTCTCCAATCGCCGGTAGACGACTTCGAGCGCGGCGGTCTTCTCGGACACAAAGAGGACGGTCTTGCCCTTGCCGAGCAGATGTCCGATGAGGTTTGAGATCGTCTGGCTCTTTCCGGTTCCTGGCGGGCCGATGATCACGAAGTCCTTGCCTTTGTCGGCCGCAGCTATCGCCGCCATCTGCGACGAGTCCGCAGGCAGGGCGGTCAGCAGGTCGGAAGGCTTGTAGTCGCGGTCGAGCCGCCGCCGCTCCACGAAGCTCACATCCGAACTGTATGGAGCGCTCGGCGTGTCCATCAGATGGCGGACGACGCCGTTGTCTCGCAACGTTTCGGTCCGGTCCACCAGATCCTTCCACATCAGATACTTCGCAAACGAGAAATGGCCGAGCACCACGTCCGCGACGACCTCGAATCCAGGCACCTCCTTTACGGCCCGCCGGACGTGGTTCCAGATGGCCCCGACATCTATGCCCCTGTCGTCCTGGGGCAGATCCCCGTCGAGTCCAGACATCTCGACGCCGAAGTCCCTGCGGAGCATCTCGAGAAGCGTTGTGTTGAAGCGCGGCTCGTCGTCGTGAGCGACCATCGTAATGGCGCTGCGCACGGACTTTCGCTGCAATGTGACCGGAAGCAGGATCAGAGGCGCACGGAATCTTCGGTCATCGTTCCCCTCGCGCTTCCAACGCAGGAAGCCGATGGCCAGATAGAGCGTATTGGATCCACCTTCCTGCAAAGCGGTCACTGCCCTCCGAAAGATCTTGACGGCCCGAACGGATAGGTCCTGCGGCGAGAGATCGACGAGTACGCGGCCGCGATCGAGTTCGTCGCGTGCATACTCTTCGGTGATTAACTCGCCGGTGCGCTCACGGTGAATCTCCTCGTCCTGCGCCTGTGACGTGGGTTGCGGAACGGAAATGATCCGTAGATGGGCGCCTGTGGCGAGTCTGTCTTCTAGGCGACCGGGATCCGGGCAAATGATCTTCAGGCTGGTTTGGGTCGAGCGATGATTCAACAGTGGATTTCGCAGCGTGAGATCCAGCAGTTTCCGCTGCCACCGCTCCAAGCGGCTCTCGGGTGTGCGCGGCCTGTCCTCGCCAGCGTCGGCATCGTCGAAGTCGGGAAGCGCTGGCGCCTGCTCCAACGGCAGTTCCGCAGTTGCGACTTGGCCTCTATCCTCAGGCACAATTTCGGGCGACTTCAGCCCAAGCGGGGTAATCTGGTGAGCCCGCGCCCGCCGGATGTCGACCGCGGCAGAGAAGGTGGTGTCGTCGTCCGCACCAACCGTACGACCAGCCGTCTCGAGTGCTCCGGAAAAGCTCAGTGGCGGGCGAGACGTCACGCAAGTCGTCTCTATGAGCAATAGCTCCTTAAGGTCGAGCCGCTTTCTGAGCGTCTCAGCGTCATCGATCGCGATAGTCGACAGACTCTCTGGCTGAAGCCAGACACCGACCAGCGCATGCCCCTTCGGCAACGCCACGATCGGATTCAGGCCGGCCTGCTCGAAGGCCGCAGCAAAGAGCATCGCCGTATCCAGACAGGTCGCCACGCGCCTGTCGAAGATGACACTGGGTACACGGACTTTCTGGCCGTCGTGCTCGAAGCTCGCGGGAGGAACCGCGTAGGTCAGCCCGAGGTTGGCTATCGCCGAGTAGATGGCACTTGCAATCTCCCAGACGCGCTCGCGGCTCCTCGACTCGTACCCGTCGATCCGATCCGGCTTCCCGGCCTTGCGGAGCAGGTCGCTGGCGTGCCGGAGGATTGCGTCGACGGCCGGATCGTTGGGCATGCAGAACGCAGCCAGAAGCTCCGGCATGAACCCCGCCCCACCCCACTCGTTGTACGCGAGCAGGTCGACCGGCATGCGGAGTCGGGCCAAGGGGATGCCATCTTTCTCCAGCCGGAACGTAAACGCACCGCTCATCCTCTCGTTGCGTTGCAGCAGGAATCCGCCATCCACTTCGAGATCCCGATCCCGGATGCGAATCAGACCTCGTGGATCGACCCGCGCGACAGGCCACACCTTCTTCCTGACGAACGCTGGGTCGGACTCAAGCGTCAGGACGAGATCCTCAAAGTGCTCCTCCGGGTCAAGATTCTCGATCTCTAGGCTGCGGAGCACCGGAAAGGCGCACTGGTGCGCCGCGAAATTCAGTTTCGGAGCGATGTCCGCATGGATCTTCAGCCTGACTCCATCGTCGGAACCGTCACGGATTTGCGCCGAGGAGGCTTTGGCTTTCATGCCATGGGTTTCAACGTAATCGAGCATGGTGGAAGGCGTAGTGGCCAAGGTTCAAGAGGTGTGAAGTGAACCAAGGAACATACTGAGAGCGACGGGGGGCCGCGAATCGGTGGCTACGCGGCAGTCTCCGGGACGCCCCTGCGAAAGATCCAGCGCTAAAGAGCGTCCGTCTTCTCCGGTGCCCAGTCGCGGAAGCTGGCCGGAATCCGTGCCGCAATCCGTCACCCGGTGCTCGCACGCGGCTTTCATCCGGTTCCCAAGCACCGTCCAGACACCGGCTTCGGGGTCATCTCAAGATGCCCGGCTCGGCGGCGCTGGAGGCGAACGGCTGGGTTTGAACCGGCTGGCGAATCTGGCGTCCCCGGAGCCCTTAGTGCGCTACGAACGCTCCAAGCTGGGTTTCTGGTCCACATGGTCACCAAGGAATGCAGGCGGGAGCCGTCCGTATCCGGTCAGACTGCTACGACCCTCCCCAGGCGGCACGCGGCCAGCGGTCGCCCTTCTCCCTTCCCGCGTCTCGTGGCGTGACGGGTGGCCAACGGCCTTGGACCGCACGTGGGAGGCGTGTTGGGAAAGTTGAGGCGGACGCTCACGGGATTCTGATCGAGCCTTCCTCTCCACTCAGGAGCCGATCCATGAACTCAGCCTCTTCTTGAACCTTCCGCCAAGCCCTCTCTTCGGCCGGGCGTCCCTGCGTATAGCGGAGAATCCCCACCCCCGGGATTAGCCCCTTCTCCCAAAGCATGTTGCCCGGACGCAGAATGCAGCCGGTACGTCGCTGCAGGTGGCTTCCCGAACGAGGCACGTCGCCGTGATGCAGGGCTACGAGGCGTTGCTGTATATTCGCCCCGAGCAGCGCCTGCGTCTGGGCGATCACGACGCGCACCTTACCGGCGTTTACGAGCCGGAAGAGTAACTGGAAGTGGCTTGCCGAGTCGTTCTTGCGCGCAAACATGACTTGGCGTTCGGGGATACGCCGTCGCACGAGAAGATCCTTGAGGGCGCCGTAACCGGCAGTCACGCCCCCATCCAAGAAAACGATCTGCGTGCCACGCAGGTGGTGCCACTTCTTGTAGATCCGCACGACCTTTTGGGCAATCTGCCCGAATAGTGGGTCCTCCGCCAATCCATAACTCCTGTCTTACGAGCTGTGTGTCACCCTGTCACGCGGAGCCGTGTTTCTCCTGAAGCGTGCCAGGGCCTCTCGGGATGGGCTCCCTGTCAGCCTACCCAATCAATGGTCTGCTAGCCGCAGCCTCGCGCGAGATGCTCATCCACTTCGCGCCTGAGTGCGCGCACGAACCCGGCCGCGTCTGCTCCCGAAACTCTCCCGATCCACGAGCCACCGGGGCTCATGATTCTCCCCTGCAACGCGCCTGTCGCGGCGTTGACGCCCACCTTGGCCTGGAACCGCTTGTATCGCATGGTGCCGTGGCCCTTCTGCCGTAGGTCTGCCTCCCACTGCCCAAGCTTCGGGTCCTCCGGAGCGGGCTGAGTGGGACCGGAATGTGACTCGTCGGTTCGCGGCGACGGATCACCACCCCGCCGACCGTTCGATCGCACCGGGGTAGGTTTCTTCGGACGCGGAGTCGCGGATGCCCGTCCCGGAGCGGCGGAACCATTCGTCCAGGGCTTGAACTCCGGAGGCAGAATACGGGCAAGGGCGTGGGCGGGCATGCCGTAGACATCGTGAGTGCGTTCAAGCTGGTCGAGGACGCGGAGAAGGTGGCGCAGACCGCCGGGCCGACCTTGGAACCCACGTTTCGGACGGTTGCCATCGGTGTAGAGTCCCAGGATTAGCGGGACGATCCCCGCCGAGTTGAATATCCGCTGAGATTGAAAGATGCGGTCGGCGATGTCGCCTCGCGCCGTAGGCGGCTGATTCAGGAGAAACGCCGCGTTGTCGCCATGCACTTCGTACAGCTGCCAAGCGGATCGCAGGTAGTGCCTGTGCCTGCCTCGAAGGTTCTGGTTGTCGAGCGGGTCGAGCACGAAGGTCTCGTCCAGCGGCGACAACTGGACGGCACCGCTGACGATCCGCGCCGTGTTCTCGAAGTAGAACAGGCCGAGCCACGACCAAAGAGATGTCCGGTCGGCGATCCGGGGCCCGAACGGTCTCAGCCTGGGCGCCAGATACTCTCCGATCTCTCGGCGAGACTCGAACACTCGCCGCCTGCGATTCACGGTGAGTTCGCCACGGAACGAACGCGTGTATTCCGGTCCCTCCAGCAAATCTCGGCGCGGATTGCGGCGGCCCTCGGGATCCTCGCGCACCTCGTCGAGGAACTGCCGGGCCCGCCTGATGCCCCTTGCCGTGAACTCTCGCGCCTTCATTTCGCGCTCCACGCCTCTCGATAGCCGTCGAGCGCCTTGACCTTGTCGGCCGAGAATGCTGCGACCACTTCTTCAATCCAGCCGTCCGCCTGCGCGATCTGGTCATCCTGGGCATCGAAGCTGATGGACGGCGGGTCGCGATCCGGCAAGATGCTCTTGGCAAGATCGAACCACGATGACCAGCGGCCTTCCGGTTCCGCGGGATCCTCGCGATCGACGAGCAGCGCGCGCTCCAGGACCGACCGCAACACCTGGGGCATAACCAGTCCGCGGAATGCGGGATCCGCGCGGACGGTCTGGTCGAAGTCGGGCAGCTCGCGGTTAACTTTGAGCACGACGATATCGTCTCCCTGCCCGTAATCGAGACGCCACACCTCGCCGCGGAGGTCGGCGGGAACCAGCGGCAGCAATGACTCGACGGGCAAGCGCGGCCGCAGCTTGTCGGCAAGGCCGAGCAGGCGGCCGGAAGCCCCGGCTGCGATGACGGACACGCGGAACTGGCTGGTCTCCGGTACGTCCGTGAGAATCCGATTCCGTTCCGCCGGTGCGGCCGGAGCGCTAACCTTCCCCCAGTCCCAGCGCTGGAACGCGTTTCCGCGCCATGCCTCGATCCGCACCCGCGCGTCGGGCGGGAACCGATAGCCGCCGAGATCCAGCTTCAAATCGAAGCACCACATCGCGTCCGGGGCACCCAGCTTGGTTCCGCCTCGGGGGACACCCCCGTTCCTCTCAACGCGCCGGAGGGTCACGGTTGCGCGACCGCTGGGGATCGAGACCCGTCCGGTGCGGTTGAACCGCCGAATCATGGCGCTCTCGCTTCGGCCTCGCGGGCCCCAGCGATTTCGCCGACGAGCGGCAAGACCTTCACGACCAGATCGCGCTCATCAAAGCCCGTTACGCCCAGCGAGAAGTCCGGTCCCCGCACCCGGAGGTGGAGTTCGTTCTCGGACCTCACGTCGGGTTCGCAATCCTCCGACTGCATGTGTAGCTGACCGTTCCGGAGCGAGAAGTCGGGGCATCCTGCCCTGAGTCCGGCGTCGAACCGGGAGAACGCCGTCTTGGTCGTGCCGCGGGCAACATCGTAAGCCATCCGCACCGCGAACGTCCTTCCCGAAGGGTCTGCGTTTCCGGCTGGCTTCAGGCGAAACCCACCCGGGACGCGGTCGATACGGAGTGAGAGCCTGTTCTCGGGCGGGACAGGGGGCGGCCGTGGCCGCCCTGGCCCGGGTCCGCGCCGCTCTCCGGTATCGCCGGGGAAGAGGTCGGAGAGAGCATCCCGCCGCACATCTGCCGGTTTCTCCGCGAGGGCCTCGAGTATCCGGGCCGCGGCGTTCTGCACTTCTCGGACCCGCTCGGCCGCGGCGGGCCATCCCTTCTCCTTCAGACGCGGCGCGTCGGCCCGCCACTTCTCGTGAGCCGGGCCTTCCGCATCGCGGAGCAGGTGCCCCAGATCGGACGTGTTGTCCACCACGATCAGCGCCCTGGCGTGATGCTTGGTGAGGTAGTCCATCTGCGGGATGTGCAGATGACCTCGCACGTAGTAGTCGTGCCCCCCGGCGAGGCTGTCATCGCCCTCCAGGAACACCTCGAAGCTGTTCGCCTTGCGGTCGACCTGGGACCACACGCGAAACGCGAGCCGCCGACCCTCCCTGAGGCGCGTGCGGAGGTGCTCCACTTGGTCGGACGCAATCGCCGGCTTGTTGCGCCGGGCATCGGCTTCGACCAGTCCGTCTTCCTGCCGCTGTCCCCACCTAGCGAGTTCGATCACGCTGATGAGGGCTTCCGCGCGCTGTTGCGGATCGTCCTCGACGCCATCCCCCGTCCGTCGGGCCTCGTCAACGATGGTCGCAGCGTCAATTCTCCGCGCGGGCTCGTCCGGTGAGGCAATTTCCACGACGAGGTCCCCGGCGATGATCGGGTGGAAGTACTGCCGGATGACAGCGCGGGCCAGGTTCGTCGGGTCGGTCAGTTCGTCCATGGGGTGCGGAATCACGACCGAAGTGCCCGCGTCGCCATCCGGGCGAAGCCCGAAGTCGCTCATCGCCGCATGCACGAAACAAGCGGCGTCCGGCTCGCCGGGTCCGCCGCCGTCCGAGGGGAGTCCCGCGGACTCGACGGGCATCGGCAGCCAGTCCTTGTCGTCCTCGTCTGATCCGGCGGCGAAGAAGCCGACGGGCGGGTACTTCCGGCCGCCCAGCTCGTGCAACTTGAGCATCGTTTGACCCATGAGCAGGAACCGCTGTTCCTCCGCTCGGAGAGTGACGCCAAGAAAGGCGTTCAGCTTCGATGCGTCGGGGAACACCCACTTCCCGAGCCCCCATGAACCGCCCGCGTCCTCGTCCTTCGGAGAGATGCCGATCGACCGGAAGAAACCCCAGAAGTCGTTGCCGCGCGCCTGAATGTCATTGGCCGTGATGTCGCCCAGGAGACCCTTCGTCCCGAAGTCCTCCACGACGAGAAACGGCAACGGACCCTTGAGAAGGGCTTCGCGGCCCTGAAGTTCCCGGCGCCGGTCGCTGTCTCTTTCGGCGTTGGCGCTCTCGGCGCGCATGACGGCCTCGAAGTGAGGCTGCAATCCCGTCAGGTAGCGGTCGGCCCGTTCGCCGGGCACGGCCCCATTCGATCCACTAATCGTGAACCGGACCATGACCGGTTTCCGCCCGGCCCTGGCGTCGAGGGAGTTCTGCACCGACTCCCGAATGAAGCGTTCCGGAAGGTTGGCGCTGAAGAACTCCCCCTGAATGGGGTTCTGATTCGGCTCCGAAGGAGCCATCGCGCGGAAGCGCCAGCGCGGGAGATCTGGTCGATTCGCCATCAGTGAATACCGTTGCTCACTGGGCCCGTCCGAAACGTCTTCAGTAAGAGCGAGTCACGGAAGTACGGTCCGGCCACCGTCGCGGTCAAGCCTCGCCGCACGCTCCGAGGCAGGGTGTCAGATGATCACGTCACTTGTACAAGCAGCCCCAACGTGTCGGAGTCACTCATGGGATGCCTTGGGCGTCGTTTCCGCAAATCCTGAAACAGTTCCATCACGACCGGGTCTCGTTCCCTTCCACCATGCCTCCATGCCGCGGATCCGTACCCGGTGCTGACGGGTCTCCACGACTCCGGAGTCTTCGCGCCAGTAGGCTCGGCGGATCGGATCCTTCGCGACGATACAGCCTCGCGGGACTCCCAGGTCCGAGAACCAGCGGAGCCACTTCGGACCCAGGAGACCGAAACCGTTCTCGGCGACGATCAACTCCGTCCTCGCCGGAACATCCATGACGCGTTCGAGCTTCGTTCCGGTAATGATGTATAGGCGCGTGTGCGTCAGGATGTAGAGATGGTGTCCCGTGTCGACGATGCGGATTGGTACGTTGCCGACGTCGAAGAAGCGCTTCGCTTCGCCATGCGCATCGACCTCGACCACGCGGCCGGAATAGCAGCCCAGATACACCGAATCACTCGAGCGTCCAAACGTCGCGGCGTAGATCCAATCCGACGCGAACGCCTCCGATGTGCCCATCGAGACCTCTAGCGACAGGCCTCCGGCCAGGGGGATCGTCTGCCTGGACTCTACTGAAATAAAGGTCCTTGCCTCCGGGATACCGAGCGCCGCCAGATCCGTGCCCGAGAGCGTTTCGACCGCGGCGTTCAGGCGTCTCATCCGTTCGTCCGCCATCGCGTCGGCGGGGTTGAGATCCGGGTGCCACTTCAACGCCAATTCGCGGTAGCGCCTCTTGATGTCGCGGACGTCGATGGGCCAGTCGAGTTGCAGCAATTCGAGGGCACCCTGGACCTCCGCGTCGGTCGCCGGACCGCTCGCGGGTGTGGACACGGCCTCCCAGCCTTCCTTCGTGGGCATTTGGAGACCCCACTTCGCCGTGTTGGTCGTGACGTCAATCACCCACGCCATATCGACCAGGGTGAAGAGATAGGCGCTGTTCGCCCGAGACAACGCGACGCAACGAAGATGGTTCTTGAGCTTCAGGTCATCCGTGCCGAACCGATGCTTGGCATACGAAACTTCGGGAGCAGCACGCAGGTTCGTCTGAAATAGTGGCTCCAGCGATGTCTCGTAGGCGTGCAGGACGCAGGTTTTCGACTGAACCGCCAGCCCTCCCGCGGCGTTCACCTGTACGCGGTAGGCGTCGTGCAGCAAAGGTCGCCGGGCACTTATGTCGCCGCCTCGGTCATAGTGCATCGCCGCCGCAGGCGCCCCCGGGAAGTCTTGCGCATCCCCGAGATCCGCGACGACGAAGATCCCCGTCGCGCTGGGGTGCAGTTGCCGGAACGCCGTGTTCGGTCGTTCGCTAACGGGCAGCGACTCGACCTCTCCCAGAGACCAACCGGGGGCTTCTACCAGCTGGAATGGATCCGGTCCATCCGCAGGCGGCGGCCACCCTGCCGTGTCGTCCTCCAAACGGTGGGGCGCCCTCGGGAGCGGGATTCGCTCCAGGCCGCCGAGGTCGAGCAAACGCGGCTCCATCGGCCCATCCATCCGACGCGACTCGTTCACGGGCGTCGCGGTCTTCACTACGTGTTCGGCGGCGCTGGGCGGATAGATCTCGTACGTATTACCGGTTTTCTTGCGAATGATTCGGCCGTCCTTAGCGAGCCACTGAATCAGAACCGCGGCGCGGCGTGCGTCCGGGATCCCGAGGAGGGTCTTGATCTTGTTCTGACGGCAACCGGGGTTGTCCTCGACGACCCTCAGGATGTCTTGGACCAATTCAAGCTCGTGGACATGCCGCTCGACCTTTTTGCGCCAGGCGGACAATTCCGGGGTCTGTGAGACGACTTGCTGCATGCGATCGAGACCGACTCGATTGCCGGTTAGGGCCAAGATCGTACCGCCCTTCTCCAGTGCCGGGATGGTCGGCGGCACGTCCCCGAACTCACGCTTGGCCCGGCGCACCCAAGGCGGAATCAACTCAAGATTCTCAAGGATCAACACGCCCGCTCGACGATACTCCCGGTTGGAGATCGCCCGCTGCAGGCTCTCCATCGTCGAATAGTACGCGTCCATCACGTCGTCGTCGGACCCGTCGACCTTCGACACGTAGGTACCCGCTTCTCTCGCTGCCATGGCCGAGCGCGGTGTGTCTTCCGGATCCAACAGCGAGCTTAGCCATTTGAGGATCAACATCGAGTGACGCCTCCTTCAAGACGAATCACGATGACGCAGCTCAGGGCACCTACCGCACACCCACGGTCGTCCCGCCCACTTTCCGCTCTACGCTGAGGCCATCGGGGATGCGTTCGGCCAAGGTGGGCACGTGCGTAATGATGCCCACCATCCGCTCCCCATCGCGGAGCCGTTCCAACGCTTCGACGGCCTGGTCGAGGCTCTCGGGATCCAGCGTGCCGAAACCCTCGTCGATGAACATCGCGTCGAGACGGGCCCCCGCCGAGTGTCCAGCGATGTCGGCGATGCCATGCGCCAGGGCGAGGGCGAGGGCAAGCGACGCGAGGAACGTCTCGCCGCCCGAGAGCGTCACCACACTCCGGCGCTCGTCCGCGTTGGCGTGGTCCACGACCGAGAAGTTGTTCCTGGATGACGCGAGACTGTACTGCCCGGCCGAGATCTGCCGGAGTTCGTTTGACGCCCGCAGCGCGAGATCCTCGATGCTCTCGTCGAGGAGGAAGCCGATGAATCTGTCGGTCTTCAATTCGTTGGCGACCTTCTCGTACCGGCGCATACGGCCGCGCTTCTCCTCGATTTCCGCTTCCATGTTCGCCTTACGCTCGATCCGTCTCTCAAGTACCGCGATCTCGTGTGCGCACTGATCGGCGAGCCGACGGGCCTCGTGGGCGGCCTTCTCGAGCGCAGCGGTAGCGGCGACGGCGTCCAGCGGCGCCGCATCGACCCCGGCCGTCGAGGCGTGGCTTCGAATCGAGGCGTCGAGCGTATCGAGTTCATTCTCCAATTCCGCAGCTCTCCGGCCGGCGGCTTCGCGCAGGGTACCGGTGTACACCTTGAGCTTCGTGGTCTCCGCTTCCGGGCCCTCGGAATCGGCAGGCACGGGAGGGGCTGGAGCCTCGACGGACAGACGACCGAGTTGCTCGTTGCGCTCCCCAAGCAGCGTTCGATGATGGGCACGCTGCCGGTCGAGTTCGGCCAGATCTTCCGTCACGGACCTCCGCGCCTCGGCCGCCTCCCGGTATGCTTCTTCGGCCGTCTCGCAAGCGGTTTCAGCCGCACTTCGTGCCTCGGTCGCTTCTTGCAGCCGCTGACGCCGCGCCTCAATCGCCTCTTCGACCGGTTCCGGGAGTGGGTCACCGAGACCATCGCTCAGCCGTTGATTGGCGGCCTCCACCCGCTCCCACGCCAAGTCGCGCGCCTTTTCGGCTTCCACTCGGGTGGCTTCGAGCGCAGCCAGTGCGGCCTTTGACGCGGCAACCTCGTCCAGGATCGCTCTCGCGCGGCTTTTCTCGGTCTCCCGGCGCTCCTTGGCTTCCTTCTCGACCTCGGCGGCATTCGTTCCTTCCGCCCTGGCGTCCCCAAGTGCCAGCGGGTCTTCCAGCTCTCGTAATTGTCGTTCAAGGGCTTTCGCGGCGGCCTCGCCCTCCTCGAACTTCGCTCGCAGAGCAGAAAGCTCCCTTTCGATGGCGACCACCAGCTCTCGTGCCTCTCGGACCGCGGAATCATGCGCGGTGAGCACCGATTCGATCTCAGCGTCCGTCGTCGGGAGTTCCTCGACGGACGCACCGCAAACGGGGCACTCGTCGCCGTGGCGGAGGTGCGTCCTCAGCCCCGCCGCGCGGTGTTCGGTCTCGACGGCCCGGAGCTCGACCTCTTGCTGGTCCCGGTTCTTGATCGCCTCCTTGCACCGGGCTTCGGCCTCCGCCACCTGGTCGCGAAGCGCGTCGAGTCGCGCCACCTTCGCGTTGTGATCCCGGCTTAGCTCCTCCGCGCGCTCCGCAATCCTGAGTGCTTCCTCGGCGGATCTCCGCGCCTCGATGGCCGCCTCGTGAGCCTGGGTCGCCTCCGCCTCGGCGGTGGCTACGGACTCTTGCCTCGCCCGCAGCTGCTCAGCCCGCGACGCGGCCTCACCCCGAGCCTCATCGTTCTGCTTGAGTTCTGTGGAGCGGCGTTCAATCTCCTTGTCCGCTTCCCTCAGCGACTTGGCGTCCGCCTTGAGCGTCGCCAACACCCCTTCCCCTCCCGTCTCCGCCGCAGTCTCATCCCACACCTCCCGTGCCCGACGCCGTGCCTCCTGCGCCTCGGACCGCGCGCGTTCCGCAGCATCGAGCGCGGCCCCGGTCTCCGCGTCGCGGACGCTCTGTTCTCTCAAGCCGGAAGCCGCCTCGTCGAGCTGTGCTTCCTGAGCCTCCAGGCTGGCGACCAGATCTCGGCAATCGCGGCAGCCGGCGCTGATCTTCTCTCGCTCGGCAAGGCTGCTCCGGGCCTCGCCGTACGCCGCCTCCACGGTGCCCGCCGCTTCTTCCGCATCGCGGGCTCTTGTCCGGGTCTCCCCCAGCGCCTCGCTCGTGGCGTCTCCGTACTCCTGGACGAGCAGTTCCTCGACAGCCCCGACCGCAGTACGGAGGTCGCTCGCCTCTTGCCGCGCGAGCTTCCCCGCGCGCCGGAATCGGTCCAGGTCCAATAGGCGGATGAGGATGTTGCGCCGCTCGTTTACGTTCCCCTTGAGGAACGTTGCGAAGTCGCCCTGGGGGAGTAGCACGGCCGTCGTGAACGACTGGTAATCGAGGCCGAGAATCTCGACCACGCGGTCGTTCACGGCCATCACTCCGCCACGCTCCACCTCGGGAACGGCGGTGTCACCCTCCATCCGTTCGAACGTAGCGGACTGCGCCCCCCGTCTGGGGATCTTGCGGGCCACTCGGTAGTCGGTGCCCGCTACTCGAAAATCCAACTGGACCTTGACCTGCGAAGCCCCGAGCGAGATCAGTTCCTTCAGGTCCTGTTTACCGGCACGCGGCACCATCCCGTACAGGGCCAGGGTGACCGCGTCCAGGATGCTCGTCTTGCCGGATCCGGTGGGCCCCGTGATGACGAACAGATCCAACTCCCGGAAGTCGATCTCTTGAGGCTTCCGGAACGAAGTAAAGCCTTCCACGAGCAAACGGACGGGCCTCATCGCGCCACCTCCATCAGGAGCGATTCGAACAGATCCAGTTCGTCCCGATCGGGGTCGGCTCCCTGTTTTTCTCTCAGGTAGTGAGCGTATTGCTCGCGGGGCGTGAGTCCACGGATTCTGGTCTCCGTCTGCGTTTCCTCACGCGGATAGTCCAGCCGCACCTCGAGCGCGTTGGGGAGCAGCGCCCTCACCTGGTCCCCGAGTCCCGGAAACGGCCCTCCGCACTTGAGGTTGACGCGCAGGAAGGCATCTCCCAGCGCATCTTTTTGTGCATCGATTTCTTCGTAGGTTCCGCTCACATCGCGCAGACGCCGCCCGCCGGTTATGGGCTCGGTCCGGACCTCCGCCGGCTGCCCTGGCTTGAGTTCGACGATGTTGACGGATTTCTGCTGTTCGACCTCCCCGAAATCGAGCTGGAGCGGAGATCCGGAGTAGTATGCGGGACGTAACGAACCCGGGACCCGCTGCGGACGGTGAACGTGCCCCAGGGCCGCGTACTGCACCTCGGGTAGCGCCTGGGGCGTGATGGCGAAGAGATGCCCGATCGTAAGCTGTCGTTGTCCCTCGCCGGGTCTGGCTCCCGAGACGAAGAGATGGCCCGCGAAAGCGGTGCAGGTGGAGGGGTCCAGGGGCTCGCAGAGCTTTTCGATGAGTAGCCTCATCTCCTCCGCGTAGCTCTGGAAGGCCTCCCCCGGAAACCCCATGAGTTCGCGCGCCCCGAAGAGTTGCCGCTCGAAGACCCAGGGGAGAACCGCGACCTGAAGTTCCGTGGAGTTGTCGCGGGCCCCGATCCGGACTATCCCGCCGGCGTCCGGCCGGCGCACCTCCGGCACCACGCGGACCATGAAGCGCCTCAAGAGAGGCTCCAACGCCCTCCATCGCCGCGCATGATCATGGTTCCCGGGAACGAGGAGGACTGGAATCTCCCGGCGCTCCATCTCCACCAGGGTATCGTAGACGATCTTCTCCGCTGCAGCTGATGGGGCTATGTGGTCGAAGACATCCCCGCACACGAGCACGGCATCAACCGCCTCGCGTTCCGCGATATCCACGATCTCGGTGAGCACCTCCCGGGCTTCGTCGAGCCGTGAGCGGCGGGCAAGCGTCTTCCCTACATGCCAATCCGATGTGTGAAGGATCTTCATCTGCAGAGTCTCTTCCAAGGGTGGGCCATCGCGGCGATCTGATGGGCGGAATCTCGATGGTGTAACGGCTCGTTCAGTCCTCCCGTCCCTGACGACCCCTCATGCATCGTCTTCGGGCTTCGGTCGCTCGAATCTCGCGAACGGATCCTGCGTTTCCGACACGGATCCTGCCTCACTCGAGCGCGTGGCCCAGGACGGGAACGGAAAGGTGACCTCGAGCGGCAGGGGGAGGTGCGGCTGCTGCAAGAGCATCGTACCTGGCTTCAAGAGTACCGCCCGCTGGCGGGCCGTCTCGGTGAGGAACCCGTACTCTGCACGAGCCGCTTCAGCCGGATCCAGCCGCCCCACGACGCGGATCGCCGCGTTGGCCACGATGCGGCGCTCGATCTCGCTGGCGGTCTGCTGGGCTCCGATCAGGATCACGCCCAGGCTCCGCCCCCGCTCGGAGATGTCGAGGAGGACTTCCTTGATGGGCGACCAGCCGTCGCGGGGCGCGTACTTGTTCAACTCGTCGAGAACCAGGAAAACGAGGGGACGCGCCGTGCCGGCGGCTTCCTTCTGCTCGAAGAGTCGCTTCACCACGACACCGACGACGAACCGCTTCGCTCGGTCGTGCAGGTTGTGGATGTCGATGACCGAGACCTGCTTGCCTTCCCAATCGATGCGGTGTTTTTCCGGGTCGGGCGTCTCGTCGCCCCTGATCAGGTGCCCGCAGTGGAACCGCGCGCTCTGCAGCCGGCGCAGGAAGGCGGCCACCGTCCCCGGCGCCGCGTATCCCGCCCAGTTCGACCCGTCGGTCGAGAGCCGTTGCTCGATGAGGTCACAGAGCGCCGCAAACGACCTGATATGGCGCGAACCCCCATCGTCGTCGGTGAAGCGCACGGTGGACGGGCTGTCCGGAACGTCCTCCGCCTCCCGCGCGAGGCCCGCTTCCACGCGTGCGACGATATCGGCGATCTGGCTCCGTTCATCTCCGGCTTCGGCAAACATGAACCTGAGCAATTCACCCCGGACGACATCGCGCACGGTCCAGAAATACGGCCGGACCCCTTTCTGCCTGCTGCCGGTATCCGGCACGGGCTCCCCGCTCTCCCGGCGGGCCGGGGCCCAGATCCCCACCGAGCGGAATGGACCGGGCTCGAGACCCAGCGCTCTGTACCGCTCGCGCGCGGATTCGTCCAGCTTCCGATTGGGTTGGTCCAGGAAGAGCAGGTCCTCCCCCTTGACGTTGAAGACCAGCGCCTTCGTGTTCGCGGCCTCGCGCCCGAGCACGTCCGAGTGAAAGAGGGTGTAGAGAAGGAAGCTCGCGTAGGTCGTCTTCGTGGCCACGCCGGAGACGCCGGAAATGTTGACGTGTGCCCCGCGTTGTCCGTCCAGGAACGAGAGGTCGAGGTACACGGGCAGACGATCCCGGGATTGCCCCGCGATGAGCGTTTTCTCCATGGAGTCGAAGTGAAGCGCCTCGTCGCGTTCCTCGCCCCGCACGCGCACGACTTCCTCGCCCGGTGACGGCGGCACCCATATCTCGGGCTCGACCCGGGTGGTGACGACCCGGGCCGAACTCGCCACCTGGAGAGGCAAGACTCCCGCCTCGGATAGAAAGACATCGCTCTCGAACCGGCTCCCCTCGTGCTGCGAACGGACCATTTCCACGACACCGGAGAGGCGCACTTCTCCGACGCCCGGAACCTGGGTGCGGACCAACACCACGTCGTCGAGTTGCACGTATGCCTGGGGACGGATCGCGATCCACCACTTGAGCGGCGTCGAGGGCTCAGTGCCCAGTACGACGCCGACGGGTTGGCTCTCCTGCTCGGACATGTTCCTGGGGCCGCCTTTCAGTGAATCCGTCGCACCTGTGTGTCGGCTCTCACCTCTGGATTTCGGCAAGCATTCGACGACACGCGAAGGTCAAGCTGCCGGACCGCTCTCCCGCCACACCGCGGCTTCGAGGGATCGCCGAAGCAGTAGGGGGTCGCCGAGCCGGTGGCGCAACACGGATTCGAGTCTCCCTACCGGGTAGAGGTTCTGGGGCGCACGCGGATCCCGCCCGATGCGTGAGGCGAACCGGGGGAGGATCGCCGCGGTTAGGTCGGCAAGCTGGACGGCTTCTTCAACCTCCGACTCCGCTGACACTTCGAGACGTACGATCCCCGTCATCACTCCGTCAATCGGTCGCCCCGACGCAATCCGAACGTACCACGAGTATCGGCTCAACTGCTGACCGACGATCCCAAAGAGGGGGGTACGCGTCCCGGGAGCAAGCGTCCCCAGCATGCCCGATCGTTCCTGCGGCAGGTAGGCTCTCGACTGGCGCTTAATCAATCCGACGACCGGTCCCGCCACGGAGAAATAAGTGAGCGGTCCGTCGAGGATCAGCAACTCCGCCTCACCCGATCCGAAGATACGACTGGCGAGATTCGCCTCCGCTTCTCGCATCTGGTTCTGAAGACCCTGGATCGGATCAACCGGAGATCGACCTGAGACACTCCGGCAGGGATATTGCAGAGACTGCCCTCCGATCCTCGCCACGAGATCCGGATGGCGCAGCCCGCCTCCCACGACCAACGCTCTTCCCACCTCTACCTGGTCGATCGTGGGAGGCTCCGCGGCCCAGGCCGAGCCCACCGCCCAGGATCCCGCGAGCGCCGGGGCGACCAACTCGGCTTCTTCCGCGTAGAGTCGCAGGTCGATCCGCCGAACCCCGTCGACGAAGGCGCATCTCGGCAAGCGGGCCACCGCCTGCGGGACCCGGGCTTCCCACCGGTCGGTCTCCACGTCAAGGTCCACGGACGCCGGAGCCAGCTCCTCGAATTCAACGGAGCCCCCATACTCGGGATCCCACGGATCGACTCTCAGGCGTGGCATTCGGCTAGACGCTTGAAGGTTTGGCTATCCTCATGGCCACTTCCGGCCATTCCTCGAACGGGGCATCCGCGAACCACGCAAGACTTCCGGCAAGATCCCGCACCGTGTCAACCCACCCTTGAACGTCCGCCTCGTTCGCTCGCCCGCCCGCATGGCGCGTCACGATGTCCGTAACCTTGGTCAGCGTGTCGAACGCCTCGTATAACTCGCGCTCTATCGTGCCCGACTCGCGGCACCAATCGCAGCACCGGGCGTCGCCCCTTGTCTCACCCATCTCCCCCCTCGCGGGTTCTTGTTCATTCGGAAACGCACGTCGTTCCTATGGGGTGCCGAGTCCCAGATGCAGCATGCACGTAATCTCGTCGTCCTTCCATTCTCGGGTCCGCCTATTCCGAAGCTGTCAGTTAGAGCCGCTCCCCGACCGTCGGGCATACCGACTCCATCGGACAGGCATGGCACGCAGGGGCGGGGGCGTGACACCACTGTTTCCCGATCTCCCACACCGGCCAATCGAGCAATCCCGGCCACTCAGGGTTCAACTCGCGGGCCCGATACATCACGTCTTCCCGCGATGGCTCCGGGTGCACGAGACCCAGCCGAGCGAAGACTCGTCGAACCTGAACGTCGGGGGCGACATCCAGCGCCGTGAGACTCGCGAACGTGACGCCGAAGTCACGCACGAGGATGTTCACCGCCATGTTCGCGATCTTGACCCCGACGCCACGAAACTCCCGAAACCGCCTCAGCGCCTCCCAACTACTGGAACCATCGTTCCAGATGCGCGCGGCATCGCCATCGTACCGGTCGCAAACTAACTCGATCGCCAACCTAAGGTTTTCGGCCATCGTCTTGTGGAAACGGTGTAGCGGCGTGGGACGCGACATCGCGGCCGACCATTCCTCCGGCGACAAATGGCGCAGCCGATCGATTCCGAACCCGCCGATCCTCTGACTGAGGTGCCAAGGAAGCTCCCAGGCACGGCTCGCGAGGATCTGGCGGTCGGCGATACATCCGAGCAGGAAGGCATGCGGCCGATGATCAAGGTCATGCACGAGCGCCGCTGCCGGGGGATCGATGTCGATCCCCTTGATCTCTCGATTTGCCGGTAGCTTGGCGCGTTGCTTGAGTCGGTTCAGTACCTCGATGGGATCATTCATTCTCGAGCATCTCGGTTCCGTCGGTCCGGCGCCATGCGCGCTTCGTAGCCTCCTGGGGGGCCAGAGAGCTGTTTGGAGACCTCGTCAACGGCGGACGGGAGACCTTCGACATCGCATCGAGACGCCAAGTCCCGGATCGCAGTTAAGCCGATGGTCTTCTGCGAGGGCAGATCGCGCTCCGGGACCGCGTAGAACTCCCAGCTGATGGGGTCCCGTTGGTCTGGCGTCTCCCGCGATTCTCCGTGCCAGGCGAACACATAGACGTTCGCATGACGTCCGGGTTGCGGGACCCAGCTTCCCTCCTTGTCGTCCCAGTACCCCGTTCGGGAAGCGATATCGAAGCGCGGGGGCCTCTGAGTCTCGCCGCTCCCCCACGACTGTGCCGCCGCGGACTGCTTGACCTCCAGCCGCACTCCCGACTTGTGCTCTAAGTCCCATGCGTCCCAAGGAGCCTTGCGCGTCCAGCCGCTGTCCCTGAGCGCGAGAGCCACAATCGCCTCGACGTACTCGGAGCGGTGGACGTTGTTCATCACGGGCTGATCGTACGAGCGGCCGACTTCTTCCAAGACGTCGGCGGGTGAGAGCGGCTCGGAAGCCTCGTCCACGATCTCGGCGATCCGTTCCAACTCGGCCGCGTAGCTGGCGGGATCCCAATCCTCCTCCGGGACGACCCCCACCCACAGCACCTTGCCGACATGCTTCACGTGCGGGGACATGCGATCCTTCAGCGTCGGGACGGTGTGCTTAGTCCAGCCCCAATTGTAAGGAGGCCGCCATCTCTTGAAGCGAACCCATAGCGGCGTGGTTTTGAACTCCTCATGAAGGTCGGTATTGAAGCCCACCGATGTGCCCAGTCTGGCGCGGCGACCCAGCCACACGTACCGCCCGTAGCCGTACAGGCGCCGTCTCGTCTGCAGCCTCCCCTTCTCGGTCTTGGTGTCGAGCCAGCCCGCCGCTTCGCCGATCGCGATGACCTCCTTGACAAGTTCCTCGCCGGCGTGCGGAGACTTGCGTTCTCGTGCCTCGGCGAACCGCACCAGCCCCATGAGTTGGCGGAGGTCCGCAAGACCGGATTCGGAGCCCTCCAGCCGTGCCTCCATGCTCCCCAACAACGTCGTCCAGTCCGTGACGAGGAGATGTTTGCCCGTCCCGTCGATCGAGGCGAGTGGGGGGGCCTCAGCGGAGGGCCGCATGCCCACTTTGCGAATCTTGCGAAGCAACTGCGACCAAAGTTTCTTCACCCGCCAGGATGGGGCCAGAAACATAAGCACGGAGACGCCCTCCGCTGGCAGCCGCTTCAGATAGTCAACCGGCTGATGCTGAGTCAGGGGCGCATGAAACTTGGCTTCGATGAAGAGCCGTTCCTCACCATCAGCTTCCTGCACCAAGTCAACTCGCGTCCCGTCCGGAGCAGCGACCTCGGGCTGGAACGGTTCGTCGGACAACTCCATTCCAGACACCACCCCCTGCAGCACTTCGTTCAGCCCCCGTCGCGAGTCGGGGTAGTGCTCGAGGATGTACGCCAGCGCCGCCACGGCGAGCTCTTCCATACGCGGATGGAACCGCCAGGACAGGTGAGTCAGCATCGACCGCGAAGGCTTGGGATTGTTCATGGAGTTACCTCGTGAGTCCTTCCCGGCACTGACGCGACAGGGTCCGTCCGAGTGCATCCGCGACGGGGTCCGCACGAACCGTCGCCACCCGGCTGCGAGAGTACCACGAGCACCTCCGGCTACACCAGCCCATGCTCGTCCTCAGCCCCGGTCGAGCGCTCCGACCCCGCCGGGGGCGCGACTTCTCCCGGCCGCAGCGACCTTCCTTTCGCGATCCCCTCTCTTCGCGGCGCACGGCCAGAGGGCACAAGTAGTAGCGAGTAAACGAACCACCCCCGGTTTTCTCAGAGACCCCGTCCGTTAGCAGCTAGCGTTAGCTATCCGCATCGATCCTGCGCCGAGAGGCGGCGTAATTCGGGGCGAGGTGGCACGGCCTGGTCTGGAGCGACCAGACGATCGGATATGACCCCCAGATCTTGGACACCCCACTTTTGTGACGGTGGCTGAGAAGGTGGCGCTCGTCTCCGGAGCGCGCGAGGCGTACGGCCTGGGGCCGTCGCTGCGGGCGGTGGAGCTGGCGCGCTCGACGTGGCACCACCACACCCGGACGCGTGTCTCCTACGCGGAGAAGTACGCGCACCTGGAGGCGCCGCTGAAGGCGATCGCCGAGGCGCACCCGGAGTTACGGGTACCGGCGGGCCGCGGTGGAACTCAGGGAGACGCACGGATACCGGGTGAACCGGAAGGTGGTGGCGCGGCTGCACCGGCTGTGGGACCTGCCCTTGAGGCGCACCTCCCCGAACTCCTCAAGATGGCCGCTGGCGCCCTGGAGGGCGTGGACATCCCCCCTGTGACCTGATCGACGGAGCCGATGACGTGCACAACCCTCACCCAGCGTGCGTGGTGCCTCAATCACGTATTGGTTGTGGGCCATGGAGTTGCCCCGGCGATCTCAACCGGCGAACGCAACAGTCCTGGCGAAAACTTCACATGGCTTCATCCACCCGAGGATTTGTCGAGGGCGGCCGTTGAGCTGCCGGGCGACGGCATTGAGGTCAGCCTGTAAGTGGGCGGAGAGATCGGTACGGGAGCGTCACATAGAGGTAAACAGGACGGGCGAACTCGTGGCCGCGGACACCTTCTTCGCGGGCATGCTGAAGGGGTGGGCAAGGTCTACACCCAGACGGTGCTGGACTGCTTCAGCCGTTACGTGTGGGCGCGGCTGTACACCTCGAAGATGCCGGTGACGGCGGTTCAGATCCTGAACAACCACGTGCTGCCCTTCTTCGAGGAGCACGCCGTGAAGGTCGAGACGGTTTTGAGCGACAACGGGCGCGAGTTCTGCGGCCGCGCGGGGACCCGCGCCCCTGCGAGCTGTTCCTGCAGCTCGAGGCGATCGAGCGACGCAGGTGGGCCGTCCCCAGTCGAACGGGTTTATCGGCGCTTCCACCGGACGCTGCTGGACGAGCACCCGAGGGTGAAGGGGCGCACGACCTGGTACGAGTCCGTCAGCGAGATGCAGAAGGATCTGGACGCCTTCATCGAGACCTACAACCGGAACCGTCCCCACCGCGGCCGCGGCATGGAGGGGCGGACGCCGTATCAGGTCTTCAAGAAAGGGATCCGCAAGCCCAGGAGCCGGAAGAAGTCAGCCGGAAAGGAGGCGTGTCTGTGTCCCTAACGCGGATCCGTGCCGGATCTCAAGGTGAATCAGGCTTGCCTGTCATGGTTGGCACCGTAACGCCGCCGTACGGTAAGAGCCAGCCCGAACTTCCGTGGGCTGGTACGACGCGCGACGGCAGCACCCGAGCCTCACGCAAACCCACGATTTCCGGCGGACGGCGTGACGCTTCGATATCTTGCAAGGCCGGATCGGGCTCTGCCGACAACTCTTGAATTGAAAAGAATACGTTGCCGGTCAGGCTCCGGGCGGGCTATCGTACATGCGACAAAGGAAGAAAGAAAGGAATCATTGCATGGTGAGTTCGGGACTGTCGGTGGACACGGCTGGCGGGCGTGGCCTACCGCTGTTTCCGGATATGGCAGCCCCCTCCTCATTCCGACGGCCGATGAACACACGGTACGCGTTCGAGGATCCGCTTCTTCGGGAGTTGACTCGATCCCGCCCCGTCCAGCGGCTCACACGGATCGGATTCTTGGGGGCGGTCGACCGCATCCAGTCCCGGAACTGGCATACCCGACACGACCACAGCGTCGGCGTAGCGCGATTGGCGCTTCTCTACGCCAAGAACCGAGGCCTATCCCGGCACGACACCCGAGTTCTCGCGGTAGCCGGGCTGCTTCACGATGTCGGTCACGGACCGCTCTCCCACACGCTCGAGCCAATCTTCAAACGTCAGTTCGGCATCACGCATCACAAGGCCGGCTTCGAGATCATTCGTGGAGAATCGTCGCTGGGGCGCGAGATCCTCAAGGCACTAACACGTCACCGTCTCGATCCCGACGAAATCATCGCAATGATCGAGGGCACTCACCGTGGGCGGCACGCCTTTCTCTTCTCCAGTCCCATCAACCTCGACACCATCGATGGTGTCACAAGATGCCGCTCATTCTTCCTACGAACGAGGCCGGACGTCCAGTCCGCTGAACGGATCGTGCAGACCATGTCCGAAACCGATACGCCTCCGATCCGCACGCTCGACTCCTTTTGGCAGCTCAAGCACCAGATGTACAACTCCGCCATTCACAATCGGCTGGGTCTCCTATACGATGGCCTCGCCCAAGCCGTCGTAACCCAAGACATTGACGATTTCGTGCCGAGTGACTTTCTCAGGGATGAGGAGCAGTTGCGGCGTGGCAAACGGCGACTATTCACGTTACTTGACCGCGCCAGGCGGTCTCCTCGTACCTTGCGAAGGGAGCTTTCTCATCCTATCCTCAGCCATGAGGTTGACGTTCCGAGGCGTACATTCTTCTGTAACACATCCGTCGCACTGAAGACATCGGCCGATCTCATCTTCCGTTATGGTCAGAACAAGACATGTCATAACATACCACTTATAGATCTTATTCCAACAGGGGATCCGACAAATTGCAGCTATCAAATCGTGCAGGGAGAGTTCTCCATGCTTGCCAGATCCGCTCCGACTGCGGCATCAAGAAGATGCGCGAGGCCGCTCGGGGCCGATTCGGCAACGACTCGAGCTTCCTGATCGGAATCAATGGAAGCTATGCGCGCAGAGAAGCTACGACAGGTTCGGATGTCGATTTCTTCTTCCTCGCGGCCAACGCTGACGCTTCACTTCTGAAGGATGAGCAAGCCGTCTTCCGAGAGATCGTGAAAGCGGACCTCAACATGGAACTTCCAGCAAGTAACGGCATTTTCGAGACCCCTCTTCCTACCGACGAGATCTGCGAAATCGGCGGCCCGGGCGACAACAATGAAACACTCACGAGGAGGATGCTCCTTCTTCTCGAAGGCGAGTGGGTTTTCAATGAATCAGCCTTCCATGATGTCAGAGACAGTTTGCTGAAAAGATATCTCTATGACAGACTAGGAGAAGACAAGATATGCATGTTCTTGTTGAACGATATCATCCGCTATTGGCGAACCATCTGCATCGATCTTGAGTACAAAGCCTACGCCGAAAACAAGGTACGGGAAACCCGTCTCATAAAGCTCCGCTTCTCGAGGATGCTGCTCTACGCGTCTGGCGTGCTAGCGATCGGACAGGGACACGGTCTCTCTTACGAGGCAAAGCTCGAAAGCCTGCGCTCACTTTTCCAGCGGTATCCGATCAATCGCATCCGGTCCGTCGTAGGAGACGGGGCGGCACCGGTGCTTGATCTCTATGCCGAGTTCTTGGAGGCGCTAGACACGCCTAGCATCCGCGACTCCCTCGATAGCGAGGGCCCGGACGGCCAACACTTCGTGGACATGAGTAAGAAGGCGGGGCAATTCAGGGACAGGCTCCGCTGTCTATTGCAGGGGCACTTCACAGGCGACAATCCTACGATCCGAGCACTTCTTCTGTAGGTGTCGTGCGGACCGTGCATACTGTCTCTCCGTATGTCTTCGACAGCTCGGGGTAGGTCTTGACGGTCACGAGGATGCGGTCTTTCGTCATTGTGCCGCCTACAGGTGCTTCGGCCGCAGAGGCCGGGCGGCGGTCGCGACGATGGCCCCGGCGAGACGGGAACGGTGACAGTCCCCGGAATCGCGTTCGTAGCAGGTGATCGCCACGCCTTCTCCGGCGTCGATCCACCCTGTGATTCTGGCCACGGCGTCCCGACATCGAGGCAGGGTCGTGGCTTCGTACTGGGCAAAGAGACGCTCGTACGCTGCGCGGTCGCCGAGGTTCGCGCGCGCCCCGGATTCGATGCCGAGTTCCCGGAACGGCTCATACCGGATGCCCAGCTCGTCGCAGCCTTGCGAGAGGAGTCGCTTCGAGAATCCCCACTTGCGACTGAGCGGGTTCCGGCGCACGTCGCAGAGGCGCGAGATTCCAGACCGGAGGAGTTCGTTGAAGTAGGCTTCGTAACTTCGTCCCTCGTAACCGATCGTCGCGAGAAGGCCGCCCTTGGGGTGGGCGTTGTCTCGCGCAGCTTCGTTGCGGTCGTGATGGGCAACCGGCGGTCGGCGATTCCCGCCAGCTCCAGGATCGCCGCCTCGGCTCCGGAGACGAGCCGCAAGAACGAATACGTCGCGGTTCTTGAGATTACCGGCGAGCCGATGGCCTTCCGGCGTGAGATGCCAGGCACCGGAGACGAGGATACCACGGGACGCGAGTTTGTCCCGGTCGGCTACGGCGGTGAAGGAACGCGGCATGTGCTCGCCGGCGATGAAGTCATATGGCGGATCGATGCCGCGCTCCCGACACCGGCGACCGTAGTCGAAGAGGAGCCGCTGGACATCGCTCTCACCCATCTTCCCTCCGAAGGTGCGCAGGAGAGAGAGAAGGACGCGTTGACGATGAAATAGCCGGGGGATTGCCGCCGCACCGACTTCCTCACCCATGCGATATCATGATCCGCAACCAACGGCGCTTAGGTTGCTCGACCGGTATCCGGCGCGAAGGATCGCGGCCGGCACCTGGTGCGTGATGTTGAGGATCAGGTGCCCCCCGGACCCGGATGCACTCCGAGCTCGAGCACCGCGACAAGGGGACGGCGGTGCATACCGAAGCAGGAACGGAAAGCGGCCAGGAATTGTGAGCATGGCGAGCAACCTAGCCAAACGACAGTTGCGGTTCCACTACGGAGCGGAAGACTGACGAGGCGGGACCGCGTCAGGCATCGGCGCCGGGCGCCATCAGACCGTGCGCCTTGGGGAGGAACTCTGACATCATCCTCGCATAGTGGCGATAGTACTCGTCCCACGAGCTTCCTTCGAAGTCCCTCGGGTTCGCGTCAATGTTCCCCTGCAGCCGTCGCGCGCACAGCGCCTCGGCCACCACCTCCGCCAGCAGCACCCGGAAGTGAAGGGCGTCCTGCTCCGGATACTGCTCCGACTTCGGACCCAGGTAGCGCTTGAGCGAGGGGTGGCGTGCTCCGATTTCCAGCACGTTCCTGTTCCACCGGTAGCGCAGCGCGCCATGATCCACATCCTCCAGCTTGATCACGATGCCCGAGCCCGCGGCGGGCGCGGCGCGGAGTTCCGTCTCGGCCTCGTGTTCTCCCAGGCGGGCAGTCACCTTGGTTGGCGCGGCCTCGTCGTCCAGTAACGCCACCTTGAGCTTGCACAAGGCGATCCCGAGACTGGTGCTCAGGACCAGCCTTCTCGGCCCCGAGATGCGGAAGTCGTCCGATGACAGCTCAAGATCGAACTCACGGCCCGCCGCCCGCGCGAGCCCGACGGGGGCGAGTAGCCGGATGCTCCTGCGCGAGCCGCCGCGGATGCGATAGCTCTTCCGTTCGAACTGTAGTCCGGCGACCTGCGAGTACCTGTCCGCCTCCGAAGCGAGCACCGCAACCGTCGACTCCGCCTTGATGGGGCCGACGCTCGCCTCGAGCCCGGTCGCGACCGTCTCCTCCAGCCCCTTGACCGACCAGGTCGCCCGCAACACGCCCTCCTGCGCCTCGAGCCTCGCCAGGGGCACTCCGGTCGCGTCCGCCCGGATCTCGTCCGTCAGGCACCGCACCCGCACCGGCTGGCCTTCGCCGATCTCGGGGAACGCCTCCGACCTCACCGTCAGCCAGCACTTGAAGGAATGCCCTCGCACGACCTGCGCGTACTGCGGAGTCAGCGAATAGCCGCGAATCTGGAACTGGCTACCCCTCTCTCTACTCTTTGGGTCGCGAGACATCTCTTCGTCCGAGAAGTCCTCCATGAACTGGTTTGCGGCTTTCTCGAGCGCGTCGAGCCGCTTGCGCGTCTTCTGGCTCTCGACGCTGCGTGCTCTCTCTCGCTCCTCCCGTGTCCGTTCCTCCTCGACCAGGGGCCTGAGCATGGCAAGCGCCCTGGCGTAGAGCGCCTCCACGAACGGATGATCCGGGGTAAGCCCGGTCTTGCGTGACGGATCGAGAATCGGGACCGGGTTCTCCGGCGGATGCGGGTCGCCGCGCGCCTGGCGCTCGTCGTATTCGTTCCAGAGGTCGTCGATCGCTTCGCAGGTCAATCGGCCGAAGAACCACTGCGCGTGGGGGTCCCATTCCAGCCCGCGGTCGAAGAGCGTCGCCTCGTGGATCGCATGCCGTGACTTGACCAGAATGCCGCCGAGCCGGAACCGGCTCCGCTCCGAGCTGAAGCGCTTTCGCGCTCTGAAGACGACAAGCTTCGCCTTTGCCCCGGGATATCCGGGTACGGCGAACGTCTTCGAGACACGCTTCCTGCCCGCGGGCCTGGGGAGGCCGACCACGCGGTCCCCGTCCGCCTTGAGCCCCCGCGCCACAAGCCTCGTTCGTTCCTGCCACACGATGTCACGGAGACGCACCAGCCGCGCCACGTTCGGCACGAGCGTGTCGATCTTCGGAATCCGGTGGTTCCGTTCGATCTCGATGGTGACCACCGTGCCGGTGCCTTGGCCGATGCCCAACCGCTTGCGCACCTCGGGCAGGATCTCGCGGGAGTCTTCCGCCTCGTACTCCAGATTCGAAAAGATGCGGCAGGTGTGCATCCGGCCGTCGCCCGCGATCGACTCGAAGGTCACCGTCCCGAGCGCCGCGATGTCCTTGGCCCCCCGAGAATTCGTACCGCGGACGGGTTTGCCCACCTCCATCCCACTCACCCGCCCACCGATTCTCCCGAGCTTCCGGTTCATCTGTTCGGTGGTCATCCCGTCGGCGAAGTCGCGCACCCGCAGAATCGAGGGCTGCCCCTTGCCGCGTCTACCGAGCTCGATCTCGACGCGCCCCTTTTCGCCAAGAATCTGGTACCGGTCGTCGGAGTTGGTGACCAGTTCGACAATCGCGTCGTAGACGTCCCGTATGGCCAGCTTGGCGTCCTGTACGACGCGCCGTGATGCGACTTCAAGTGGTCTTCGCCTGACGGCGTTCATAGGCCGCGCTGGTTTCCAGGTGGGCGTGACAGGGATGAAGAATCTTGAGCCGCTGTCGGTCACATGCAACGCGTCACTGCAAGCTCGACGAAGTCGTCCACCGATTCCGAGCCAAGCCGTCCACCGGTTCCGGGGGAAGTCGTCCGGTGATACCGAGCGAAGCCGACCGGCGGGCGAGCAGTCCTGAAGGGCGCTGGACACGGATCGATCAGTGATCGTGGCTGTTGGCCTCCCGAGTTGCGTCGAACACGGTTATCCTTCCGGACCTGAGCGGAACCTCTCAGTGACCTTTCGAACCTCTTGGGAGAGCCCTTGCACGGACGACGCCGTGGGGGTGCCCATGGCAGGGACGCAAGAAGGGCGGCGACCCCTCATCGATGAGAGAGCCGCCGCCCCAAGAAGGCAACCGTTCAGTCGGGTCGCTAAAGGCAACCGCGCCGGTCGCATAACTCACCTGTAATACCTGTCGCCGGGTTACGCAACCACGGAGTTTTCACCATGTACCTGCTTTACCTCGACGAGTCGGGAAACGAGAACAACCCAAGGCTTGTGCGACACTTCGATTGGGAGGACGGCGTCATTCATGGCTTGGTCCACGTTGGTCCGAGTCGCGGACGGAACTGCGACTGTCCGGCCTGCTCGTCTCGGCGAATACGCGGAAGCCTCGGTGCGTGGATTCCCCAAGAGACCTCCCCGTAAGGCCCGAGGAACTGGTGACCCGGGCCGCTATGGTTGGTGCGCCACCGAGCGGACCTTTATGATCCGGCGCGGCTGTCGGAGGAACCGCCGGGACATCGGGAGGCACGCGCATGGAACGGAACATCGGACGGATCTGGGTGGCCCTGCTGGTCGTGGCGCTGGCTGTCGTCGTCGTTGTCCAGGGCGATTCCCTGACGCCGGTCGAGGTAGAGGCGGGAGAAGGACCGTTTCTGACCGCGCTCGTGCAGTTGGGCATCCTCTACGTCGTTGCCCTGTTCGTCGAACGCTCGCTCGAGGTTCTCATCAAGGCGTGGCGCCAGGGCGGGAAGACTCGCCTCGAGGAGAAGGCGCGGGCGGCGGAAGAGAGTGGCAGCGCGGCGGCCGAGAGCGAGTTGCAGGAATACAGGGGAGGCACCCAGAAGCGGGCGCTTCTCGTCGGTTTGACGCTGGGAATCCTGGTATCTCTGTCCGGTGTTCGGCTTCTTGGCCCGATCTTCGAGTTCGGCGACGCGGCGGCGCCGTTCCAGCAAGCTGTGTTCCAGTTCACGGACATCATCTTGACGGCTGGGCTGATCGCCGGCGGATCGGCGACGATCCACGAGTTGATGGCGCTCATCGACGATTTCCTGAAGGCCAGCCGAAGACGCGCGAAGCAGTAGTGAACCCGGCGACCTTCGCCGCATGGTGGCCTTGATCCAGCAGGAACCCGACCGGCGGAACCGCTAACGGATTCGAGCGGGTTCGGGGCTGCTCAGGAAAGGGAGGTTACCATGCAAGGAGAGACTGGTTCGGTTTTGGGGCCACCGCCCGACGTTGGCGCGCGCCGCCCGTCGTACGACCCGGATTGGTACGAGAAGATCGAACGAGCAAAGCAGGCTCGAGAGATCGGTGAAAAGCTACAGAAGAGCGCGCGGAAACACAAAAACATACATGGAAATGCCCGAAAACATGACTTCCGAGAGAAGAACTCCCCTGTACGAGGCGTACCATTCCAACCGCTTCAAGCGCGAAGGTAGCGGCGTCGGCGTCGAGGTGCGCCGCGTCGATGCCGGCAGTGGAGGCCCGGGTCCGAATCGAAGCGTCGAGGGTCTCGACCTCGGCTTGTAGGTGGGCGGTTTGCTGCCGCGCGGCTTCCCGGAGGGTACCAGCATAAGCGCCGAAACAGCGTCGGCACGGCGGCTTCGCCCGCGCGGACGCAGCTCGCGCGGCCGAGGAAGGCGGGCGGATTCCGTACGGAGACGACATCTGGAGAGGACCCGTCGTTGTGGTCGATGATACGGCGCGGATCGTGCGAATCATCGGACGCTACCAGGGAGAAGACGAGCGAGACGACGCGTTGGAACTGATGTCGATGTCGATGCGCTTGTTCGCCGTCAAGCCATTCCGGGTGCGGCACGGTCACCGAGCGTGTCGCTGATCCATTGATTCAGACTCTTCCCTTCGGCGGCGGCGGCGGCGGCGACGTTCGCGTGCAGCTCGGACGGGATGCGCACGTTGAACCTCCCGGAGTACCGGCGTCCGGGCTCGACGCCATCCTCCTCGCACATCTCGAGAAACACCCTGAGCGATGCCGCGCCCTCCCTCTTGAGACCGGCGACATCGCGGGCGTAGAAGTCCGCGCCGCCGTTCAGGCCGACGAACTCGCCCCGGAACATCTCGATGTCGGGGTCGAACTGGACGATGGCCCGGTAGCCGTCGATCTCCATCGTGTTTCTCACGGCTCCACTCCGTTCTCCCTCAGCCAATTTCGAATACTCGCCACGGCGCCCTTGTCCGTATCGGGCGAGGGATGCGGACGGTGGAACACGCGCCGCTCGCCAAACAGCCTCACGCCGATGCGGGACCCCTTCCGTTCGCTGATTTCCGCGCCCAACTCGGCAAGCAGCGCCTCGATGTCCCGCCACGGTATGTTCGCGCTGACGGGATGGCGGAATATCAGGGCGAGTGTTCTTCGATGCTTGCGCCTCACAACGTATGGTACCGAAAAACGGTACCGCACGTCAACGGGCGGACCATCGTAGCTAGAGCGTTTCCGGTTCTGGCGCCGACCCTGCCTGAGCGTAGGCCAGCCGGAATACCGTATCGCCCAGCCAGCGTTTGAAATCGGTGTTGTCGACGAACTGCTTGAACAGCTCCGTGTCGTCCTTCATGATGCTCGTCATCACCCGCGCGAGCGCTCTGTCATGCTCGATCCGGGCGTTCTCGCGGTCCGAGTTCTCCCGGGCGTTCTTGAAGGCCGTGTCCTGCGCCACCTTGGCGGGGATCGTCTCGGTGATCATCTGGCTGACCCGGTCGGCGTGCTGCCAGTCGATGCCGCCGAACAGGTCGTTGAACTGGCCGATGATCGCCGACAGGCGGTCGATCTCGACGTCGCCCTTGCCCGCGCCCCCGACGCCCGGCACGGGGTCGATCTCGGCGTCCTCGTCCTCCAGCATGATCTCCCGTATTGCGCGTTTCTCGACCCGGTAGCTGTCCATGTCGATCTCGAACCGCCAGACGGAGTGGCACCAGAACCAATTGCACGAGATGGGGTTGGGGCCCGTGATGTTATCGGCGACCGCGCCGAGCGGATACGGGGCGCGCCTGACCTCGGCCCACCACTCAACATCCGCCTCGGACCATCAAGGATGCCCCTCGGAAGACGCCCAGGATGGTGCTGCACGCCACCGTGGTGAGTGCGATCGTCAGCGCTGCCCAGCGCACCGTGGTCATCCGACGTTCATCTGTCACGGCCGGTTGTCATGATCCCCACCGGAGGCTGTCAGTGGCGACGCTCAAATTCCACCATGACCCGATGTTCGGAGCCCTCTCGAGGGGAGACGGAGCCCTCGATGACGTTCTGGTCCACCTGTTTCCCCTCGAAGTACTGTCGCACCGCGCCGTTGTCTTTGAAATCCAGTCTTACCTTCGCTCCGCGGCGGGATCCCTCCACGGTCCACACCTGTGGGGGCCGGCGAAGCTCCGGCGGCGGAGTGGGGTCGCTGAACGTCTCCTTCATGATCGTTCCGGTCACCGCCCCGTCCGAAGTCTCCGTGACTCGCAGCGTCCACCTCGGCGGAAACGGCCACGACGTGACGGGCTCCTCATTCGGAAAACGACGCACCCATGTGCCCGTGATCGACCCATGGGAAGGATCGAAGAGAACTCCGCAAGCCTCGACCGCCGAAATGCTCAGCATCAGACAGATCGCCAGCATGCGCCCCCGATGGGCCTTCAGCCGAGTGCTCTTCACGGCAGGATCTTCATTTCGTATTTGATCACTCGTGGGAATGGCACCGTCGTCTGGACGTAGAGGTGATCGTCGGGTCCCAGAGTTGGGCCGCGCGCTTCCTCTGAGTCGGGGAACAGGAGCCGGGAGCCGCGGAATCCTCCGTCTGGAGCAAACGTGGCGACCCAGAGGCCGCGAGCCGGCAATTCAAGCTGCTCGTCCGGGTCGGTCATCACCCGATAGAAGACCACGACATCGCCGTTGCGGCGTTGTCCGAACCCACGGGCTGCGACGGGCACGGTGCGATATTCGATTCCACCTTCCATCAGTTCAGAGCGGCCGGCCAGGCCGGGGAAGAGCTCCGTTCCTCCGCTCACCACGGCGCCGTCCTCCGCGATGCGCCAGAGCCCAACCTTGGGGCTGGCGAATCCCAAGCCAGATGCAGTACTCCCGAAGGCTCCCGGATCACCAAAGCGACCGATCTCGGCCTCGCTCTCGGTGACGCTCAGGATCGGTGTGCCGAGCTCGCCCGCGTCCGTGACTTCCCAGGCGACATCCCCCACCGACATGCCAAGGCGAGTGACCGCGAGCTTGTCTCCGTAGGCGTGCGTGCCTTGCGGACGGAAGTCGAGCTGAAGGGTGGTCAACACGACGCCGGAGCTGTCAAACACTGTCACTCTGCCGGTCGCACCGTCCGTGACGGCCAGATCCCCGTTTCGAGAGACCGAGAGGTGTCGCGGCCGGATGAACTCGCCGGGCCCCTCACCGGACCCCGCAGCAATGAGGCGTTCGAGATGACCGGATGGTGAGAAGACGACGATCTTCTCGTAGTCGGCGTCGTGTACGAAGATTCGTCCCTGGTGATCCACGTCAAAGCCGACGATCGCGGACAACACGGCCCCGCCGTACCGCAGTTCCTGATCCGTGAGGCGCCGCGATGAGTCGGCGAGCGAGCCCCAGCCGAAGCTGCCGAGTTCGTTGAGCGCGTAGCGCGCCGGGCTGGCGGTGGTGACTGAGCCGTCACTCGATCCGCACGAAACCAGGGGAAAGACGAGCAGAGCTGCGAGGAGCCTGGAGCCCGTAGATGTCACGACGCAGCCTCCGAACGTGTCTGGCCTGGCCACATGCGCGCTCCTGATTCTCCGCTCTGTAGTCAGGCGAACGGCTCTTGAAATCGTCAGATCCTTCCGTGCTACCGCCGCTTGTACTCACGGTAGTCCACGCTGTTCCAACGACTTCATGCCGCCGCCGACTCACAGCCGCAACTCCCAGCTCCTCGGGTCCCGTTGCTCTGCCGTCTCTCCGGTCTCTCCGTGCCAAGCGAACCATTGACGGGGCGAGGGCATCCTAACGATGAAAACGTGAGTGGAGGCAGAGTACGGTCGCACATCGCTGCTCCGGTGGGTGCGAGACAGTGAACCTTTGGAGAGAATCTGAAAAGGGAGGAATTCCGTGCTGACCGCAACGGTTTCAATGACGGTGTCGGTGATGCTGGGAGCAGCTTTGGGGCCATGCCAACCCGGGTATTTTGCGGACTATCCCGGCGCAGAGGTTCGCGAAGCCTTGTTTGTTGACAGCGATCTCAGTGAGGAGCAGTGCCGCTTGCTCGAAGACATGACGACGGCGCTCCATGAAGAGATGAGATCGATGACTGCCGAGTGGGCGTACAAGCCAGTAGAAGAACGCCGTCAGAAGGTAAGGGAGCTTTACCATCAACACGCTGTCAGGGCGGCTACCATCGCAACCGAGGAGCAGGCAGAGCGTATCGCGATCAATCTCGAGGGATGGAGGGAGAGGCTGGTTGGCAAGCCACCCACCCCTCGGGCTTCCTCGGATACGGCGTTCACCTACAGGTGTAGCGATGGATCTCCTCACGATCCAGCGCGTCACGCTCAACGCCAATGACCCAGTCCGCTCCCCATCGCTTGACGTCGAGGCCGGCCGGGAGATCGGCCGCGGTGACGGTTCCGCTCGGGTCCACCTTGATCCACGCTCGCGAGGACGCCGTGTTCACCCGGAACTCGCCGATGGCCACACCGCCATCCGACGCGGCGACGACCACACCGAAGCTCGGCGTGGTCGTGTGGCGAGCGATCCGTCGTTGATCTCGCTTCAGGTCTTCCAGGGCGGGAACCTGGCTTGCATGCCGGTACCTCTGGCTGAGCAATTCCTCGAGGAGCGGGTCGGACACCGGTGAGGGAGTGGCGGAGGATCTGACGACCGCCTGCAGATCGCCTCGAGCCGAGTACTTGCGCATCTCCCACTGGGCGTCATCCGCGATCCAGACCCCATCGTATGCGGCCGCGATGTGGAGGCGTCTCCCGAACGGAGGCTGGGTCACCTGCAGGCTTCCGTCCTGCTCGAACAGGGCAAGCTCCTCCCCGGGCCACGTACCGACGGGGTGTACGGTGCCTCCGGCCGGAGGAATCGCCACGATCTCGACCGCCGGGCGCGCCGTACCCTCCACCGGGGCGAGCGATGCGAAGAACACCGCGATCACCGAGCCGTTCTCGAGCATGCCCATGGGTCTCGGCGGAACGGGATTCGACGCCGGGTCAACGGCGCTCGCGGTCGCGAAGCCCCGGACGAACCGGCCGTCCGCGTCGAGAATGGTGACGCGCCGCAGGCCGATGTCCGCCGCCGCAAGGGAATCCGGTGGTCTGGAGGCCAGCCACTCGAGACGCCCGAATTCCCCCGGGCCGTTACCTGTCCCGCCCCACGTGGAGACGTGTCGCCCCGCGGAGTCGAATACGACGATCTCATTCCCGCTTCCGTTCACGACGGCGACACGACCCTGCGACAACACCTCCACATCCCTGAGGTCGGAAAGGACGTACGCATCGTCGTCTTCGCGACTCCGAATGACGAGGTCGGACTCGCAAGCCAATCTGTGTCGCTCCACGAGGACGTGGGGCGACGGGCCGAGCTCGATGACCCGCACGCCGGCGCTGTCGAAGACGGTGGCGATCGCGGCATCCGCCATCAACTCGGCATCGGAGCGGTCGTCCGAGCAGGCCGATACGAGGGTGAGCACGGCCGAGGAGAAGAGCAGACCTCGTCTCATTGATCACAACTCCGATCGAAGGCAAGAGGCACTGGAGCCGGAATCGGCCCAACAGGAGACTGCCCTTGGTGGACCATTCCAACCGGCCAAACGGTTGCCCTTCGAGCGGTGCACGTTGTTCATCACGCGCTGCTCGAACGCTCGGCTGACCTCCGCGAACACGCTGGCGCGCGAGGGGCTACGGCTCGGCAAGCTCGTCCAGGATGTCGGCGATCTGCTCAAGTGCGGCCGCGTAGCTGTCGGCCCCTTTGCCTCCCTCCGGGACGACGGCGACCCAACGCTTCTTGCCGATCTGTTTGACGTGCGAGCCCATGCACTCCTGCAGCGCCGAGCGGACGCTTTCGTTCCAGCCTTGGCCGTTCTTGAAGACCCACTTCCTGCAGTCCAGCCACATCGGTGTCGAGTCGCACTCCTCCCACAGGTCCGAGTTGATCCCCAGCCACACGCCGATCCTGTAGCGGCGACCGAATCGTGAGTATCTCCCATAGCCGTACGAGCGCGGCGTCGGACGCAGCCCCTTTGTGTCCAGCCAGCCCGACGTTCTGCCGATCTTGGTGACCCGCTCGACGAGCAACTTTCCGGGGCGTCTGGCCTTCTCCTCCCGATCCTCGGCGAAGCGCACCAGCCCCCTGAGTTGTCCGAGTTCCGCAAGGCCTGGCGCCGAACCCTCGAGCCGTCCTCCCATGCTGTCCAGCAGCGTCATCCAGTCCGTGATGAAGAGGTGCTTCCCTGTCCCGCGGATCTGGACGCAGCGGGATCCGACATCGGAATACGGCATGCCGCTATCGTCGAGCCTGCGGAGCAACTTCGGCCAGAGTTCCTCCACTCGCCGGGACGGGGCCAGGAACATGAGGGCCGTGACTCCCTCCGCAGGAAGCCGCTCCAGGTAGCGAACCGGCTGATTTCGAGTCAGCCCCGCGTAGAACTTCGCTTCGATGAAGAGTCGTTCCTCTCCATCCTCTCCCTTCTGCAGCACGTCAGGGCGCCTCCGCTGCAGATCTACGGCCTCGGTCTCGAACGTTTCGTGGGACAAGGGCAGGTCCGGAACCGCCCGCCGCACCAGCTCGTTCAACCCCCCTCTCGAGGCGGGGTAGTGGTTGAGGATGTACGCCAGCGCCTCCACGGCGACCTCTTCCATCCGCGGATGGAACCACCAACTCAGCTGCGCCAGCAGCGACCTCGACATCTCGGTGTCATCCATGCGTCCCTCGCGAGTCCTTCCCTGCACTGACAAACGGGCTCCATCCCAAGCCGTCCGCGACCGGTTCGGCGTGAGCGCGACTTCTCCCGGGTGTAGCAGCTAGCGCGAGGCGGACGGCTCCCGGAACGAGTGGGGCGCGTCGGCGAGGAGAGCTTCCCATCCGTCGTGCAGCCCTTGCCGAATCAGCCGGTCTCTCTCGGAGGCGAGCTTCATCAGGGACAGCATCCGCCTCGCGAGGGCCTCGAACTGGGCGAGGTTGATCGCCATCGGGTTCCAGCCGTATAGCGCGGTCTTCAGGATGTTGGCGGATGCCAGCAGTCCATGGGTGAGAGCCAGCATCTGTTCTCGCTTCAGTCTTTCCGGGATTCCAGCCTCTCCGGGCTCCGGGCTGGCCGCACAGGCTCGCACCCCGTGGTAGGCCCCCAGGATGACCTCGGCGATGGCGGGCGAGATCTTCATGGTCAGGAAGTGCCGGAGGTCGTAGCCGCTGCTGTACATGTACCGCGCGACATGTCTGACGGGCACCGGATCACCCCCTTCCTTCAGTGTGAATCCGGGCTTCGCGTCTACGAGCTGGAACGGTGCCAGGAAGGGTGGCGGGAGCCCCCTCGGCGTGAAGATGTCCGAGAATCCGTGGACGACCACCTTGACGAGCGCCTCGAGAGGGTTGTGCGTGCCTGCATGATGCGGGTGGTCGAGAATCCGCCAGGCGCCTGACTTGTCGATGAAGGTGCAGCTGCCGGCGATGATGTCACGTACCCCGAACAAGAGGCCGAGCAGAGGATCGTGGCCAGGAGAGGCCAGGCGGTGAACGTTCGGTGTGAGTCCGACCTTCGGACTGACGACATCGTAAGGCACCTTGGCCCAGTGTTCCGCAACGGTGGTCAGCTCGGCGATCCACTGCTGAAACGCGTGGCGCTCAACTTCGTCCGGGCCCCGCATCGGCGCCAGTTTCTTCGATTGTTCCTTCATCCATGCCGTCAGCGGGCTTCCCCGCTGAGGCTGTCCCTTGAACATCCCGCCGGGCGTCGCGACGAGCAGGTAGTCCGTCACCGCGCCGACGAGCACGGCCAGCGCGACGACGCCGTAGTCCCAGCGGTCCCACGGGGCGGGGACGAACTCCGCGTCGAACCGGTCCCGGATCTCGGCCGCCAGCTGCGGAGGCACCAGTTGCTCGAGGGGATCCCGGGTCACCTCGATCCCGTGATCGGTGATATACCGCTCCACATTACGGAGATACGCACCCCAATTCTCTCCCAACTCCGGCGGCGCGACGCTCCGTGGTGTATCGGTCGATCGCTGGCGAACAGTCTTCGTCTCCCGAGCCGAAGGCGCTGGCCGGTCCGCGGCGTCGACGGCCAGCTCCTCGGCACCGGGGCGTACCCGGCCGGCTTCGGCGTACAGCTGCGCAATCTGGGCATCGAGATGTGACAGATCGGAGGACTGCCGGGCGGATTCCGATTCCAGGCCGGCGATCTGGCCTTCCAGCGTTCGCAGGGCGCCATGCAGGGCCTCCAGCTGGAATCGCTGGGCGAGGGCCGCCCACTCAGCTTCCTTCCGCTTGCGCTGGTTCATCGCGCCGCGTGACCGGCCGCCTCCGCCTGCAGGTCGCGCTCGAAGCCGCTCGCTCGCTCGCGAAGCCGGGCGAGCGCGCCGGCTGACCGGGACAACAGGGTCACTTCCCGGGACAGCCTGTCGATGGCGACGCGATGCCTGTCCGTCTCCGTGGTCAGGACCGCGACACGCTGGCCAACGAACGAGATGTCCTCGGCAAGGTTGATGATGGCCCCCTGGTGGATGCGCAGCACCTCTTGCAGCATCAGCTCCCGACGGGAGGCCTTGCTCCGCTCCGATCCACCCAGGACCCACCGGACGCCCTTGTACGCGGCCCCGCCGGCAACGATGGCCACGCCGATTCCGGTGACCATGGCGGACAAGCCCAGCACGCCCCCCAGTCCAAGGGCCGCGAGTCCTGAAACGATGCCGGAGGCGCTGAGGCCGGTCACACTGCCGCTCAGGTAGACCGCGGAAATCGGGACGCCGACCGACGTCGCATGCGCCGCCGTCGCCTTCGCCGTGTTCACGATCTGGGAATCCGACACCTCGCCGTCGAGGATCTTTTCCTCCTTCAGGCACGTGTCCTCGAGGAACGCGACCTTCTCCTCGTCCAGCTCGAGCATTCCGGCCAGCTGGCGGATTGCGGGCTGCTCACGGGCGGAGCTTTCGGAGGTGGCGCGCCACACCCGTATCGCGTCCTTGATGAGTGAGAGCCTCAGGGCCAGCGCCGTGTCGGACATCCCCGAGGGAACGAGTCCCAGCATACGCGCGATCTGCGCTTCGGCGTCCAGGCTCTGTGGGTCCTCGAGGTACGATCGAACGGCCTGACGCACGTCGGCGTTGCACCCCACCTGCGTCATCAGCACCTGCATCTCGCACAGCTCGCGTTCGTCAATCTGGCCATCGTCGAAGTGCACGAGCCAGACGAGCACGCTCAGGTAGCACTCCTTGAGCTCATCCGGCAGGTCTTCGACGATGACGTATTCCGCCGGCTGCGTGTCCTTCCCGGTTCCGTCCCGGCCGGAAGCCTTGCGGCCGACACCGGGGAGTTTCCCGGCGGTCGCTGTGACGGCCTTCAACCCGGCCTGAACCGAACGAATCCCCCGTTCCCGGATTTCTGCCCCTGAAGCCATTGATCTCCCGGATTGGCGAGGTGCTGGTCGAGGCACCCAACTGTTGAGAATAGTGGGTCGCCGCGCTCGCGGACCAGCTTGCGCTTTCGAGGTGGACGCCGGCACATGGCGGACCGGGCCGCACGGATAGCGCATCCCCAGCCAAAGACACGACCACCAGCGTCGGGACCGCTACTTGTCACTTGACAGGCGACAACCTGGCATCGCCGGTTTCGGTATCCGGCAACTGGCGTGTGACCTTCCGGTTCGAAGACGGCGCGGCGGTCGATGTGGACTACGTGGATTATCAGTTAGGAGAGTGCCGATCATGGCCATGCACAACCCGCCGCATCCGGGCGGCATCGTGAAGCGGCAATGCCTCGAACCCCTCGGTTTGACCGTGACCCGGGCCGCCCAGGGCTTGGGCGTGACCCGGCAGGCGCTTTCGGAGTTGGTGAACGGGCGAACGGGGATCTCGGTCGTGATGGCGATGCGGCTGTCGAAGGCCTTCGGCTCCACGCCCGAGACCTGGCTCGGGATGCAGATGGCCTACGATCTCTGGCAGGCCCGCGACCGCGCCAGCGAGATCGTGGTGGAGCGCTTTGTGGACGTGCGATCCAGTTAACTGGCGGTCACACGGCCGCTCAGCCGCCTCCAGTCCAGTCGAAGCGGACGTTCAGCGCCCGAAGCATGGCGAACGTGTTGCCGTGCTCGACTTCGAACTGATCGCACACGTCAGGCAGCTTGATCTCCCTCCGGGACCCCGGCGCACTCTGCTCGTTCGTCACTACGATGGCATCGTGAACCCGTGCATAGGCGACGAGCCAACCGTCTGCTCCCGTAGCGAACTTCGCCTTCGCCTGGTCGAAAAACCTCGGATGCCGTTGAACCCACAGCATGATGTCCGTATAGGCACCCACCACCGCGCCGGTGTCCACCGGGACGAAGAACCCGTCCGGGACTTCGTCCCTCACCCACCGAACGAGATCCTCCGTCTTGTGACCCGCGAGCAGTTCGCTGCGAACCCTGTCGACGCTGAAGACTCGGGCCTCCCGGTGGTGATGCACCACGCTCTTCCAGAAGCCGGGGCAGAGGTCGAACGCGTAATACAGATTCTTCGCCGTGATGAAGACATCCGAATCCACCAGGTAGGTCCGAGCCATCATCATGGGAGATCCACGCCCAGGCGTCTCGCGTACTTCTGGAAGGATCCTCCGCGCAGCCCGGTCAGATCATAGGCCTGCTTGAATCCGATGCGGCCCTCCATCGCCGCACGCAACACCTGGGTCGCGAACAGCTCGCCGACGCGCGTGTTCTGGTTGTTGTAGAAGTTCCCGCCCGTCGACTTGGTGCCACTTCTGCGTTCTCGATTCACGTACTCTTCGTAGAAGTCGAAGAAGGTGCGGCGGTCAACGAGATTCAGGTCGAGGGCTCGGCGGGCGGCGACTATGGGGCTCACCTTGAATGTCCGCGCGAGCGCCTCGAACGGACTCGCCTCCCGCCTGACTCCCTGCCAACGTGCCCTGACCTCCCGTTCCGGTGCGAGCAGCTCCGCCGCCGCTCGGTTGCACCAGTCCTCCACGTCCGTGCCGCCGGGAAGGAGCGTTTCAAAGCCGGAGAGCCCTTCCCTGCCCGACCAGATGTGCGCCAGCTCGTGAGCGAGCGTGAACATCTGCGCCGACTTCGCATCCGCACCGTTCACGAAGATCAGCGGCGTGTAGGGGTCGGTGAGCGCGAAGCCGCGAAACTCCTCCACGCTGAGCCGGCGGTAAGTGTTGTTCCCCACCACGCCGTTGATCACCGCCATCACGCCGAGTTTCTCGATCGCTCGGCGCAACTCGCGCACCGCGTCCTGCCAGGTGCCGACGCCGGCTGCCCATTCGCCATCGAGGCCGAGCGACCGTCGCATCTCTCGACCCACGGCGGCGGGGTCATCGGCAAGGCGGGCGCTCGCCACGAAGGCCAGGGGTTCCGCGTCGTTCTCGACGAGGGACTCCCTCAGCCACTCCTGCCGTCGTCGCATTGTATAGAGCGTGTCCAGCAGGTCGGGGCTCGGCCGGCCTCTCACGGGGCCCGCCACGGTGCGATAGTCCGGAACGGGGAGGCGTTCCACGGGGGGCTCGGGGAGTAACAGGTAGCCCAACGGCGTATGCGTAACCTTGGCCAGCTTCTCCAGCTGCTTCAGCGTCGGCAGTCTTTCGCGCCGGACCCAGGCTTGAAGCTGCGGCACGCGCGACGCGAGGTCTCCCACGTCGTAGCCGGCGCGTCTGCACGCCCAGCGAAGCATCTCGGGAGGCACGTCAACGCGAGTCATCGCACCATCCTCGCGGCAGCACCCGGTCGCGTGCCGACGCAGGCCGCACCATAGCGGTCCAGCTGCGCGCTGGCCCGCCTCCCCTCCCTGCCCTCCAAGGGAGCATGCTTCATGGCTCAGACCTCCTGGCGACCGCGGATGCAAGTGGGGCGAATGCCATCGCGTCATGAAGTAGCGATTCGACATACCGACCGCGCGTCCAATCTACGGCGTTGGGACCAGCTCGTGGAACCTGCTTGACGCAACATTTCTGTAGTAACATTAATTCATGCGGATCGAGTTCGACGAGACGAAACGCGCGGAGACGATCAAGACCCCAATGAACGAGAACGACGACTCTACGGTCCGAGGTCTTGATCCGGACACGGCACCCGACCTCTCGAAGGACGGCTGGCCTGAGAAGTTCGCCAAGGCGCCCGTACGCCGGGGCCGTCCTCCGAAGGCGCGGCCGAAGGTGTCCACCACCATCCGGCTGTCTCCCGAGGTCATCGACCACTTCCGGGCTGGAGGGCGCGGTTGGCAGACCCGGATCGATGACGCCCTCCGCGACTGGATCAAGCAGCAAGACGCTCGATGAACCGTTCCCCGACACGGACGTCAGAACGATGGGGACGATCAGGGTATCGGTGGCCAGCATCGGATCCCTGGTGTCGTAGTACGTGACCGGACGCGTGTCCACGACGGCCTCCGCCAGACCGAGCCCCGGCGGCGGTTGAGCGCGCACCGTGACGCAGCCGGCCGGTCCGACGCTCCCGAGTCGCTCGGCGTATGCCCCTCCCGGGGATGTGAAGACGGCCTTCACCGGTCCGTGCCAGACGCAGCCTTCGGGTCGCAACGATTGGAAACCACCTCGCCCCTGCCCTCCCAGCACCGGTCAACGCTCGTCGCCGGTTCATGACACGCCGGAAGCGCAAGCACGACCAGGCATTCCCGCGCGTCAGGTCCGAACGGCTGGCGTCGCCGGGTCACGGCTCTCGTCCCGGCCGAGATCACCCTGCCTTTCATCCCCCTTCGGCCGGAGGCACCGCGGGGCGCAGTCCCCACCGCAGGGCCAGGGACATCGTGTTTTCTCGCTTGGCGTCGGCTCCGCCCAGCACGTCTGAGAACCCCCGATGCATGAGCATATCGATCCCGATGGAGTTGCCACCCGAGAGGCGATGGGAGAGTCCGACCCCCATCATGAGTCCGACATGAGATGAAGCGGGATGGCGCTCTGTACGGGACGCGCGGCAAGCTGGAGCCGCCGCCCGTGGCACCGCACCCGAGACCTCACACCCTGAGCGAAGCGCAAACCACGGCCCCGCCTGTACGATCGTTGACCACCGCCCGCTATCGTCGCCGCCCCAGCGCAGGGTGCGCTGCACGGGGAGGGCGATTTGTACGTAGTCCATCGAGACGCCGCCGCTGACCTCCATGTCCTGTACCCTGGTCGTGACATCGGCGCTCTTGCTCACGCGGAACACCCCTGGCCGCAGGGCCAGGGTCTCACTCAGGGGCAGCCCGAAGTCCATCCCGACCAAGGTCGTGCTCCTGGATGCCGCAGTTGGACCACCCATGGTACGGCTGTTGACCGCGGTACCCACTCGGAACGCAACGTCCTGTGCTGTCAGAGGTGCGGCGATCAGAATGAGGCTTGCGAGGGTGAAGACCTTGCGCATGGAGACGGCTCCTTCCCGTGGGTTCTGGCCCTTCAGGTCCGCTTCGACGTGTCGCGAACGCCGTTCATACCCCCGCGTGCGTAGACGGGTCCTCTGTCAGGCCCGCAACCGCGCCAGGGAGCAGCACCGGAGGCGTTCAACCACAGAAATCAACCGTCGGTGAAGGCGGGGCGGCTCCAAACTGATGTCGATGTCGATGCGCCTGTTCGCCGTCAAGCCATCCCGGGTGCGACGCGGTCGCCGAGCGTGTCGCTGATCCATTGATTCAGACTCTTCCCTTCGGCGGCGGCGGCGGCGGCGACGTTCGCGTGCAGCTCGGACGGGATGCGCACGTTGAACCTCCCGGAGTACCGGCGTCCGGGCTCGACGCCGTCCTCCTCGCACATCTCGAGAAACACCCTGAGCGATGCCGCGCCTTCCCTCCTGAGACCGGAAACGTCGCGGGCGTAGAAGTCCGCGCCGCCGTTCAGGCCGACGAACTCGCCCCGGAACATCTCGATGTCGGGGTCGAACTGGACGATGGCCCGGTAGCCGTCGATCTCCATCGTGTTTCTCACGGCTCCACTCCGTTCTCTCTCAGCCACTACGCCGCCTACAGGTGCTTCGGCCGCAGAGGCCGGGCGGCGGTCGCGACGATGGCCCCGGCGAGACGGGAACGGTGACAGTCCCCGGAATCCCGTTCGTAGCAGGTGATCGCCACGCGTTCTCCGGCGTCGATCCATCCGGCGATTCTGGACACGGCGTCCCGGCATTGAGGCAGGGTCGTGGTTTCGTACCGAGCAAAGAGCCGCTCGTACGCCGCCCGGTCGCCGAGGTTGGCGCGTGCCTCGGATTCGATGCCGAGTTCCCGGAACAGCTCATACCGGATGCCAAGCTCGTCGCAGCCTTGCGAGAGGAGTCGCTTCGAGAATCCCCACTTGCGACTGAGCGGGTTCCGGCGCACGTCGCAGAGGCGCGAGATTCCAGACCGGAGGAGTTCGTTGAAGTAGGCTTCGTAGCTTCGTCCCTCGTAACCGATCGTCGCGAGAAGGCCGCCCTTTCGCCTGCCTGTGTTTCGGGCAGCTTCGTCGCGGTCGTGATGGGTAACCGGCGGTCGGCGTTTCCCGCCGGCTCCAACATCGCCGCCTCGGCTCCGGAGACGAGCCGCGAAAACGGATACGTCGCGGTTCTTGAGATTACCGGCGAGCCGATGGCCTTCCGGCGTGAGATGCCAAGCACCGGAGACGAGGATACCACGGGACGCGAGTTTGTCCCGGTCGGCTACGGCGGTGAAGGAACGCGGCCCGTGCTCGTCGGCGATGAAGTCATATGGCGGATCGATGCCGCGCTGCCGACACCGGCGACCGTAGTCGAAGAGGAGCCGCTGGACATCGCTCTCACTCATCTTCCCTCCGAAGGTGCGCAGGAGAGAGAGAAGGACGCGTTGACGATGAAATAGCCGGGGGATTGCCGCACCGACTTCCTCACCCATGCCGCAGGTGGCCTCGGGACCTGGATGCACTCCGAACTCGAGCGCCGCGACGAGGGGACGGCGGTGCATACAGGAGCGGGAACGGAAATCGGCCAGGGGTTGTGAGCATGGCGAGCAACCTAGCCAAACGACAGTTGCGGTTCCACTTCCGCGGTCATTCCGGCGCGGCCTATACGGCGACCTCGATCTTACGGATCACCATGCCGGCGGCATTCTCGACGGCCACTTCCATGTACTCGCGGACCGCATCCGCGATGTTCGCGAGGGCTTCCTCCTCCGTCGTCCCCTGGGACGCACAACCCGGAAGGCCTGGAACCCAGACGGAGAATCCCTCTTCGGACTCTTGAAGCGCCACCCGGTACTTCATCTTCCACCTCCAGGTTCATCCGGATCCAGGGCCGTCAACGAACGGTTCAATTTCCTAACAGACATCCGCGCACTCGCCCGAGGGCACCGTCACTTCCAGGGAGGCGTCCCGGAAGACACCCAGGATGGTACCGCAGGCCGCCGTGGCGAGTGCCACCGCCAGCGCTGCCCAGCGCACCGTGTTCATCCGACTTTTGTCCTTACGTGACGGGCTCCTCATGGGGAAACCGACGGACCCACGTGCCGGGGATCCAACCATGTGGCGGATCGAAGAGACTTTCGCAGGCCTCGCCCGCCGGAATGCTCAGCACCAGGTGTGTGGCCGTTTCGGCGCTGGTACACACCGGTGGACCACCGGATCCGTTTCACAGCGTGCGCTCGACGCCCGACCGAGCGCTGCGTTTTGTCCAGCCCCGTATACCGGGGTACGACGCATATCGTATCTTGGCGGCAACCCGAGACCGGGGAGCTGCCCCGACCGACGCGCGACGGAACCGAAGACGACGATGGCAAGCACCAAGACGGATAGCGGCGCGACGACGGGGTACGAGGCCCGGTTGTGGGCGCTGGGCTTCGGAGGCCGGAGGCCGTGACCATCGACACCACCTTCCTGCGCCGCTGCATCGCTTCACTGGAGCGGTCGGTCGAGGGAATCGAAGCGCAGGAGGACCGCGAAGATGTCATGTACGACATCTACCGCGCCGCCTGCGTCAAGGAGTTCGAACTCGTACTCGAGCAGAGCGGAAAGTTGCTGCGGAAGCGGCTCGCCGCCTGGTTCGCCAGCAACCGCCAGGCGGACCGCCTGCACTTCAAGGATCTGTTCCGCCACGCGGCCCGCCACGACTTGATGGACTGCGAAGCGGTCGAACGGTGGCTGCACTACCGGGACAACCGCACAGACACGGCGCACGACTACGGCGAGGACTTCGCCGAAGGCACCCTGAAGCTGCTGCCGGTCTTCGTCGGCGACGCCAAGGCGCTCGCCGACATGATCGAACGAGTGGACGTTGCCTGACCGCATGCACCTGTCCGGAAGGCACCGGCGCGCTCTCGAAGCACTGCTCCGGGAACACCTGCCGGATGTCGAGGTGTGGGGCTACGGCAGCCGGGTGAACGGCCTCGGCCACGAAGGAAGCGACCTCGATCTGGTGCTGCGGGGGCCGGGGCTCGAAGAGATTCCGGCGGACCGACTGTGGGACTTCGAAGAGGCGGTGCGGGAATCCACGATTCCGTTCCTCGTCGAGGCGCGGGACTGGGCGCGGCTGCCGCAGCGGTTCCACCGGGCGATCGAAAGAGAGTATGTGGTGGTGGTAGGGGGTGACCCGGCGGTTTCCGGGGACGATGTCGAGCAGCAGGGCGACCGGGGTGCGAGAAAACGCGAGCCATGAGAGGGCCCGGGACCTCGTCTCGCATTTCGACCGGCGCGACTTACCAGAGGCTAGACGGCGCGTTTCAGCAGTTCGACGAGTTCCTCGGCGTCCAGGCGGGCGGGCGCGTCGGCCCCCTCGAGCAGGCGGTCGGCGAGGTCGCGCTTGCGGCGGTGGAGGTCGACGATCTGTTCCTCGATCGTCCCCCTGGCGACCAGTCTGTAGATGGTGACGGGCCGCGTCTGGCCGATCCTGTGCGCACGGTCGGACGCCTGATCCTCGACTGCGGGGTTCCACCACGGATCCATGTGAATCACGTAGTCGGCCGCGGTCAGGTTCACTCCCACGCCGCCGGCCCGGGTCGAGATCAGGAACGCGTCTCCGCGGCCTGCCTGGAAGGCGGCGATCCGCTTGGCCCGCGACTTCGCAGGCGTGCTTCCGTCGAGGTACTGGTAGGGGACGCCGGCCTGCTTGAGGTGCGCCTCGATCAGACGGAGGTGCCGAACGAACTGCGAGAAGACGAGCACCTTGTGGCCGTTTCGCCTCAGTTCGTCGAGGATCTCGGCGAACGCCTCCATCTTCGAGCTTGGCGGCGCCTCTCCGGGCGCCACGAGCGCCGGGTTGCAGCAGGCGAGCCGCAGCCGCGTCAGGTGGGCGAGCACCTGCATCCGCGCCTGTGCCGGCGCCGTGCCGTCTTCGGACTGGGCGGCAAGATCCTCCAGCGCGCGCTGCCGCAGCGCTTCGTACAGCGCCCCCTCTTCGGCCGACAACTCCACGTGGTGCGTGATCTCGGTGCGCGGCGGGAGGTCATCGAGCACGTCGGACTTCAGGCGCCGCAGGATGAAGGGCGCGGTCAGGCGGCGCAGCCGCGCCCGCGCGTCGGCGTCGCCATCGCGTTCGATGGGAAGGGCGAAGCGACGGCGGAACCGGTTCAGCGACCCCAGCATGCCGGGACTCAGAAAGGCGAACAGGGAGTACAGGTCGATCACGTTGTTCTGAATCGGCGTGCCCGTGGTCACGAGCCGGAACCCCGCCTTCAGCCCGCGGGCGGCGCGGGCGCGCTTCGTGGCAGGGTTCTTGATCGCCTGCGCCTCATCGAGAACGACCGTGCTCCATTCGACCGCCGCCAGCTTCTCGGCATCGACCTGCAGGACGCCATACGTCGCCACGACGAGGTCGAAGGCGCCCAGGCCCTCCAGGCGCCGCGTCCTGCCGGCGGCCGGTCCGCCGTACGTGGCGACGTTCAGCGTCGGGGCGAAGCGGCGCGCCTCATCGAGCCAGTTGGCCACGACGGAGGTGGGAGCCACGACGAGCGCCGGCCCATCCGGAGCCCGGCGCAGGAGGAGCGCGAGCGCCTGCACGGTTTTCCCCAGGCCCATGTCGTCGGCCAGGCAGGCCCCCGCCCCCAGGTCCGCGAGGCGGGCGAGCCACCTGAACCCGTCCACCTGGTAGGGACGCAGCTCGCCGCGCAGCGTGCCCGGCGTCTCCGGCTCGCCGGCCTGTGCCTCCCGCCACTTCCCGAGCCGGTCTCGCCAGGCCGCGTCGGCCGTCAGCGTCGCGCGCTCCGCCAGATCCCCGAGCGCGGGCGCCGCCAGCGGATGGAGACGCAGACCGCCGCGGAACGGAGCCGTGAACGTGCGGAGGTCGTCCAGCGCCCTCCGCAGGGCCTTGCTGAGAGCCACGTAGGCGCCGTCCTCCACTTCCAGGAAGCGCGACCCGGGGCTGCGGTCCATGAACTCGAACAGCCGCCGCAGGTCGTAGCTCGTGTCCTCGTCGAACTCGATCCCGCCCGAAGTCCGGAACCAGTCCCCCGCGGACTTGACGGAGAGACGCAGCGACGGCGTGTCGACGCGGGCCACGATCCTCAACGACTCGCCCTCGGGCCACAGCGAACGGGCCTCCGACGCCGCGAGCTGCTCCACCAGATCCAGACTCTCCGCCGCGCCGGACACCGTCATCGCGTAGTCGGGGCCCAGTCCCGCCAACGCCGGACACGCGGCCACGAGGTCCCGGGCCGCCGCAGCTTCCGCCGCCAGGTCGCGCTCGGCCCGCACCGCCTCGCCCTCGCGGTGCGCGAACACGCTCGTGCCGCCGGTCCCGGGCGTGAAGTACGCCGCCGATCCCGGGACGGGCTCCACCACGATCTCCACCGCCAGACCCGCCCCCCGCGGCGCCAACCGAACCCACGGATGGGGATCGGCCGGGACGCGCGTTCCGCCCGCCTCATCCTCCGCCTTGTCGTCCATCGTGCCCTGGACGCGGAACTCGCCGGCGAGACCGGAGACCGCGCCCACGAGCCGCTCCCTCGCCTCGACCGGCAGTTCGATGCCCTCGGCCGGGATGACGTCCATCATCTCCTTGTGGGCCGCGTCGAAGCGGGTCACTTCGTAGCGTGCGTCCCCCACCCGCTCGAAACGATAGTCGCCGCGGTCGTGCTCTCGGTGCGGGGCGATCCGCACGCGCAGCCGTCCGTCCTCTTCCTCGATGAGAAGCTCCGGGTCGCGGCGGACGAGGTCGACCCGGGCGCCATCCTCGTTGAACAGGTGCGGGTGTCCGGCGAGGGCGTAGACGCCGGCCATGCCCAGGGAGTACTGCGGTCCCCCGCGCCACGCATCGCGGGAGTGGCGAATCCCGGCCGCCACCGCACGATCCTGGTCGGTGAGGAAGTCCATGTCTCCCGCCTGCTCGGCAAGACGCTTCAGCGCCACCGCCCGGCCCTTGCTCCACTTGCCGTTCCTGCCGGCCACCTGCTGGCGGGGCTGGAAGGTCGTTTCGCCGAAGTGCCCCGACCCGAGGACCCAGACCAGGCGCGGCGCGCGCGGACTCTTCCGCTTCCCGGCCTTCCCGCGCTTCTTCCGCACGCCCTGGGCCACCTTCTCGATTTCTCTCAGCGGGTACTCCCAGTCCTCGGCGGGCTCGATCAGCGAGACGAGGGTCTCCGGGCCGAAACCCGCGCGCAATTCGGCCGCCCGCGCCGGGATCGCCGACCAGTCGTCCCCGTCCCGTTCGTACAGACGGTCGATCCGGCCGAGGACCGCGAAACACTCGGCCGCCAGCCACCTGTATCCGTTCGTGGCGGCCCGCCTCGCGAACTCGAGGAGGGCCTCCGCCCGCTCTTCCTCCTCGAACACCTCGAAGCTGTCCAGCCAGCAGCTCAGCAGACCTTCGAACAGGCGCAGGATGAAAGGGGGCGCGCCGTCCGGCGTCGCCCACACGCCCTCGCCGCTCCGCACCGCGGCCGCATCCATCACGAACTCCAGGAATAACGGCTGCGCATCCTGCTGCTGGCCGATGCGCAGGAATCGTTCGAGCGACGCCGTGTTGCCGGGGGTGTCGGCGCGCACCAGGGCAAGGAGCGAGAGCGTGAAGGCGCGCAGGGGCGGGAAGACGTTGCGCTTCCGGGTGCCCGCCTTCTCGGCGGCGACGGCCTCCGCGATGAAGCGGGCCGCCTCCTCGTCGTCGCCGCGCAGCATCGCGATGAGGGCGCGCGTCGCCGCCCGGCCCGTCCTCGCCGGCTTCGCGTCGCGCGCCGCGGCCGGAAGCTCGTCGAACACCGCGAGCGCATCCTCCGGCCGTCCCTCCAGCACCCGGATCAACGCGATGTCCGCCGCGTGCCGGGCCGGGTCGCGCGAGCACTCGCGCCAGGCCTTCACGGCCAGCTCGGACGGAAACGCGAGATCGATGACCAGGCCGAGCCAACCGGCCAGCGCCTCCTCCACATATGGCGGCGGGAGCCGCCACAGCAGCTGCCCCGCCCCGGGGTAGGCGAGCCAGCGCCAATCCCGGTACTCCGGTTCGCCCAGATCGTGGGCGAGCGCGTCGAAGCGGCCCGCGACGACGTGGCAGCGGAGCCGCATGATGTCCCCGCCCTCGGCTACGCGCGGAAACCGTCCGGCGACCGCCGGCGTGAACTGCCGCTCGATCCGCTCCAGGTTGCCCGCCTCGAACGCGGCGATCGTCAGGCGGGGCGCCCAGGCCGGCACCGCGGACAGCCCGGTATTGGGGCCGGGCCGGTACACGATCCCCGCCTCGTGCACCTCTTTGGTCGCGGCCATGAACTCCGTCTGCGTGAACGCGCGGTCGCGCCGGGAGAACCGCGCGTGATACAGGAGGGTGGCCACGTTCCGACGGCCGAGGTCGTGCGGACTCACCACGCCGTACGCCTGGGCCGCCAGCCGCCCCGCCGGCGACAGCCCCTCGTAGGCGTCGGTGGGGCGGTCCGCCTCGGAATCGGCGATGCCCAGCGAGCGTTGCGTTTCGTCGGAAGGTTGGGGAGTCATCGGGGCGTGCTATTCGCTTCTTCCGGGATCGGTCGACATCAAACCACGGGGTGGCAAGACTCGCACCGCCGCCGGCCCGGGGCAAACCGCCACGTCACGCCGCCCAAGCCACCGCCTTCGCTTGGTCCAGAGCCTCGGATGGCGTTGGACCCACAGCATGACGTCCCGATAGGCGCTCACCACCGCGCCGCTGGACACGGGGAGGAAGAATTCGTCCGGGATTTCGTCCTTCACCCACAGGACGAGATCCTCCTCATCGTGGCCGCGAGTAGTTCGCTGCGAACCCTGTCGACGCTGAAGACTCGACCCTCCCGGCTGTGATGCACGACGCTCTTCCAGAAGCCCAGGTAGCCGAGCGGCGTATGGGTGACCCTGGCCAGCTTCTCCGGCTGCTTCAGCGCCCCTGTGTCGGCCTATGCCAATTGAAAGTGTGATGCGCGCTGGTCGCGACCGGCGAAGCAGCCTTACCCGATCGCGAACACGAGCCCGCTCTGGAAGGTCACTTGCCGGTTCCTGTTCCCCGCATCGTCGATTTCGGAGAGACCCATGGCGTAGATCAGCTCGAACCCCAGACCGAGCGAATCTGACAGCTTCACCTCGAACCCCGCGCCAAAGGCGAGTCCGAAGTCGCTTGACGTGACCTCGCTGACCCCGTCCTCCCCGCATGCCACTCCCGTGTCCGCCGCCATCCTGGTCCGCCCCGAAGGCACGCGGTTGGGAATCCCTGGAGGGACGGGAGGGCGGGTGTTCTGCGTCTCGTGTGTCGTCACGGCCACGTTGCACGAGAGGTTGAAGGCCAGGTAGGGCCCGGCGAGGAGGCCGAAGTTGAGACTCCCCTCCTGGGCGTCGGCGCTCAGGCGAAGCAGCGTGGAGAATTGCAGGTAGTCCAGCTCGGCCATCGCCTCGGCGAGCGTCCTGCCCACTGTGATCGACGGCGGCACATCCGCGCCGCCGCCCTTCTGGGCCAGCCCCATGCCGATGCGTACACCCAGGCCGCCGCTCAGCGGGATCCCCGCGTCGATCCCCGACACGATTCCGTATCTGGTTTCCTTGAACGCGGATGCCCTTCGTGCTACCGATTCATCCCCGGACAGGGTTGCGGCGCCGATTCCGCCCCTGAGGCCGATGGTCGTCTGCGCGCCGAGCGGCGCGGCCGCGAGCGTGAGGACCAGGGCCACGACGCCGGTGGCGGCGAGCGCGGAACAACGACCTGCGGACATGGCGTCTCCCTCCATGCGGATGCGATTCGTTTGCGGCCAACCGGCGGCCCTTCCACTCCCCATTCTCGAAGCTCGTCGACCCGCGGTAAAGCACCTGGACGCGATTCGGGTCTCGCCGTGCGGATTCCCGAGCTTCCTCGTGCTCCGCGCCAACGTACGCGAGCAGGAGGTCCGGCGCCCCGCGGATCAGCTGCCACGGCCTGTGGCGGGATCCCGCCACGGTCCTCGGTTACCCGCGGGGGTCCACCTCGACGGAACCGGCCACGACGTGGCAGGCTCCTCCTAACGCGGAAGTACAAAGTGAGTCACAATGGTGTCGGGAGGCACCGGCGTACGTCGCGGGATCAGGAATGCTACCGTTCTTCGAACTCTATTCCCATTCCGCATGTCATCGCGACTCCTTGCTGCCCACAGATGCAGACACCCACGATCCGCTACGACCGACCCCCGGTGAACATTCTCGTATGCACCTTGCGAGTCGGTAGTTCCCGTGCGACTAATCCGGTACTGCTCACAATCCCAACTAAACAGGATATGAGATTCCATGTAGCCTTCGGATACAGGTTCGCCGTCAGCGGTCTTCAGGGTCCCCATCACATGATACGCCACCTGCCTGAAGTGAGTCGGCGCCGGGTAAGACGGTGTCGGAGTACGGACCGGACGGGCATCGACACCGGGCAACACGACATCCACGATCGCGGGGTCGGTTGGGATCAGGGGATCATTTGGCCCATCGATTGTAATCTCGACGGAATCTGCCGACACCGCTTCCAGACCGGATTCCTCCGGGGGCGTGAATTCCAGAAAAAGCAGGGCATCGCACGGAGCGCCGAACACGGGATTGCTCACCCGAGCACGATACAGACCGTCCGGAAAAGTGAACCTTGCACGAACCTCGCCGGCTATGAACCCGCATGGCCTCTCCGACCCGCGACGCCATGCCCATCCATTCACTCTGACGGCGCTTACGGGACGTCCCGTGGAGTCCGTCACCATCCCGCCGATGTGCAGAAAACTGTACCGGACAGGTTCAGGCTCAGGGTCGGGGTCGGAGGGGGGTGGGGGATCCACGGACCCTCCGTCACAACCCATCCCGCTCAAGATACAGCCCGTCAACAGCAACGTCCGGATCCGCATTTCAACCCCTTGCCAAGCGAGTCGCCAGCACGCCTCTCTGCCGCCAGCCAACCATCGCCACCGCTCTCGTACACGCTCGTGGGCAACTGGGTTCGTCGCCCGCCGTCGGCACTACCCGCATTCGCCCGTATCGCGACACTTGGGCCATGCGCTCCGGCTGAGGGCGACGGTCACAGGGGCTGGCGCGCGGGTGACCTGGACATCGAGCGACGCTTCGGTCGCGACGGTCGATGCTTCGGGGCTCGTGACGGGAGTCGCCGACGGAACCGCCACGATCACCGCATCGAGCGGAACCGTCCAGGGATCCGCGGAGATCAGGGTGGCGACCGCCGAATGGGTGACCCTCGCGACGTTCTACCACGCGACGGATGGCCCGAATTGGACGCTTCGCCACCTCTGGCTGACCGAGGCCCCGCTGGACAGGTGGTACGGAGTCACCGCCGACGAGCATGGCCGGGTCGTACGGTTGGCACTTCGCGGGAACGGGCTGACCGGCTTCATTCCTCCGGAGCTCGGCAACCTCGCGGCTCTAGATCACCGGTCGCACGCCAAGCGGCGACGTGCTCTTCTCGTTCAGCTTCGCCATGCCCGACGTGGCCGATGGCGACGGGAGTTCGTCATTCGCCTTCGCGATACCGGCGCAGGGCGATTGGGCGGAGAACCTCGCCGGCGTGACGCTGACGGGTCCGGGCGGCAGCGCCACCCTGGACCGAGGCACGAACCAGCCGATGGTCATCCTGCGCGATCAAGGCACCGGCGCGGTACGCGGGATCCTGCGCGACCCGGCCGCGGAAGTGCGGGATCCGTCGATCGCAGCCGAATCCGGTCTCGAAGTGCTGTTCAGCCGCGGCATCCCGGCCAGGTCGGAATGGCGGTAACAGGGTTCACCCCATCACGAACACGAACCCGCTCTGCACGGCCAGGTGACGGTTCCTGGTTCCGTCATCGTCGATACGGGAGAGACCCATGGCGTAGATCATGTCGAATGCCAGGCCGAGTGAATCGTACAGTTTTATCTCGACCCCTGCCCCAAAGGCCAGCCCGAAGTCGGTGGACCTGAAGTCGGTGCCCTCGGCCTCGGTGCACGGCGTTCCCAGGTCCTGGCGAACGGTGCTCTGCCAGGCAAGTCCTGATCCGGGCGGAGGATGATTTATCCTCACCGCCACGGCACACGAGTGGTTCACGGCCAGGTAGGGCCCGGCGAGGACGCCTATGTTGAGAAGCCCCCGCTCGGCGTCCGTACTCGCGCGGAGAAGCGTGGAGAGTTGCAGGTAGTCCAGCTCGGCCATCGCATCGAGGAACGACCTGCCCACCGTGATCGACCGCGGCGCATCCGTGCTGCCGCCCTTCTGGGCCAGCCCCAGGCCGATGCGTACATCGAGGATGCCGCTCAGCGGGATCCCCACGTCGATCCCCGATACGACCCCGGATCTGGATTCCCAGAGTCCGGCTCCGCCTTCTGGGCCCGGCCCGTCCCGGGACATGGTTGCGGTGCTGATGCCGCCCCTGAGGCCGATGGTCGTCTGCGCGGCGAGCGGCGCCGCGGCGAGGGCGAGGAGCAGGGCTACCACAGGAACCTTCATCGTGTCGTTCACCAGGGTTGTTGCTGCTGGTCGCCCAGCTGCCGTGCCGCCAGAACACGGAGATGGTCGCGAATCGCTTGCTCGCTCGGCGTGGTGCGGCGCCTGCACTCCGCACTCCACATGAACCCATGGATCGCGGAGAATGCGAGGGCGCCAGCGCTAACGGCAGAGGTGACGCGGTAGGCGGTGTAAGTGTTGTCCGATTCGAACTCATCACGCGATTGCCCATAGATCCCTGCAGCGACTGCAAGGGAGTTCAATCCGAAGGCGCCATCGATGAGGGGAGCGGCAGCGCTACGGGTGCAGTCGCCACGCGCGACCGGTCCCTCGGCCTGGGGCGGTCTCGTCATGAACCGGAATTATACGCGTGTCTTGACACGCGGTTCAGGGACGTAACAAACCAACCTATTGCTGACATAATTGCCAAGAATACTTGATAGGGCGTCTATCACACTACCCATTCCAACCTTTCTTCTTCCCCCGTAAATCCTCGTGGATTAAACTCATACTTTCTTGCTTCCCTTATTGATCCTTGAGACGAAAATGACGCCATCACGAACATCCACTGAAGGCCCCATTGAGCAGGGGCGTCCTTCACCTTAAGAGCTTCAGGTGTAGGAATACCTAACCTTCTCATTTCAAGAACTAACGTTAGCCGTGCGTTAACCAACTCGGCGGAATCCGCCATAAATTGGCCATCGTTGAGTATATCTGGTTCAGTCCGATACTCCCGAAGGTAATCGAGCATCCTCGGTTCAAGTGCGCGGAATTGCGCCCGCTTGGATACTCTCTTGTGAATCGAGCCCCAACCCTCTTGTTTGGTAATCGTCACGACAAGAGCTAAACAGCCAACGAACAGTAAGTATACAATCCTCCCAAAAACCGATTCCGGCAAAAAGGTCAACAACACATCACCAAGTTGATCCATTACCCATCACTTTCCGTGCGAGGCGTAAACAGCAGCCGACGACCAACCCTGCCAGTCGCTACATGCACCATCCTACGTATCCTCCAGTTCGTCACGTCGTGCCTCGATGATCGCCGCCACCTTCGGGTTCTGCGGACGCATTAGCGCCAGCGCCACGTCCGACATGCGCGCCGTACCATAACGCGGGTTCACCGCCTCCACGTCGAACATCTCCTCATCTACTGAGTCACCGTCCATCAACGACGGCAAATTCTTGCGCTTCTTCTTTCGTTCCGTCATGGCTGTCTTGCTCCCTTTCCCCTTCACCTCAATATCCCTTGCTGTCTCAGCCTCGCTATCAACTCCGCTTGCATTCCCGTACCCTTCGTCGAGTTACAAGAGCCACACAAGAGTTGAAGATTACCGGCATGATCCGTGCCTTCCTTCACGCGAGGCACGATATGATCTACCTGTAGGTTGCGGTACTCGAAGTGAACTCCACAGCCTTTGCAGTGCCCCTGCTGTTGGCCGTACAACGTGCCCTTGTACTCCTTGATCTTGACCTCATCGCCCAAGTCCGTCCTGCGAGGGATATCAGTACGATCAATGATCTGCCCGAAAAGTCCATGCGTATCACGCAACCGCCTCTCCACCAGCTTCACCGCCAATTCGGACAGGTCGATACCGGCCCACACCCGTTCACCTACCGTCTCAGCGGCCACGAGTGTTGTTGCACACCCGCAGAACGGGTCTAGTATCACATCTCCATCATTACTCGAAGCCCGAATGATCCGTTCCAGTAAGGCAATGGGCTTCTGAGTGGGATAACCGACGTATTGTTTCTTCTGCCTCGCCGCAATCGCTAGGCCATTACCCTTCTGCTGCGCCCACCAAGATTCAGGAACCTTGCCAGCTTCGGCTAAATCGTAGGTTTCCGCAACAAAGCCCGATCCTGTCAACCCCGGCTTGAAGTTGTCCCTTGTCTTGTCATGGTGCCTTATCCGTACCGCATCCGCGTTGAAGCACCACTCGTCCGACACGGAGTACCAGTAAATCGTATCGTGCTTCCGGTTGAACTGCCGCATGTTCGGCGAGCCCGGCCCCGTGTAACACCACACAATCTCATTACGAAGATTCTTGTAACCAAAAACGGAGTCCAATAATACACGGACGTAGGAATTCGCCTTGTAATCACAATGCAGGTAGATCGATCCCGTGGGTTTGAGTACACGCTTCAACTCCAGCAACCTCACGGCCATCATGATGAGATACGACTTCATGCCGTCACCATGTACCATACCTGCGGTGCCGATGGTAGCGTAAAGGCCGGGGTGGCGTTCCTCGATCTCGTCGTGCCACGCTTCGTCAACGTCATCCAGCGTCCACGTATCCTTGAAGGCCGCTCCCGCCGCCTCAGAGCCTATCGGGGCGGCGTAGTCTCGGTTGGAGTTGAACGGCGGGTCAAGGTAAATCAAATCTACGCACCCCGAGTTGATGCCCCGAAGCACGTCCAAATTGTCGCCCGTCCAAACCGTCCGGTTGGCGAAGTTAGGTTCTGACATCTACACTCCTGAACGAGGCTGCTGCATTCAGCGGAAGACCCGACATGCGGGCTTCCGCACGGCATGATGTCACCGCCATGCTAGCCTCGTAACAACCCAACGGCAACCGGACCCGGTTGACGAGCACCAACATCGATGCTACCCTCCACGACGACACCATTTTCACCTTAGAGCAGGGCTTTCAGGCCATGACCAAGATCGACATTGACCCAAAAGACATGTACGTGAATTCTCTCTACATAAGTTGCAATAACTCATCTGCAATTTACGACATCGACGTTGATGTCAACGTAAACGACCAACCAATGACATTCGAGTTTCGATCAGGAAACACTGAACCGTTTATGACACAGCTTCGGTCAATGATTGCTGAGCTAGCACGTCAGCAAGAATAACTACGTTCTTACAACCACGGTAGCGTTCGACCCAATAAGATGCCGTTCCCGGTGTAATAATCAGGGGGTACGGCTTTCCGCGTGCTGCCGCATCCTCAAAAATCTGGTCCGTAATCTTCTTGTACTTATTCATCATCTCACACCTTCCTGTTCCCATTACCAATGCGTCTAGCAACTCGCTAACCGTCCGACCTAACCAAGTCGCGGTAGATCAACTGCCGACCAACCATACCGGCCAAAACGTGCTGCATCTGCTCCAACGTGTCCATGTCACGTACATTGTGACGCCCGGCAAACTGGCTCACATAGCGCTGAAGGTGCTTTACCGAAAACTGGTGGTAAACACCCTTATGGGCACGCTTGAGCGTCGCCCAAAAACTCTCCACGCCGTTGACGTGTGCCATGCCGCGTACATACTCGCCCGCACTATGCGTCACGCTTTCCCTGTTCTCCAAGCCGTCGTACCCGCGAGCCTCGTCCGTATAAAGCTTCGCGCCCGGCTTGCGGTACGACTCCACGAAGTCATGTAGACTCGCCTTTGTCGTATCGTTCAGTACCCGCACCGCAATTCGGTTCGTCTTGCGGTCCTTCATCCCCGCCACGGGCGTCATGTGGGCCGCGCCGCCCTGGCCGATGCCTTCCTTCGACTTGCCGCGCTTGTGCTTCTTTCTGCCACCCACATGTGTCTCGTCCACTTCCACCGGACCCTCAAACTCGTGCGCCACATCCATGAACGCTTCCCGGATGCGGTGCAGCATGTACCATGCCGTCGCCTGCCTTACCTTTAGGTCGCGGTGTAGCTTCATACTGGATACACCCTTGAGGCTCGTCATCTCCAAGTATATCGCCCACGCCCACAGCCGAAGCGGCAGCTTCGAGTCCTGCATCGGCGTGTTCGTCTTCAAGCTGAAGTAGTCCTTGCAATCGCGGCACCGATACGGCATCGGCTTGCCGCTCTTCACCCGATAAGCGTTCACGCTGCCGCACTTCAAGCATACCGGCTGCCGATCCGGCCAAAGCCACTGCTCGAACCAGTCAATCGCCTTCTCTTCCGTGGCGAACATCTCGGCCATCTCGATCACGCTCACGCCCTCGCGATGTGACCGGCCCGGTGCCTGTCCGCCGTCTCCGTTTCCCTTCTTGCCCTTCGCCATTGTCTCCGTTAGCTCCGTGTGTGTTCAACGTTTTCCTACCCACACATTGAAGCTAACGGACACCTAACGGGCTGTCAAGTCAGGCGTATAATTCCGTCATGAACAGCATGGAGCAAGCGCTCGAGAGCGGGGCGATGACGAGGATGGTGGCCAGTGCGGAACGACGACCTGCGGACATGGCGTCTCCCTTTCTACGGATGCGATCCAGTTGTTGTGAAACGACAGAGGTTACGTCCGGGTGGACAGCTCCCCCAAATAGACGACCGAACCTCGAGGCACGTCACGCTTCGATCACGCCACGCCCCGGCTTGATACATGGCGCCCGGAATGGCAATTCTCATGCCATGGAAACTACCATCGACAAAGCAGGCCGCCTGGTGGTCCCCAAGGCCGTTCGCGACGCTTCGATCCGCCGGGCATGCCGAATCCATCCCTCGAACCCCACCGTAGAATCTGACGGATCTCATCCCTCGACACCTCGGAGGACGTGAGCACCATGGGCAGGTGGTTGTGCAGGTGGTCGCCGAAGTACTGGCCCAAATGGTACAGGATTGTGTTCAGTTGCTGCGTGGCGAACCTTGGCCCCGACGACTTCGACGACGACTGACTCCGCTCAGCGCCACGCGCCGCGACGGCCGCGAACCGCCACTGCGACGTAGCGGACCGCCTCCTGCTGGATCACGGGTTCGCCGCGGGAAGCACCACGTTCACGATGAGAGTGTCGGCGGCTGCCGCGGGATCCCGGGAATCATGGAACCGCACGTCCATGACGTTGAACGAGTAGGGCATCGCGGAGCCTTCACGACGCGTGATCGTCAGACTCAGGCAGTCGCGCTCCTCGTAGGCACCCACACGCAGATTTGACACGTATTTCCCGTCCGGAAACGTGAGCGCCGTGCGAGGGCGGCTGGTCGCTGTCCTGCAGGCAGAGGACTCCTCCGGGTCAGTCCCTCCTGTACCGATTCCCACTATCGCATTCGACACCGGTTCCAGTGAAGAATCGACCACCGTTCCCGACACCACGCGGACATAGGTAGGAGGCGGACACGACGAAGTCGCGACATCCACCGTCGACGCTGACGGTCGGTTCGCCAGCTCCAGGCATGTAAGACCATCCGTCTCCGTAGGCCCTTCACAGGCGACGATTGCCAGAAGTGCCAGGCATTTGACTCCCCGCCTCTCACCCATCGGACAAGACCATGTCGACCACCATCGTGTCCGGGGGAATCGCGTCACCATGCGGCGGGACGAGGAAGGCGACGCGCGTGATTCCCCTGGCGAAATCCGGATGCCGTACGTCGACCATCAGGCAACCTCGGACCATTTCCGTGTGGCGTACGATCGGTACGTCGTACCGGCCCTCGGCATCCGTCTCGACGTGGAGTGGAGTATGACGATCCCAGCCGCAATCGAAGCCGAACAGCACACCGGCCCGGACCCAGGCGCCAACCACCGGCTGGCCGGCGGACATCGTGACGATACCCGTGACATGAATCCGGACGGGGGGTGTTCTGGGCGGCAACTCATAGGGGGGCTCTGACTCGCCACATCCGACCACGGTCCCGACCAGGGTCAGCGCAAGGCAGCCAACGAGGACGCGAGCCCGCTCACCCATCGTCAACTGCGGCATGAGGGTCTCACTTTTCCCGTCGCTGAAGGATCTCCTGCGGAGGCGACTGGTACTCGGGGTGGCCGACGTTGTTCCCGGCCGTCGGGTTCACCCGCAAAGTTCGCATCCTGCCCTCCTACGAATCCGATTCAGGCGGCAGCACGACGTTCACCTTGAGCGTATCCGTCTTGAGCGTCGGATCATTTACGTCGTAGAATGTCACCCGTAAGCTATCGATCGAGACGGTGCCCAAGCCGGAGCTCTCCGGTGGCGTAACGGTCAGGAACAGACAGCCCCCAAAGGTTCCTCCAGGGCGGCGGTGCCATCTCGCCACATATTGCCCTTCCACACCGGTCGATGCCTCCAATTCCCCGGAAGCAAATGCGCACTGCCTGCGGACCTCATCCATGGCACCGTATCCAGTCACAGACGCACCAACAACCGGGTTGCCGGAAGAATCCGCGACCGTACCGGATACCCACAACAAGCTCGGCCCGAATAGACTCGGAAGCGGAGGAGCCGGAGGAATGGCAATAACAAAAGACTCTGACGACAGTTCGTCGGACTTATCCAGCACACCGTCACAGGCAGTTGCCAACAAGACAGCGCACGCCCCCGCGCATACGACTCCACGTTTGCCGTGTCCAAGCAGTCTCATGTTACCCTTCGTTCAACACGACATTGACGACCACAGTATCCGGAGGTAGCGGATCTTCAACACTCCGCAGCATCACATCAGAGAGAAATGCGCGCCCCAGCAGGTCGCCTTTCGTAGCAAACACACGGACACATCCTCGACCCAACCGGCCGTCCTCACCCCACTTATTGAAATACACTCCCTTCGAATCCGTGAGCCCGCCCGTTACCAGCCAGGTGAAGTCACATTCCACTCTATGCGAGTCAGCCGATACGTCTACCACAACCAACGCGTCCTCCACCGGCTGACCCGCAATGTTCGTCACGATGCCGGTCACATAGAGTCTCGCCAAGTATGGCGCCGGGACGGGAGGATCGGGAGGCTTGGGCTCAGGACGAGTAGTTGCCAGCTCTGGCCCGCAGCCACTCATGCTCATTGCCAGTCCTGCCAGCAATCGATATCCCATGCGAGCCCGCTCAGTTCTCACACAATCAACCGCGTCATCGTCCCCTCCCGTTCGAGACCCCGTGTAATCGTCGGTCGTACCGACCCGGGTTCCGAATGTTCCACCCCTGGGGCTGCCTGCGACCAGCCTTGATAGGAGAAGCTGGGGCGCGCGATTCGAGGTCCCGCAGCGTGGGCACCGAACCATGATCGGTGCCAGCCCAGGCTTGAGGAACCCGGATCGAGACGCGGCGTTTGCTGCAGCGTCAGCCAACCTCCTCTTCACCACCTCTGAGCCGGAAGCGCTGGATCTTCCCGGTCGCCGTCTTCGGGAGTTCCGCCACGAACCGGATCCAGCGTGGGTACATGTACCGCGGGAGCTCCTCCTTGCAATGCGCGACAAGTTCGGCCGTGAGCGCGTCGGCGGCCGGTTCGGCGCCCACCGTCTCCTTCAGTGGATCGCTGAGGACCACATGCGCCTCCGGCTTGACCAGACCGTGATCGTCCTCGCGGCCCACGACCGCCGCCTCCAGCACCGATGGGTGTTCCATGAGGCGGGCCTCGATGTCGAACGGGGAGCACCAGATCCCCCCCACCTTGATCATGTCGTCCGCGCGGCCCTGGTAGTGGAACCAACCCTCCGCGTCGCACACGTATTGGTCGCCCGTGCGGAGCCACCCGTCCACGATCGTGCGTCCCTCGAGTTCGGGACGGTTCCAGTAGCCGGGGGTCGTCGAGTCGCCGCGGATCTCGAGCTGTCCCGCCGCGCCCGGCCCGGCCTCGGCCCCGTCCTCGCCCAGGATCCGCACCTCGTAGCCGGGCACGACCCGCCCCGTGCTCCCGGGCTTCACCTCTCCCGGCGCGTTCGAGATGAAGATGTGGAGCGCCTCGGTGGAGCCGATCCCGTCCAGGATCTCGAGCCCCGTCGCCGCCTCCCAGCGCCGGAACAGGTCCGGAGGCAGCGCCTCGCCCGCGGAGACGCACAGCCGCAGCGAACCCAGATCGGGACCGCCCTCCCCCGCCGGACCGCCGCTGGCGCCGCTGAAGCTGGCCGTCCCCGCCAGGTCCAGCGCCTGGAGCTGGGCCGCGTAGAGCGTCGGGACGCCGAAGTAGGCCGTCGGACGCAGCGTCTCGATCGTCTCGAACGTGGTGGCGGGCGTCGGACGCCGCGCGTCGAGGATGGCGGTGCCCCCCACCCACAGCGGGAAGGTCATCGCGTTCCCGAGCCCGTACGCGAAGAAGAGCTTCGCCGCGGAGTAGCAGCGGTCGTCCTCGCCCAGCCCGAGGATTCCGACCGCGTAGTGCTCGCACGTGGCCGGCATGTCGCGGTGGCGGTGCGGCACCCCCTTGGGACGCCCCGTCGTGCCGGAGGAGTAGAGCCAGAACGCGATGTCCTCCGGCCGCGCCGGCGCCGCCTCCAGCTCCGGAGAGGCCGCGGCCACGTCGTCGAGCACCCCGTCCCCCGCCTCGAGCACGAGACCGCGGGCCCCCGTGCGCGCGGCCGCCAGCCCCGGCACGACCTCCGCCGCGAACTCCGGCGAGTAGACGACGGCCCGGCACTCGGAGTCGGCGATGATGAATGCGAGATCCCTCGCCCGCATGAGGTAGCTCACGGGTACGGGCACGATCCCGGCCTTGATCGCCCCCCAGAAGAAATGGAAGAACTCTGGACAATCCTTCACGACCATCAGCATGCGGTCGCCCGGCGCGAGCCCGAGCCCGAGGAGCGCGTTCCCCGCCTGCCCCACGCGGTGCGCCAGTTGGCCGTAGGTGATGCGCACGCCGGCCTGTTCGATGGCGACCTTGTCGCCTCGCCCCTCGGCCATGTGCCGGTCCACGTACCACCCCGCCGAGTTGAACCGCCCCCCGTACCGGAGCCGCGCGGGGGTCGTCGAACGATCGATGGTGAGTTCGGCGGGCTTCATGGCTGCCAGTCTACGGTTGGCCGTCCCAACGGGCGACGGGTAGAGTGGCGCGGATGACCCAAGACAGGATCTTCGCCGATGCAGCCCGGCTTCCCGGGCGCGCACAGCCAAGGTCTCGACGAGGGAGCGCCGAGCCCGTAGCCGAGATGTCCTACAAGTCGAGTTCACGCAGAAGCTGTTCGACGCTCATGTCGTGATGTCGGGCGATACTCTTCAGGATGCTCGACAGTGTCTTGGACCCGAATCGGATTGTGATTCGGGATCACCTCATGATGTTCACCGCCGACCTGAGTGGTAATCCGCATGTGAGAACCTCACTGACGGACGACCTCGTACCCATGGCGTCGTAGCGATGCCTGCGGGGCCGCGCCGCTTAGGTTGCGTGGCAATCTCACGCAACCAGCACCTCGTCGCGCACGAAGTGCAGGCGGATGATCCTGGGCTTGGCCATCGTCTCATCGAAATAGCAGTCAACGGCCTCCACGACGTTCAGCCGAATCTCTTCCACCGAGTCGCCCTGGGTGTGGATGCCGTGCCCCAGCGCACTGGCAGAATAGCCGCCGTCTATTTCGTCCTCTGTAACTTCGAAGATGATCTCGGTTGTGGACATCACACGCTCCCGTACTGCCGACCGGCACCGGCCTCATGGACTCCGGGTTGCAGAAGCAGCGGGCGCCCCCGCGGCAGCTTCATACCGCGATAGCTTCGTCCTTGACGAGGTGAAGCCTGATCACCCTGGGAAGGGCGTCGGTATCGAAGTGGCAGAACACGGCGTCCCTGACCATTGCCTTGAGGTCGGCCCAGTCTTCCCCCTGCGTGAAGATGCTGTGGCCGAGCGCCCGGGCGTCCTAACCGCCTTCGGCGGCTTCCGTCACCTCGAAGATGATCCCGGCTGATTTCATGGGGTGCCCCCCATCAGATCTCGGTCCTTGGAAGTTAGCGCCCCAGGGCGGCTGATGCATCGAGACCAACCTCCCCCCAACGCGTGGAGAGCGCCGTCGCCCGCCGCATCGACGCCCTGGCGGTGAAGTCAACGCATCCAGCTACCCCTAAGAAATGGGGACGGCGGCCACCCGGCCTCCGCCGAGGTCACGTAGGGACTGGCACCGCCCACGGCGCAGAGGCCGCTTACCGAGATCTCGAGCCAAACGATAACCCAGCAAGCATCGACGGGAATATCCCATATACGCCTCGGTATTCCAACCTGAAGCGGAGACTGCGCGCGATCGACAGGTCGGCACCGGCAATCAACAGTGGCGCGAGGCCGATGCCCGTCTCTTCGTGGGGCATCGTGTCTGTCCGGTATACCGTGGCCCCCAGACCCAACAACGGTTGCAGCCTGCGACCCCTGAAGAACCGACGCGTTACCGACGCTTCCCCACCCATCCTGAGTGAAGAATCCGATTGGAGTACGAGCGCGGCCGCGGAAACTCTGTACTCCCAGGCGCCGGGAGCCCATGACAGTCCGGCCAGGAAATACATCTCCTCGTAGCCCCCATCACGGTCCCACAGGTCCATTGCTACCGCGCCGTGAAATCCGACCTGCGCCTGCAGCGGGAGCGCCAGCACCAATCCCGAAAACGCGAGGATTGCCACCGAACTCTTCACCCCAGCCAAGTGCCGGTAGACGTACGACGCCGCCGCGTTGAACCACTCTCCGTGGACGTTTCGTCGTCCTTGTCCTGCTTCATTCCAAGCCACGCCACATCTCCTTAGGCTGTCGTCCGGCTCACGGGAAGGTCACGGGTTCCGCACACGGTAAACTCCCATCCGCCGCGGCGGATGAGGCAGGGTTCCCTGGCCGCCGGGACGACCACGTAGTTGCGGCCCAGAGGATAGCGCCGCCGCAGGGCCGCGACGGCGGTTCGCGTGACGTGGTCCGCGTTGATCTTGCACTCGAACGCATCCAGGCGGCCGTCCTCGCGGCGAACCACGAAGTCGACTTCCCTGCCCGACTTGTCGCGCCAATAGAAGATGTCGTCGTCCAGGTGGCGGAATCGGAGAGAGTCCAGTACGAGGTGCTCCCACAGCACCCCCCGGTCCTCCTCCCTGATCCGGCTCCAGCCCCGCTCGAACGTGACGAAACCGGTGTCGAAGGCGTAGCACTTGGGGCGGCTCACGATTTCGCCGCCGCCGCCGCCGCGGAAGGGACGCAGGAGGTGGACGGCGTGCGCGATCTCGAGAGCTTCGAGGTACGTCTTGACGGTCGGTCGGCTCAGCTCCGTGAGGCGAGAGAGACGACTGTAGTCGACCTGTCCCCCGCTCCATCTCAGCAGAAGTCGGAACAGCGACAGGAACCCCTGGCGGTTCCGGACCCGGAACAGTTCCAGGATGTCGCGCGCGTAGAAGCTGTCGATCCACTCCGCGCACAACCGCACCGACTTCGTCTCCGCCAGCAGCGGTTCCGGCAGCCCGCCGTGGAGCAGCCGGTGATCGAAATCCGCGCGCCCGAACGGTTCGGCGCACTCCTCCCACAGCACCGGGCACAGGTGGACCGCCACCTTCCGGCCGGCCAGCGAGTCCCGGAACTTCCCGGTGGCCGCGAGCGTGGACGATCCCGTGGCCAGGATCTTGAGCGTTGGGTACTCGTCGGCCGCGATCTTCAGGAGAAGGCTGGGATCCGGCAGACGGTGTACCTCGTCCACGACGAGGACAGTTCCCGGTGTGAGCCCGCCGAGGAAGAGTTCGGGGTCGTCGAGTCTCCGGACGGTGGAAGGAAGATCGCAGTTCAGGTAGACGGCATCCGGCACCATCCGGGCGAGGGTCGTCTTCCCGACCCGTCGCACACCGGACAGCCACACCAAGGGCCTTTCGGCCCACGCTCGCCGGATTCTCTCCAGCCACATGGGACGCTGAACCATAAGCCTATTTTACATTTATCGTACCAAATAGCAAATACAGAAGCGCGGAGAGGAGGGGTTACATTGCGCCGGATGAGGGCGATAGGTGAGCGTCCCGTATCTGTGAGGTTCTCTCATCGCCCTGACTCAGTCTCCCCTGTTCTGCGTGCCCTCCGTCAGATTTCGGTCCTCGGATGTTAGCGCCCCCGTGCGGCTGATGCATCGAGACCAATCCCACAACGCGTGGAGAGCGACATACGCGTTACCGACGCTTCTCCACCTATTCTCAGTGAAGAGTCCGATTGGAGTACAAGCGCGGACGCGGAAACTCTGTACTGCCCGGCGCCGGGAGCCCATGACAGTCCGTAGTACCTGATCCGGTCCGGGACGACCCCGAGGCCCTCCAGCGAGCCGGCGTCTGGGAATGAGCGACGCTGCGTGATGATCCAGCCGAGCACGCGGGGCCAGAACCGCTTGGCCGCCAGCGCACCCGCCAGGTCCAACCTCTCCCACTTGAGGTGGCAGGCCCGCGCTCGCCTCGGTACCGTCCCCATGAGGTGCCATCGTCACCCCCAGGCGCTCGAGCCCCGGAAAGTTGATGGAAGAAATACGTCTCGCACTGCGCATGCCCTCTCGACACCGGCGAATCCGTCGACTCATGGCCTGGTCTGTAGCGTTGGCGATCGTGGTCGGTGCGGCGTGCGGGAGGGACGAAGACATTTCGGGTCCTCCCCCTGAGCTTCCGAACCAACCCCCAGTGGTGGCAGGCGCGATTCTTTCGCTGGCCATCACGGTTGGCGACACCGTCCGCGTGGACGTGTCCACGGCGTTCATCGACCCCGACGGGGATGTGCTGAGCTACGAGACCGCGAGTTCGAACGTCGGCGTCGCAACCGTGTCGGCTTCGGGCAGTACGGTCACCATCGCCGCCGTCGCCGAGGGGAACGCGACGATCACCCTGACCGCCCGCGATCCCGAGGGCCTGTCGGCCTCGCAGGAGGCCGACGTCACGGTCCACGCACGGCCTCCACCCCCCAACCGGGCGCCCGTGCCCGTCGGCTCGATCGACGCGCGGACCGTCACCGCGGGGGAGACCGTCTCGGTGGACGTCGCCGGCCACTTCAGCGATCCCGACGGCGACGCGCTGATCTACTCCGCCTCGACTTCCGACGCCGCCGTGGCGACCGCCTCCGTGGCGGACAGCACGGTCACCATCTCGGGGGTCGGTGAGGGGAACGCGACGATCACCGTCACCGCCGCCGACCCGGGCGGGCTCACGGCCACCCAGGACATCTCCGTCGCGGTCGAGGCGGCTCCACCCCCCAACCGGGCGCCCGTGCCCGTCGGCTCGATCGACGCGCGGACCGTCACCTCGGGGGAGACGGTCTCGGTGGATGTGGCCGGCCACTTCAGCGATCCCGACGACGACGCGCTGACCTACTCCGCCTCGACTTCCGACGCCGGCGTGGCGACCGCCTCCGTGGCGGACAGCACGGTCACCATCTCGGGGGTCGGTGAGGGGGAGGCGACGATCACCGTCACCGCCGCCGACCCGGGCGGGCTCACGGCCACCCAGGACATCTCCGTCGCGGTCGAGGCGGCTCCACCCCCCAACCGGGCGCCCGTGCCCGTCGGCTCGATCGACGCGCGGACCGTCACCGCGGGGGAGACGGTCTCGGTGGAAGTGGCCGGCCACTTCAGCGATCCCGACGACGACGCGCTGACCTACTCCGCCTCGACTTCCGACGCCGGCGTGGCGACCGCCTCCGTGGCGGACAGCACGGTCACCATCTCGGGGGTCGGTGAGGGGAACGCGACGATCACCGTCACCGCCGCCGACCCGGGCGGGCTCACGGCCACCCAGGACATCTCCGTCGCGGTCGAGGCGGCTCCACCCCCCAACCGGGCGCCCGTGCCCGTCGGCTCGATCGACGCGCGGACCGTCACCGCGGGGGAGACGGTCTCGGTGGACGTCGCCAGCCACTTCAGCGATCCCGACGGCGACAGGCTGATCTACTCCGCCTCGACTTCCGACGCCGCCGTGGCGACCGCCTCCGTGGCGGACAGCACGGTCACCATCTCGGGGGTCGGTGAGGGGGAGGCGACGATCACCGTCACCGCCACCGATCCGGGCGGGCTGACGGCCACCCAGGACATCGCCGTCGCGGTCGAGGCGGCCTCGAGTTCCAATCGGGCGCCCGTGGCCGATGGCGTGGTCGTCGACAAGACCTCGACTGTGGGCGGGACGCTTTCGGTGGACGTGGCCAGTAAATTCAGCGACCCCGACAACGACGCGCTGACCTACTCCGCCTCGACTTCCGACGCGGCCGTGGCGACCGCTTCCGTGTCGGAGAGCACGGTCACCGTCACGGGGGTCGGTGAGGGGGAGGCGACGATTACCGTCACCGCCACCGACCCGGGCCGGCTGGCGGCCCAGTTGACCTTCAACCTCACGGTCGGGCCGAACCGGGCGCCCGTCGCGACCGGCACGTTCGCCAGCAGGAACTTGCCCGTCGGGGGGAGATTCTCCCTGGACGTGGCCGGCAAGTTCAGAGACCCCGACGGAAACAAGCTGATCTACTCGGCGTCGACTTCGGACGACGCGATCGCGACCGCCTCGGTCTCGGGGAAGACGGTTCGCTTGACGGGGGTCGGCGCGGGGGAGGCGACGATCACCGTCACCGCCACCGACCAGGGCGAGCTTTCGGCCTCGCAGACCCTCGACGTCACAGTCACCGAGACCGGCGGGGCCCCTGCGGTCGTCGGCATCGTCGCCGACAAGACGCTGATCGTCGGAGGGAAGACATCGGTGAACGTGGCCGGCAAGTTCAGCAATCCCGGCGGTGGCGGATTGACCTACTCCGCCTCGACTTCGAACGGCAGCGTGGCGACCCCGTCCGTGTCGGGCAGCACGGTCACCGTCACGGGGGTCGGAGAAGGGGAGGCGACGATCGGTGTAGCCGCCACCAACCAGGGCGGGCTGCGGGCCGAGCTGACGTTCAGCGTCACCGTCCGGCTGAACCGCGCGCCCGTGGCAGTGGGCAGCGTCGCCGACAAGACGGTGGCCGCCGGGGGAGAGACCTCGGTGAACGTGGCCAGCAAATTCGATGACCCGGATGGCCACAAACTGACCTACTCCGCCTCGACTTCGGACGACGGCGTGGCCACCGCCTCCGTGGCGGGCAACACGGTTACCGTCACGGGGGTCGCCGATGGGAGCGCGACGATCACGGTGACCGCCACCGACCCGGGCGGGCTGACGGCTCAGTTGACCTTCGACGTCACGGTCCGGGAGAACCGGGCGCCCCAGACAATCGGCATCGTTGCCAGCAAGACCGTGGTCGTCGAGGGTGCGACATCCCTGAACGTGGCCAGCAAGTTCAGCGACCCCGACGGCAACAGGTTGACCTACTCCGCCTCGTCTTCGAACGATGCCGTGGCGACCGCCTCCGCATCGGGCAGCACGGTCACCGTCAGGGGTGTCGCCGAGGGGGAGGCGACGATCACGGTGACCGCCGCCGACCCGGGCGGGCTGACGGCCCAGTTGACCTTCGACGTCACCGTCCGGCCGGACCAGGGGCCCGAGGTCGTCGGCATCATCGCCGACAAGACCGTTGCCCCCGGTGGGGAGACTGCGGTGAACGTGGCCAGCAAGTTCAGCTATCCCGGCGGGGGTAGATTGACCTACTCCGCCGCGACTTCGGACGATGCCGTGGCGACCGCATCCGTGTCGGGCAGTACGGTCACCGTTACGGGGGTCGCGGACGGGCAGGCGACGATCACGGTGACCGCGACCAGCCAGGACGGGCGGTCGGCCTCCCTGACCTTCGACGTGACTGTCCGGCCGAACCGGGCGCCCGAGGTCGTCGGCATCGTCGCCGACAAGACCCTGGCCTCCGGGGCGGAGACCACGGTGAGGGTGGCCAGCAAGTTCAGCGACCCCGACGGCAACAGACTGGTCTATTCCGCTTCAACTTCGGCCGCTGGCGTGGCGACGGTCTCCGTTTCGGGCCAAAACGTTAAAGTGCAGGGGGTCGCCCAGGGGCAGGCGACCATCACGGTGACCGCTACCGATACGGGCGGGCTGACGGATTCGCTGACATTCGACGTCACGGTTACGGCCTCCGGCGACTAGAGCCTCCGACCGAAGGTCGTGCTCAAGGAGCTGTTTGTAGTGGACGGTTAGGCCGACCGAATGCGCGCGCACGCGCGTCGGCGTCACGACGATCAGGTCTCCCGGAGGTTACTCGAGATGCACGATACGCACCGAAGCGATCCGAGACGCCCACGCTGGCCACGGCTCAGGCTCAGCACTTTGCCTTCGCTCGGCGCGGCCGTCGCGCTTCTCCCGTTCGTCGTCGGCTGCCAGCCTGGCGGCACCGGGGCCGCCACCGAGCGCGGCGCATCCGGCACCACGGCCAGCGCTTTCGTCGAGGCGGGCGGCGCCTTCCCCGACGCGTGGCCCTTCGCCGCCGAGGACCCGCCCGTCACGGCCACCGAAGGCATGGTCGCCTCAACCGACGAATACGCGTCGCGCGTCGGCATCGAGATCCTCGCGTCCGGGGGCAACGCGGTCGACGCCGCGGTGGCGACGGGGCTCGCGCTCGCCGTCGTGAACCCGGAGGCCGGCAACCTGGGAGGCGGCGGGTTCATGATGATCCGCCTCGCCGACGGCAGCGTCTTCGCGCAGGACCACCGCGAGAAGGCGCCCCTGGCGGCCACCCGCGACATGTATCTCGACGAGGACGGGAACGTGACCGACCTCTCCGTGCGGGGACACCTGGCGGCGGGCGTGCCGGGGACGGTGTCGGGGCTGTGGGAGGCGCACCAGCGCTTCGGCACGCTCGAGTGGACGGACGTGGTGCAGCCCGCCATCGACCTCGCTAACGGCTTCGAGGTCACCACGCGCCTCGTCTCGACGCTCGACGCGGCGCAGGAGGGGATCCGCGCCTTCGCGCACAGCGCGCGTGTCTTCCTCCCCGGCGACGCCGTCCCCGCCATCGGCGACACCTTCTCACAGCCGGCCCTCGCCGCCGTCCTCACGCGCCTCCGCGACCAGGGGCCCGACGACTTCTACCGCGGGGAGACCGCCGCCCTGATCGCGGCGGAGATGGAGCGCGGCGGCGGCATCATCACGCGCGAGGATCTCGACGGTTACGAAACGGTGTGGCGCGAACCGGCCGCCTTCGACTACCGCGGCTACACGGTGCACTCGATGCCGCCCCCGTCCTCGGGCGGCCTCACGATGGCGGCGATCGCCAACGTCGTGGAGCGCTGGGACCTGGGCGCGATGGGGTGGAACAGCCCCGAGACGATCCACGTGATGACCGAGTCCTTCCGGCGCGCCTACGCCGACCGCAACGAGTACCTCGCCGATCCGGACTTCGTGGAGCTTCCCGTCGACGAGTTTCTCTCGGAGGCGTACGCGGACAGCCGCGCGGCGACGATCTCCACGGAACGCGCGACGCCCTCCGCCGAGGTCGCGCCCGGGATCGACGCCTTCCTCGACGAGAGCCACACGACCCACTACTCGGTCGTCGACGGGGAGGGGAACGCGGTCGCGGTCACGACGAGCATCAACTCGTGGTACGGCGGCAAGGTCGTCGTGGAGGGCGCGGGATTCTTCCTCAACAACACGATGGACGACTTCGCCGCCAAGCCGGGCACCCCGAACCAGTTCGGCCTCGTCCAGGGCGAGCGAAACGCGATCGGCCCCGGCAAACGCATGCTGTCGGCCATGAGCCCCACGATCGTCGAGGACCCCGCCGGCGACCTCTTCCTCGTCACCGGAACCCCCGGCGGCGCCACGATCATCACCACGGTGCTGCAGTCCATCTTCAACGTCGTCGACCACGGGATGAACGTCGTGCAGGCGGTCCACGCGCCGCGGGTCCACCACCAGCACCTCCCCGACCTCATCTTCCACGAAAACGGAGGACTGGGGGCGGCCACCTCGAGCGCGCTCGAGGCGCTGGGACACTCCGTCCGCGAGCGCGATCCCGGGCCGCCGGACGCCTACTTCACGGGCGGCATGTCGGGCGACGTCCAGCTGATCATGGCGATGCCGGACGGCTCCTGGGCGGGATGGTCCGACCCCCGCCGCGGCGGGAGGACGCTCGGCCGCTAGATCTGGATCTCAGAATGGTTGCCTCACGCTGCCGCGGCCCCGTGCGCGTCACAACAGGCCTGGTCGCCACGGCCCGCCTGAGAAACGGCGCGAGATCTCGAGCCATCATGGGCCTGTCGGCGCCCCTGTGTCGGCCTATGCCAATTGAAAATGCGATTTTGAATTGGCATAAGGCTTCACAGGGACTTCCAGCAACCACCCACAGGCAGGAACCTCGGGTCGCGCTCGTCATGAGAACGATCCGACCGTGGGGCGAAGATCGGCCAGCTCATGGCCGACAACGGAGCGGCGTACCCCCTTCCAGCGCCTCGTGGAGGCCACCGGTCACCTCACGGGTGCAGCGCGAGGTCTCGCCCGTTCAGGGGCTGCACGGGGCGCGCGTTCATCGGATATAGCGCGGCGAAGGCGTCTACCTGGGTCTGCGAGACGGAGATCGACTCCGTCATCACCACCCAGCTGACGACCTCCGAACAGGGCGGCGTGGTCAGCGAGCCCTGATATCGGAAGTAGCCCCGTCCCCCGGGAAGCAGCGTACCGGGATCGAGCACGCCGGCCGCGGCGGGCGACTCGTCGGGGCCGGGAATGGCCTCCCACAGGCTCTGGATCGTCGGGTCGGCATCGCCCGCCTCCATGAAGACGCCGATCACGGCGAGGTCTCCCTCCTCGGCCGCGTGCACGAAGTGCACCTCCATCGGGGAGGCCGCTCCGTCAACGGTGTGTTCGCTCGGCAGGTGGAAGTGGAACTGCACGAGCGAAAACTGCCGCCCTTCCAGGACGATGGCGCTTCCCTCGGCCATGTTTACCTGGATGGTGTGGCCGTTGTCCACGACCTCCGCCTCGGTGGGCTGCCACTGGATGTCGAGGCCGCTGGCGCCCGCCGCGTCGGCCGGAGTCGCGCCCGTCAGATCCACCGGAGACTGCTCGACGCCGGTGTCGCAGACGGCAAGGGATGGGTCGAGCCCGCCCCACCGGTCAGGTCCGGTGTCACCCTCGTAACCCCAATGGACTTCGGCGACGCCGGTATCCTCAGCGCGTTCCCCCATCATCTCCCCTGCCACCTCCGTCTGATCCTCGGCCCCATCCTCGGCATCCGGCTGGCACGCCTGCTGCGCTCCGATGAGCAGAGCCAGTATCAGCCCGCCGATGAATGTCCTGGGAATACGCGTTGTCGCTTGCATCTGTTCCTCCGTTGAGCGCGGGCGCTGGACGCGACCCACCGCGAATCTGCCCGCTCTGTCCGGCCCGTCAAGAGTCCGCTGTGCGGGTCGAGGGGACGGCCACCGCTGCCAGGAGGTCCTGCGGGCCCGCGAGGAGTTCTGCCGCCTCTTCTTCGATCCCGACGTCCCGCCCGACTCGGCGGACGGCCTGCGCAGGTACTTCTTCGGCTTCGCCTACGCCGCGCGCCTGCGCCACTACCGGCGCGGAGCCGGGACGACGCCCCCTTCAGCTCCCTAGCGTCGCCACTCCAGCGCACCCGGGAGTCCGCGGCTGAACAGGATCTCGAGTTCCGGCTCGGGGGACAGGGCCTCGGCTTCAACCCGCGTCATGGCGGCCGGGAGGTCCCGGTAGATCGCCCGGATCTGGCCGGTTTGAGGATTCCGGATCATGGCCGCCGGACGCTCGCTCCGCGCGTCCAGCGAGACGGAGCCGTCGGGTCCCGTGAGCGTTATACGCTGCAGCCGCCCTGCCCACGAGGTCTGCGCGGGGATAGCGAAGGCAAAGGCGCCACCTCCGTCGCCGTCGGCGATCCGGGGCATGTCGAAGGTCAATGAGAAGAGCGTGGCTCCATCGGAAGCGATGCCCGTAACGCGGTACGGGCCGGACGAGGACGGCAAGGCGGCGGCCGCATCCAGCACGAAGGCAGGCTCGAGGAAGGGAGCGCCGTTCGGTTCGATCCCGCCCCAGACGAGGAGCGACGGGCCCGCGGTGGCTGCCGCCGCCGAAATCGCCGCACTCTCGCTACCCCCCACTTCGAAGCGGTAGCGCAGCATGTTCGAATGGAAGTACTCGCTGACCCAGATGTCGGGGCCGCAGTAGGACATGAAGTCGGCTTTGGTCGGCGGGACGAGCGCGCCGTCCTCGAAGTCGTACCCCCACGCGCCGATCGAGCCGTCTCGGTGGGGATAGGCGCGATCGACGTTGGTCAGATTGGGACCGCAGGGAGCATGTTCGAGGCCCAGGTTGTGTCCGAGTTCATGAGCCATGGTCCAGGCGTCGGGTATCGCGAAGGTCGACCGGCCCGGCTCACTGATGGATATGCCGGGGAAGTCCGCCTGGCTCTCCGGGAGGGTCGCCATGTAGTACCCCTCCCCCTCTTCCATGACCCGGATCGCTTCCGCCACATGCACCAACGCGCCGGGGTTGGTCGAAGTCGTCGTCACGGGCTCATGTACCGTCAGGTCCAGTTCACGCACCGGCATCAGTGTTCGGATGGCCCACAGCAGCGGGTCTTCCGCCGTGAGCCCGTCGGTAATGTCGAGGAGGGACGAGTCCGGGGCCGGAGCGTAGAGGAGCGGGATCAGCGTAAGGGCCAGCACGGGCATCTCCCGTACGTCCACGCCGATCCGCCCGGTCTCCGGGATGCGCGTGGCCACACCCAACGCCGCGTCAAGGGTGCTGTCGGGGTCGATCTCCACCACCATCTCGAGCCCGTGCCGGATCACCGAAGCGGGAATCACGGCGTTGGCCGAAGAGGCCAGCGAACTCTCGTCCACCCCGCGGCGGATCAAGGACACGCCGGAGTTGATCTCCACCGCCACCGCCTCCGCTCCGTTCAGGTAGAAGGTCGCCCGAACCGGGGGGATGAGTTGCCCCGCGGCCTCCGGCGCGACCGCAAACACGCGCAACAGCGCCTCCTCGTCCGCGACGAGCGGGACGGGGAACCGGCGTGACTGCACCGCCTGCGTCAGATACGCGGTCGAAGCGGACGCCAATGCCTCGCAGGGCTGGACCCGCTGGGTCTGCACCACCCGCAGCCATTGCCAGAATCGCTCGTCATCCGGTCCGCACAGCTCCGTACCCCCGGTCAGGAGCACGTCCAGTCCTTCAATCCGGGTGAGGCTCTGCGGGATGGTTCCCGACATCCGGGTGTTCGACAGGTTGAGGGCGGTGAGCGTGGACAGGCCGCCAATGTCCTCGGGCACTTGGCCCGTGACCGGATTGTCGGCGAGACTCAGGGTGGAGAGGTGTCTCATGCCGGTGAGCCCGGGTGGGAGCGGTCCGGACAAATCGTTCAATGAGAGATCCAGGTCGCGGAGTTCCGGAAGGCGCACCAACGTTGGGGGCAGCGGGCCCTCCAGGCCGGTCCCCCTCAGAATCAGCCTGCGCAGGCGCGGCAAGGTGGTGACTTCCGCTGGAATGGAGAGCACGTCGTTGTAGGTGAGATCCAGCACTTCGAGCATCTCGAGCTGTCCGAATTCGGGTGGGAGCGGCCCCTCCAGACGGTTAAACGCAAAGTCGAGCACCCTGAGGAACTCGAGCCGGCCAAGTGCGGCTGAGAGCCGCCCCTCCATCTGATTCCACGACAATTCCAGATGCGTGACACGTCCCCCTTCATCGACCTCCACACCGCACCACTCGTCCAGCGGAGCCTCCGTGAGCCAGCCGCTGCTGCACAGCCAGTCGCTTCCCCCGGCGGCGTTGTAGAACGCGATCAGAGCCGCCCGGTCCGAATCAACCGGAGGTGGAGGTGGCGGCGGAGCTGGGGGTGGCGCTGGCGGCGGGGGTGGCGGAGGAGGCTCGGAGGGCTCCGGGGGAGCCACTGTCTCATCACCGCACGAAGCCACCGCAACGGCCGGCAGCGCGACCGCGACGGCGATGGCCGGGAGGAGTCCGATACGATCAATGCCGTGTATTACCCATCTCCCCATCGCGTGGTGGTCCAGGAACCACGAGTACCAATCGCGGCAACCCCTCCTTTGCGAGTCGGTTACGGAGACGTACTCCACACGGTCTCGGGTGTTCCGGGGGTGATTCCAGGAGACGAACACGGCCCCCGCGACCTCGTAAGCGGTAACACCGGGCGCGGTGTCTCTCGATAGGCTCGCGTTCGGCGCGAGATGGCCGGATCGTCCACGAGGTGAACGTCGCAAAGGACAACTGACGCCCGGCCGCCGATCCTTGCGGCCACGGCGGAGGCGGCGAACCGTAAGGCGCGTCCAGCCCTTCGCAAAGAGAATGGAGATGACCGCCATGTCCCGGATATCCGTGCCCCGTCGCCTTCGTTCGTTCAGCGCCCTCACCCCGCTGGCGGCGCTGTTTCTCCTGCCCATAGCGACGCCCACAGCGGCGGATGCTCAGGATCGCGACGTCCGCGTCACCGTGTCCGAGGGGACGAACATGGCCGCGGCCGTCTCCCCGGATGGCAGCCAGATGGTGCTCGACCTCCAGGGCACGCTCTGGGTGATGGACGCCGGGGGCGGCGAGGCGCGCGCGATCACGGACATGTACTACGACGCGCGGCAGCCGCAGTGGGCCCCGGACGCGAGCCGGATCGTCTTCCAGTCGTTCCGGGACGGCCGCTGGCACATCTGGTCGATCCGGCCCGACGGCTCCGATCCGGTGCAGCACACCTTCGGACCCTACGACGAGCGGGAGCCGGCCTACTCCCCGAACGGCGCCTCGATCGCCTTCTCCTCGGACCGATCCGGCAACTACGACATCTGGACGCTCGACCTCTCCGGCGGCCCCACCGATGGCCGCGTGCGCCGGGTCACGGACGCCCCGAGCCACGAGTTCACGCCGCAGTGGTCGCCCGACGGGAACGCGCTGGCCTACGCCTCGGACCGCAGCGGCGGATCCATCGTCGTGCGGGGGAGCGACGGCTCGGGACAGGTCGTGGCCGAGACCCCGGGCGCGGTCTCCCCCGCCTGGAGCCCGGACGGTGGGCAGATCGCCTACGCGGCCGTGGGACGCGGCCAAACGGGGCTCTACGTGGCGGCCCTGGAGGCCGGGCTCGACGCGGGACCCGACGCCGCGCCCCGGCGCCTCAGCGCGGACGATGCGGATGTCTTCCCCTTCCGCCCCCACTGGATGTCGGGCGATGAGGTCGTCTATACCTCCGACGGCGTGATCCGACGCGCGGCACCGGACGGCTCCGCGCGCCCAGACATCCCCTTCGAGGCCACCTTCGCCTTCATCCGGCGGGACTACGAGCGCACGCCGCGTTCGTTCGAGGCGGGCGGGCCGGAGCCCGTGCAGGGGATCGTCGCCCCGACGGTCTCCCCCGACGGCCGGCACATCGCCTTCACCGCGCTCGGCGACCTGTGGATCCTCGACATCGGGGCCGACACGGGGGCTGGCAACGCGACACCCCGCCAACTCACGGACGACCCCTTCGTCGACGTGCTGCCCTCGTGGTCCCGCGACGGCTCGAAGCTCGCCTACGCTTCCGACCGGGCGGGCTCGCTCGACATCTGGATCCGCGACATGGACACGGGCATGGAGCAGCGCGCGACCACCTCCCCGGGTGGCGAAATCGCGCCGGTGTTCTCCCCCGATGGCGACCGGATCGTCTTCGCCTCCGTCATGGGTTTGGCGAGTGCGGTCCAGGTGGTGGACCTCGCCTCGGGCGACGTACGCACGATCCGCGACGACCTGTTCGCCCCCAGCCGGCCGTCGTTCTCACCGGACGGAACGACGATCGCCATGTCCGTTCTCTCCCAGTACTCCTCGCGTTTCCGGGAGGGGCGGAACGAGATCCTCCTCCAGCCGCTCGACGGGGGCGAGACGCGCCGGGTCACAGCCGCCGAACACAGGAACATGGGTGTGCGGGTGCTGGACGGCCCGGTGTGGTCGCCGGACGGACGGCGCATGGCGTACGCCAGCGAAGGCGTGCTGTGGCTGGTCGAGGTGGACGCGGACGGGGCGCCGAGCGGCCCGCCGCTGCGGCTCAACAACGACCACACCGACGCGATCTCCTGGACGGGCGACTCGCGCTCGATCGTCTATCAGACGACCCGAGGCCTCCGCCGCTACCACCTCGACGACGGACGCTCCGAGGAGATCCCGGTGCGGATCGAGTGGCGGCGCCCCGCGCGCGAGGGTTCGGTCGTCGTACACGCGGCCCGCGCCTGGGACGGGGTCTCGGATGACGTGACCGAGAACGTGGACCTCATCGTCGAGGGCAACCGCATCTCCTCCGTCGTCCCCCACAGCGACGCCAACCACGAGGCGGGGGCGGCCAATGGGGGCGAAGTCGTGGACGCCGGCGACCACACCGTCCTCCCCGGCCTCGTCGACATGCACTCCCACATGGGCTACGGGATGGGCGAGGCGCTCGGCCGCACGTTCCTCGCCTACGGCGTCACGACGATCCGCGACCCGACCTCCGACCCCTACGAGATCGCGGAGCGCCGCGAGTCCATCGACTCCGGCCGCCGCATCGGACCCCGGGAGTTCGCCACCGGCCGCACGATGGACGGCAACCGGATCTACTACTCGGGCGCCGGATCGCTCGGCCCCAACGGGAATCTCGAGCTGGAACTCGACCGCGCCGAGCACCTGCGCTATTCCCTCATCAAGACCTACGTCCGCCTGCCGGACCTCATCCAGCGCCGGATCATCGACTTCGCCCATTCCATCGGGATCCCCGTTTCGAGCCACGAGATCTACCCCGCCGTCGCGCACGGTGCGGACCACGTCGAACACATCTCCGGCACGAGCCGCCGCGGCTACTCGCCCAAGGTGACGGCGATGTACCGTACCTATGACGACGTCATCCAGCTCCTCACCGCCTCGGGCATGACGATCACCCCGACCATGGCTCTCATGGGCGGCTGGTGGAAGTCCGTCGGAGAGGACCCATCCTGGACGACTGACGCCCGCTTCGAGGCGCTCTTCCCGGAGGGAATGGCCGAGGCCATGGCCGCCCGCGCCGCCGCCCGAGGCCGAGCCAGCGGCATCGACGACATGCTCGCCGACGCCGGCCGCACCGTGACCCGTGTCGTCCGGGGCGGAGGCCGCGTCGTGGCCGGCACCGACTCCCCCATCATCCCCTTCGGCGCCGCCCTCATCGCCGAGGTCGAGAACTACGTCTGGGGCGGCCTCACCGAGGTCGAAGCCCTGAGGACCGCCACCTCGGTGGCCGCCGAAGCCCTCGCCATGGAGGGAGAGATCGGAACCCTCACCGGGGGCGCGCTCGCCGACATCCTCATCGTCGAAGGCAACCCGCTGGACGACATCTCGGACCTGCGCCGCGCCCGCATCGTCATCAAGGACGGCGAGGTGTTCCGCCTCGAGGACCTGCTGGAGCCGCCTGGCGCCCTGGTGCCCTAAGGGGGTCGCCGCGTCCGTCTTCGGGGCGTCGAGGGTTGGAGGCCCCGGCGCCGTCAGCCTCCGAGCGGGATCACGACGCCGGCCTGAAGCGCCAGACTCCGGTTCTTGGGGGCGTCCGGGTCGCTATCGATTCGCGAGAGTCCAATCGAGTACACCAGGTCTAGTCCCAGACTGAGGCTTTGGGAAATCGCCAGTTCCACGCCGCCGCCGACCGCCACTCCGAAGTCCAACTTCCCTCCATCGCCCCCGCAGGATTCCGACTCGCTTATCGAGCCGATTTCCGGGAGGTCGATATCAAATATCCCCTGGCAAGAAAGGCGAGCGCCCACCCACGGACCCAGCAACACGCCGACAGACAGAGGGCCGTCTCGCGACGACCCCAGCCTCCCCAGGGCCGAGAACTGAAGATAGTCGATCTCAAGACGGCTCGACGCGCGACCCCCGGCCCCCGAGACATCCAAGCTGTACCCCTTCTGCACGTAGGCACCGCCGACACGAAGCTCGATCGCGGATGCCAGGGGAAGGGCGACATCGATCCCCGCGGCCACGCCCATGCGGTGATCCTCACTCACTGTGCCTCCGAGAGCCTCAAGCTCCGACAACTCCTCGTCAACCAATGCGGAAAAGGTGGAAAAGGTGGACCGGCTCAGTCCGGCCCTGACCCCCACCATCGTCTGCGCCATGAGTGGAGCGGCGACGAGAAGCGGGAGGAGTGACACCAGGATTCTGTGCATCATTGGATGCTCCCTTCGTAGCGGTTCAGGCATTGGGCCACCCACGCGACGGCGCCGCGGTAACAGGTCGACCAACGGGATGACGAGCGCCAACTGGAATGAGTCACGCACTTCAGACGAGGCCGACGAAGATGAACAGCACGGCGATCCCGCTCAGCACCCAGATCACGCGGTCGCTGCGCTGCAGGAGGATGTGCTTGTTGAGGATCGCCCCGATCGGGGCAGCGAAGGCGTAGACGGCGAAGAATGTCAGGTAGAAGTCCATCATCAGAGAGCCGGGGTTGAAGCCCCCCGGGCCGCCGATGCCCAGCGCCTCGATGATATCGAAGGTCGTGAAGATGATCGTGAACCAGACGCCCAACCGCAGGTAGAGCTTGGCTTCGGCCCGCCGCCGCTGGCGGAAGATCGCGAAGGCCGCGAGCACCTGGCGGAAGGCGAGGGACGCCGCCCCGCCGGGATCGTTCGTGTAGTAGAAGAGTCGCAGCCGGTGCGCCCAGCGGTCGAACCCCCGCAGGATCGGCAGTTCCGAGAGCGCGTCCCAGCGCGTCCCCAGCAAGGTGATCGCGATAAGCGCGAGGACCGCGATGATCGGCTCGTACACCCCGGTACCGCGCGCGAAGGCGCCCATCGAACCCGCGGCCAGCATCATCACGAAGGAGTCGGCCACGAGTCGCACGCGCGCCGACCGCTTGGCAGCCCAGTACGGCTCCGGCGGAAGCGCCTCTCCCCGGGCCGGCATGAAGGCGAGCTGGCGCGGGGCCAGTCCCTCCGCCTTCCGTCGCGCCTGATCCTCGTTGAACTTCCGCACCATGCGGTGGATGAGGAAGATGTCCACCAGCCACCACACGCCCGCACCGCCGCCCGTGAAGAACATGAGGACACCCGTCCCCGTGCGGTCGAGATACAAGCGGTGCCCCCCGAAGAAACCCGCCACGAGCCAGAGCAGCCAGGCGACGGACCGCCGCTTGAGGGGATAGCTGTACAGATCTTCGAGGACGGCGCGCGAGAAATCGAGATCCCCGCGGCCCTCGACCCGCGGGAGACCGGCGTGCAGCGCGTGCATTCTAGAAGGCCACAGGCTCCTTGAAGCGGCCGTACACCCTCTCCAGCACGATCCGGATCTCGCCCAGCGTCGCGTAGGCCCGCACCGCGTCGAGCAGCGGCGGCAGCAGGTTCTCGTCGTCGCGGGCGGCCCTTCCCAGGTCTTCAAGGCGGCGCTCGACATCCTCCGAATCCCGACGCCCCCGAAGCTCCGCCAGCCGCGCCTCCTGGATGCCCGCCGCCTCCTCCCCGATCCTCAGAATCTCGAGCGGAGGTTCCTCGGCGTCCTGGAACCGGTTCACCCCGACGATCGTCTGCATCCCCCGCTCCACCTCATCCTGGAACCGGCGCGCGGAAGCCGCGATCTGCGCCTGGAAGTAGCCGGCCTCGATCCCGTACACGACGCCGCCGATGTCGTCGATCTCGCGGAAGATCTCCTCGGCCTCCGCCTCGAGTTCGTCGGTGAGCGTCTCGACGTAGTAGGAGCCCGCTAGCGGATCGATCGTATGGGGGACGCCGGTCTCGTAGGCGAGGATCTGCTGCGTGCGGAGGGCGATCTTCGCCGCTTCCTCGGTGGGGAGCGCGAGCGTCTCGTCCATCGCGTTCGTGTGCAGCGACTGGGTGCCACCGAGCACGGCCGCCATCGCCTGGTATGCGACGCGCACGATGTTGTTCTGGGGCTGCTGCGCGGTGAGCGACACGCCCGCCGTCTGCGCGTGTGTCCGCAGCCTGAGGCTCCGGGGGTTCCGGGCCCCGTACACGTCGCGCATGTGGCGGGCCCAGATCCGCCGGCCGGCGCGGAACTTCGCGATCTCCTCGAAGAAGTCGTTGTGCGCGTCCCAGAAGAACGAAAGCCGCGGGGCGAAGCTGTCCACGTCCAGCCCGCGCTCGATCCCCCGCTCCACGTAAGTGAACCCGTTCTTGAGCGTGTACGCGAGTTCCTGCGCGGCGGTCGCCCCCGCCTCCCGGATGTGGTAGCCGGAGATGGAGATCGTATTGAAGCGCGGCGCCTCGTCCGCCGACCACTCGAAGATGTCGGCGATGATCTTGAGCGCGGGCTCCGGAGGGAAGATCCACGCGTGCTGCGCCTGGTACTCCTTGAGGATGTCGTTCTGGATCGTGCCGCGGACCTGATCCAACGGCACGCCCTGCTTCTCCGCCGTCACGAGCAGGAACGCATACAGCATGAGAGCGGGCCCGTTGATGGTCATCGACACGGACACCTTGTCGAGCGGGATCCCGTCGAACAGCGTCTCCATGTCGGCGAGGCTCGATATCGCGACGCCGCACTTCCCCACCTCCCCTTCGGAGCGGCGATCGTCGGAGTCGTATCCCATGAGGGTGGGAAAGTCGAACGCCACCGAGAGCCCGGTCTGCCCGCGCTCGAGGAGGTACTTGTAGCGCTCGTTCGTCTCGTGCGCAGTCGCGAAGCCCGAGAACAGACGCATCGTCCACAGCTTGGTCCGATACATCGAATGATACGGACCCCGCGTGAACGGAAACTCCCCCGGCGTCCCCAGCCGCTCCAGGTATCCCTGCGCCCCGTCGGCGCCGTCGGGCGCGTCCAGCGGCGTGTAGAGGGGCCTGATCTCCCGCCCGGAGATGCTGCGGAAGCTGGTGTCGTCCCGCAGCGGACTCTGCCGGTAGACCGCCTCCCAAAGCTCGAGCTGATCGCTCAGCGCGCCGTGCTTGCTCATCCCCCGTCCTGTATCCTTATGGCCTTCAGCCTCCTCGGCCTTCCCCATGTCGTCAGTTCGCAAGTTAGGGGGAAACGGGCATGCCGAGTAGGTACGCCTCGGCCTCGGCTTCGCAGACCGCTGCGGACCGGGAGTCCCTCGCGTGGGGCCCGGCCTCCGCCGACGTTCCCGCAGGAACGTCCCGGCGCTGGGGACGGTAACCAAAGCCCTCGTGGGGAGACGATGCGAGCGACATGAGGCGCGACATGCGAGAGAGGCTGGGGATCGTACTGGTTGGCGGGTTTGGCGGACTCTTTCTCGCCGCGGACGCGGGGTACGCGCAGCGGGGTCCGCTGGTCGCCGACCGCCCCGACTTCACGGAGGCGGCAGAGACGGTGGGGCCTGGCGTCATCCAGGTCGAGTTCGGGTACACCCTCGCGTATGACGAGTTGCGCGGCGACCGGGACGGCGGGGACCGGGACGGCGGCGACGGCACCGTGTGGACGCATTTTTTCGGGGAGCCCCTGCTCCGTGTGGGGGTCGCCCACGGACTGGAACTCCGGTTCGCGGCGAGCCCCGTGTCGCAGCGCACCCGCACCGATGACCTGCGTGTCGACGACAGCGGGACGGAAGATCTCGATCTGGGGATTAAACTGGTCCTGGCCAGGCAGGTGGGTCGCCGTCCGGCGATCGCGGTCATCCCGCAGATGACCCTTCCCACGGGGAGCGAGGCGTTCTCCCGTAACCGGCTGTCGCCGGGGGTGAACCTCATCTACGCGTGGGACCTCACCGAGGAGGTCTCGCTCGCGGGCAGCACGCAGGTGAACCGGGCCGTAACCGCGCGGGGCGAGGGCTACGCGGAATGGGCCCAGTCGCTGGTGACGGGGCTGGTCGTGGGCGCGCGCACGGGGGTCTACGCCGAGTGGTACGCGTTCTTTCATGCCGCGCCGCAGGGGACCCGGACCGAACACTACGTCAACGGCGGCTTCACCTGGAGCGTGGCGGACGACATCCAATGGGACATCCGGCTGGGCGCGGGATTGAACGAAGCCGCCACTGACTTCTTCGCGGGGACCGGGTTCGCGCTCAGGATTCCCTGAAGTCTTCGTACAGGCGGCGGGCAAGGGCGTAGGGGGACGCCCCGGAATCCAGCGTCTCGGCGGGGGCTGCGCGCCAGATCCGCTCGGCGTCGCGCCGGGAGCGGCGGAGGAGGGCGTCGTGGGCGCGGCGGAGGCGCGCGGCCCGGCGGCGTGACTCGAGTTTCCCGGTCGAGGTCAGCCAGTCGAAATGCTGGTCCAGGCGATCGGCGAGTTCCTCGACGCCCCGGGCTTCCGACGCGACCGTCTGGATGATCGGCATCCGCCAGCCGGCCTCGGCGTCCGGCGCGCGGTTCGCGAAGCGGATCGACATGATGATCGCGATCTCCTTCTCGAGGCGGTCGGCGCCGGGGCGGTCGGATTTGTTGATGACGAAGAGGTCCGCCACCTCCATGAGCCCGGCCTTCATCGCCTGCACCCCATCCCCCGACTCCGGAACGAGGACGACGGCGGTCGTATCGGCGGAGACGGCGATGTCGAGTTCGGCCTGGCCCACGCCGAGCGTCTCCAGAATCACGCGGTCGTAGCCGGCGGCATCCATGAGATCCGCGGCTTCGCGCGTCGCCGTGGCCAGGCCGCCGAGCGATCCGCGGCTCGCCATCGAGCGGATGAAGACGCCGGGTTCCGTCGACAGTTCGCCCATGCGGATGCGGTCGCCGAGGAGGGCGCCGCCGGTGAACGGGCTCGTCGGGTCAACGGCGACGATCCCCACCGTCAGCGACCGGTCGAGGTAGTGCCGGGCGAGCGCGGCGGTGAGGGTCGACTTGCCGGCGCCGGGCGGCCCGGTGATGCCGATGCGACGCGCGCGGCCGGTGCGCCCGTCCAGCCGCTCGAGCAGCACCTCGAAGCCGTCACTCTCGTTCTCGACGTGCGAGATCGCCCGGGCCAGCGCGAGCGGCTCGCCGCCCGCGATGCGGTCGGCGAGCGCCCCCGGATCGAACCCGGAAATCATATCAGGATCATATGAGGAACCGCGTCGCCAGCCCGAGGAGCAGCACGAAGCCGAACAGGTCCGTAAAGGTGGTGACGAAGATCGACGAAGCCACGGCCGGGTCCGCGCCCAGCCGCTCCAGCACGATCGGGAAGAAGGCCCCCAGCGCCGACGCCACGGCGAGATTCCCCCACATCGCGACCATCACGACGAGCCCGAACAACGGCTCCGTGTTCGGCAGCAGGAAGGAGGCAGCGGCAACCAGCAGCCCGATCGCGAGGCCGTTCACCAGCCCCACGATCAGCTCTTTCACGACGGCGGACCAGCGCTCGCCGGGCAGTTCGTCGGCGAGGGCGATGCGGCGGATCGTGACCGCCAGCGCCTGCGTCCCCGCGTTGCCGCCCAGACCCGCGATCACCGGCATGACCGCCGCCAGGATGACGAGTTGTGCGATCGTGTCCTCGTAGAGCCACACCACGAGGGCGGCGAACGAGAGCGTCACGGCGTTCACCACCAGCCAGGGCAGCCGGCTCCGGATCGCGCCCGCCGTCGTGCCGCGCAACTGCTCCTCGTCCGACACGGAGGCGAAGCGCAGGATGTCCTCGGTAACCTCCGCCTCCACAACGTCGATCACGTCATCGAAGGTGATCTGCCCGACCAGCCGCCCGTCCGCGTCGACGACTCCGATCGCGGTCAGGTTGTAGCGGGAGAGGAGCTTCCCCACCTCCTCCTGGTCGAGGTCCACGGAGACGACGACCGCCGGCTCCTCGAGGAGGTCGGCGAGGGGCGTCTGCGGAGCGGCGAGCACGAGGTCCCGGAGGTTCACGACGCCGTGCAGCCGCCGGCCCCGGTCCACGACGAAGACGGTGTAGAGGTCCTCGCTCTCCTCCGCCTGTGCCCTCAGTTCCTCGATCGCCTCCGCCGCGGTGGCCTCGGCGTGCACCGCGCACAGGTCGCGCGTCATGATCCCGCCGGCGGACTCCTCCGGATACTCGAGAAGTTCGCGGATCTCCTGCTCTTCATCGTCCGGAACCGACTCGAAGACGCGGTCCCGTTCCTCCGGCTCGAGTTCGCCGATGAGGTCGGCCGCGTCGTCGTCCGCGAGTTCCTCGACGAGTTCGGCGATCCGCTGCGGCTCCATCCTCGCGAGAAGTTCGCCGGGACGCTCTTCCTCCTCCATCTCGGCCAGGGCGTCCGAGGCGAGCGAAGCCGGGATGAGCCGGAGGAGGGCGATGCGCTCGTCCTCCCCCAGGTGCTCGAGCACGTCCGCCAGATCGCTGGGGTGGAGCGGCTCCACGAACGCGATGAGCGCGTCCCCGTCGCCCGATTGCAGGCGACTCCGGACCTCCTCGATCAGGAGGTGACGCTGCTCTTCCAGGTTCTCGGACATGCTCGCTCGCGCGACGGCGGTGAGGGGCGAAAAACCGTGGGAATGCTACGCGCGGCCGCGAACCGCGGCCAGCAGCCGTTCCTGAAGCCGGAACATCGGTGAGGCGTAGCGGGCCTCGCCGTCCGGGTGGTCGTGCCCGAGCAGATGGAGGACGCCGTGGATGACGAGTCGCAGGATCTCCTCGGCGGAGTCGAGACCCATTTCACGGGCCGCAGCGTCCGCGACCTCGGGACAGATGTAGATGTCGCCGAGCCACGGATCCGCGCCGAGCCCGAACGCGAGCACATCGGTGGCGCCGTCCACGCCGTGGTAGTCGCGGTTCAACGCTCGGATCGACGCCGCCGACACGAAGGTGATCGAGAGTTCGGCGCCCTCCGCGGGGCCCGTCGCGAGGGCCGCCCGCGCGGCGGCGTCAACGGAGGCGTTCGAGGGGGCGCTCTCCACCCAGCCGTCGAGGGGATTGATGTGGATCGCAGGCGGCGAGGGCTCCGTCAATCGACCGCTTCGAGAGGCGGATCGAGGGGCGGGATCGGGCCCGTGTCGCCCTGGGCCGCCTGCTCGAGATCGAGCGACGGCTGTCCGTCGTCCCCCTCGGGAACCGCAGGCTCGGGCGGCGGCTCGGGCGGCGGCTCGGGCGGCGGCTCGGGCGGCGGCTCGGGCGGCTCCGGCGCGGCGGCTTCGGGTGCCGTCGGCTTGGGGTAGTCGATCCGGTGGTGGTAGAGCCCCGTCAGGACGTGGGCAAACTCCCGCTTCACGATGCGTAGATCCCGGTAGGTCAGCTGGCAATCGTCGAGTTCGCCGTGGTCGATGCGCTCCTCGAAGAGGCTGTCGATGAGGGTCCGAATCCGCTCGGGACTCGGGTTCGTGAGGACGCGGGACGCCGCTTCCACCGCGTCCCCCAGCATCGCGACGCCGGTCTCTCTCGTCTGTGGCTTCGGTCCGGGGTAGGCGAAATCGTTCGGGTCGATGTCGGCCGAGCCCTCCTGAGCTCGCGCCTGTGCGCGCGCCTTCTCCAGGAAATAGCGGATCGTCTGCGTGCCGTGGTGTTCGCGGATGAAGTTCTTGACGACCTCGGGCAGCCGGGTCTCGTTCGCCATCCGGAGCCCGGAGCGCACATGGTCGCGCAGGATCTCGGCGCTCTGCCACGGGCTGAGCCGGTCGTGCGGGTTCAGTCCCCTCGGCTGGTTCTCGATGAAGTACTGCGGCCGTTCCAGCTTCCCGATGTCGTGGTAGTAGACCCCGACCCGGCCCAGGAGCGCGTCCGCGCCGATCGCCTCGCACGCCGTCTCGACGAGGTTGGCGAGGTTGATCGAATGTGAGTAGGTGCCCGGAGCCTCGCGCGCGAGCCGCCGGAGGAGCGGCCGGTTCATGTCGGACAGCTCGAGCAGCGACTGCTCCGTCGTGCGTCCCGTGAATACCTCGAGCAGCGGCAGGCCCACGCCAATGCCGAGCCCGGTGCACAGGGTCGCGTTGAGCGCCCCGAACGCCGCGGTCGTCCCGAGGTCGTTGAGGGAATAGTGGCCCGTGAAGTTGAGGAGGATCCCCGCTCCGACGTACGCCGCCGAGATCAGGGCCACGAGCACCCAGCTTTGGGAGCGGGTGCGGATGGTGGTCACCGCGAAGGCCGCCGTGACCCCGCCGGCCACCGTCACCATGGGCGCGGCGAGTCCCGCGAAATGCGGCTGGCCCATGAGAATGCCCGTGATCGTGGAGACGACGATCAGCCCCAGCAGGCTGTCGAACAGCGCCGCGGCGAGAAGTCCGGCCAGCGCCACGGGGACGAGCGCCGGCGAACTCCCCGTCGCGGCGACGACGCCGGCCGCCGACATCACGATGACGATGAGCCCGAGCAGCACGGAGAAGCTGCGCAGGTTCTCGTAGATGTCGCGGCGGAAGCGATAGGTGGCGAAGACCAGGATCCCGAGCATGCTCATGACGAGGAGGACCATGCCGAGCGCATGGAGGAACCCCGTCCCCGTCCCGGCCTGGCCGCGCCCGATGAGTTCCCGCTCGTAGGCGAGCAGGCGGCGGTGCTCCTCCTCGGAGACCCTCGTGTTCTCGGTGATGATGCGTTCCCCCTCGAGCACGAAGCCCTCGAACTGGGGGATCGCCGCCCGGGCCAGTTCGCGCGCCTGACGCGTCGCATCCTGGTCGATCCGCAGCGTCGGCTGCGCCTGCAGGATCAGCTGCTGGAAGAGCATCGCGCCCGCGGGGGGCAGGCGATCACCGATCTCTTCCCGGGCCTCCCGCGAGAAATCGCCGAGCCGGACGAGTTCGTTGACTGCCCGCACCCGGTCCTCGCCTTCCGTTGCCTCGCGCACGACGACGTTGACGGAACTGATGTCCGCGAGGTCGCTCTCCCGGATCACGCCGACCCGCAGTCCCTCGAAGGCAGCCTCGATTTCCCCGCCCAGTTGCCCGCGGGCTTCACCATCGAGGAGGTGGTCGATGACGAGCGAATCGACGACCTGCTCGGCCGAGACGTTGATGCCCATCTCCCGCACCGCCGCCTGAACGCCGGCCCGGACGAGCGACGCCGTGCTCGCCGGCCCCAGATCCTCCTCGGCGGCCTGCGCTTCGGCCGCGGCGATGACCGTGTCGAGCCGCGCGAAGAAACCCCGCACGCGCTCGATGGTGCTGTCGGCCCGCGCCGGTTCGAAGCGGAGGGTGGGCGTGATGACGGCTTCGGCCTCGTCCTGTTGCTCGCGGAGCCGGTCCGCATCTTTCGGGACGTTGAAGTCGAACGCCGCGTTGAGCGTCTGCCGGGCCACGCTCCCCGGGACGATGCCGTCGAATTCGGGCAGAGATGTGCGAGGGAAGAGCCAGGGGACGGCGAGCGCGATGAGGAGGACGACGCCCGCCCGGAACCCGTGATGGACCCACGCGTCCTTCCGCCCGCCGGCCGGGGGCCGGCCGGCGGGACGCAGATGGTCGCGGACCCGCCGGTACAGACTCAACGCTCGGACTCCCGGTACGCGCGGATGATCTCCTTCACGAGGCGGTGCCGCACGATGTCCGCATCGTCGAAGTAAACGAAGTCGATTCCCTCCACGTCGCGCAAGACTTCCTCGATCTCGAGCAGGCCGGAGTCCTCGGGCCGCGGGAGGTCGATCTGCGTCTTGTCCCCCGTGATCACCGTCCTCGAGTTCAGCCCGAGGCGGGTGAGGAACATCTTCATCTGGGCGGTCGTCGAGTTCTGCGCCTCGTCGAGGATGAGGAAGGCGTCGGAGAGCGTCCGGCCGCGCATGTAGGCGAGCGGCGCCACCTCGATCACGCCGTCCTCGATCGAGCGGCGCACGCGGTCCGGCGGCATCATGTCCTCGAGTGCGTCGTACAGCGGGCGCAGGTAGGGGTCGACTTTCTCGCGGATGTCGCCCGGCAGGAAGCCCAGCGCCTCGCCGGCCTCGACCGCGGGGCGGGTGAGGATGATCCGGCGCACCCGCTTCCGGTTCAGCGCCTCGACCCCCGCGGCCACGGCGAGATACGTCTTGCCCGTTCCCGCGGGACCGATGCCGACGACGATGTCGCGCTCGCGGATCGCGGCCAGATACCGTTCCTGCCCGGGCGACTTGGGCCGGATCGCCCGCCGCGCCCCGGCCAGCGCTACCTCCGCCTGCCGCCCTTCGCCGCGTTCGCCCCTGCGCTCGCTGCGCCCTCCCTTGCGTCCGTCGCCGCGCCCTCCCTCCCGGGAGCGCCCGGATCCGCCGACCCCCCCGGCGCCGGGGCCGCCCCCGTCCGGCTGGTCGAGGAAGCGCTCCACGTCGACGGCGTCGAAGGGACGCCGCAGCCGGGCGTAGCGGATCATGCGCTGCGCCGTGGGCGACGCGCGGTCGACGTCCGCCCGGGGTCCGGAGAGGATCATGTGGTCGTGGCGGAGGACGACGCGGATGTCGAAGTGCCGCGCGAGCGTGGTGAGGTTCGAGTCGTTCACGCCGGCCAGGAGTTGCTGGTCAGCGCCTTCGATGGAAAGGCGGTGTTCCGTCGCCACACTCACGCTGTGGCGCTCCCGCTCACGGAGATACCGAGTTCCTTCAGTTCCGCCGGAGTCACGGTCGAGGGCGAGCGCTCGAGGAGCCCGCGCGCCGCCGCGGTCTTCGGGAACGCGATCACGTCCCGGATCGACGCGCATCCGACCATCTCGGCCACCAGGCGGTCCAGGCCGACCGCGACCCCGCCATGCGGCGGGACGCCGAACCGGAAGGCCTCGAGCAGGAAACCGAAGCGCGTCTCGACCTCCTCCGGCGTGAGCCCCGTCGCCTCCAGGATGACGCGCTGAACCTCGGGGAGGTGGCAGCGGATGCTGCCGCTCCCGAACTCGATCCCGTTGTACACGAGATCGTACGCGCGCGCGGTGACGGAGAGCGGATCCTCCCTCAGACGCTCGATATCGGGATCCGCCGGCATCGTGAAGGCGTGCTGGGCCGGCACCGGAAGACCGGTCTCGGCGTCCTCCTCATAGAGCGGGAACTCCGTGATCCAGAGCCACGTCTCGCGGCTCTCGTCGACGGCGTCGAGTTCGCGCGCCGCGGCCCGCCGAAGCCGGTCGAGGGCGGTCGAACTCTCGGCATCGGGACCCGCGACGAAGAAGACGAGATCACCCTCTCCCACCCCGAATTCGGCTTCGAGCCTCGCCCCGACCTCCTCTCCCACGACCTTCGCGGGCGGGCCCGACCAAGCGTCCGCGGAGCGCTTGAGCCACAGCGCACCCCTGGCGCCGGCCTCGCGGGCGAGCTTGTCGTAGCGGGCGATGCGCGAGCGGGAGAGGGCGGCGCCGCCCGGGAGAACGAGCCCTCGCACGCGGCCTCCGGCGCGGACGGCGCCGTCGAAGATGCCGAACCCGATGCCCGTGAGCGCGTCGGTGAAGTCCCGGATCTCCCACGGGATGCGGAGGTCCGGCTTGTCGGTGCCGAACCGTTCCATCGCTTCCGCGTGCGGGAGGCGCGGGAAGGGCGCCGGGAGATCCTCCTCGAGCCCGTCGCGCCACACCCGCTGAAACATGCGTTCGGCCGCGCGGAAGACATCGTCCTGTTCGACGAACGCCATCTCGATGTCGATCTGCGTGAACTCGGGCTGCCGGTCCGCGCGCAGGTCCTCGTCGCGCAGGCACTTGGCGATCTGGAAGTAGCGGTCGAAACCGCCGCACACGAGCAGCTGCTTGTACAGCTGCGGCGACTGCGGGAGGGCGAAGAACCGGCCCTGGCGCACCCGGCTGGGGACGAGATAGTCGCGCGCCCCCTCCGGCGTCTGCCGCGTGAGGAGCGGGGTCTCGATCTCGACGAACCCCTGCTCGCTGAGCGAGGCGCGGACCGCGTTCGTCACCGCGTGCCGGAGCCGGAGGTTGCGCTGCATCTCCGGGCGCCGGAGGTCGAGCACGCGGTGGCGGAGGCGGAGTTCTTCCGACGGCAGTTCCTCGTCCGGCGGCTGGTAGACGAGGATCGGCAGCGGGTCGGCGACGGAGATCCGCTTGAGGCTCGTCACCCGGAGTTCGATCTCGCCCGTGAGCATGTCGGGGTTCGCGTGGGGACGTGGCGCGACGACGCCCGTCGCCTGGACGACGTCCTCGGGGTTGAGCGCGGTGACGAGTTCGAGGGCGGCCGCGTCCGTCCACTCCGGGCGGAAGGAGAGCTGGAGGAGGCCGGTGCGGTCGCGAAGGTCTACGAAGAAGAGCCCGCCGAGGTCGCGCCGGCGGTGCACCCAGCCGATGACCCGGACTTCCCGCTCGACCCACGAGGCCTCGATCTGTCCGCAGCCGGCATCGCGCCAGGCGGTGTTCAGCGAGGCCGGCTCACGCCGCTCGGTCGGTCGCGATAGTTTGGACAGAGGAACTCGCGGGAACGGGGAAACGGTCAGAAGAAGTGCGGAACACACTGGAAGATAGCCGGTTTTCGAACACGCCAGCAAGCAGCGGCGGCGCACGTCCCGAACTGCTCGCCGGGTGGGGCGCGACGCTGCGGCAGCGGCTCGTCGGTTTCTTCGCGGAGCGGGGAGAGCCCGCCTACCGCGCCCGGCAGGTCGAGCAATGGGTGTGGAAGCGGGCCGCGCGTTCGTTCGAGGAGATGACGAACCTCCCGGCGCCCCTGCGCCCGGCGCTGGCCGAGGCGTTCTCCCTCACGCCGCTCGAACCGGACTACGTGGCGCGCTCGAGGGACGGGACGATCAAGCACCTGTGGCGGCTCGAGGACGGGGAGCGGGTCGAGTCCGTGCTCATCCCCACCCGGGAGCGGCTCACGCTGTGTCTCTCATCTCAGGCCGGGTGCGCGCTCGCCTGCCGCTTCTGCGCTACGGGGTACTTCGGGTTCCGGCGCCAGCTGCGGGCGGCGGAGATCGTGGCCCAGTACCGGGATTCGTTGCGCGTGGCGCGGGAGGAACTGGGGCGGCCGATCTCCAACGTCGTGTACATGGGGATGGGAGAACCGCTGGCGAACCTCGACGGGGTGATCGGCTCGCTCGCGGCGCTGCACGGAGGGTTCGGGCTCGGCGCCCGGCGGATCACGGTGTCGACGGTGGGGCTCGTCCCGGGGATCCTCGAACTCGCGCGGCGTCCAGAACCGTTCGAACTCGCGGTGTCGCTGCACGCGCCGGCCCACGAACTGCGGCTGGAGCTGATGCCGATCGAGAAGCGATACCCGCTTCCGGAGCTTTTCGAGGCGCTGCGCACGTATCAGGGCTACAAGAACCGGCGCATCAGCCTGGAGTACACGCTCATCCGCGGGGTCAACGATGCGCCGGCGCTGGCTGAGGCGCTCGCGGACCTCGCGCACGGTCTCATCTGCTTCGTGAACCTCATCCCGTTCAACCCGATCCCCGCGCGCCCGGAGTGGGGTCCGAGTCCACCGGCGGCGATCGAACGTTTCTCGGCCGGGCTCACGGCTCGCGGGGTGGGGAACGCGGTGCGGCGGCCGCGGGGACGCGACATCGCGGCCGCCTGCGGGCAGCTGCGGCTGTCCACGGAGGGCTGAGCGCCGAGGATCGGCGCCCCCCGGGTCAGTTGCGGCGGAGGACCTCCTGCCAATCGTGTCCCACCACAACGGTCGCGTCGAGGAAGAGGTCGGGGTCGAGCACCACTACGACGGAGTCCGAATGGACGCCGTTCGCCACCTCCCGGGCGGCGCCGAGGCGGCCGGACCGGTCCAGGACGTGGGTGACCTGGTGCTCGAAGTGGTCCGCGTTGTCCGTCGCGACGACGTCGAAGCCGCGCTCACGGAGTTGGTCCGCGAAGCGGCGCGCGAGACCCACCTCTCCGACCCCGTTCAGGACCTCGACCTTGATCCGGTTCGCGACGTTGAGTTGGGGTGACGGACTCTCGGGCGCCTCGCTCTGCAGGCTCGAAGCGCTCGGCGCGGGACCGGCCGCCGCGGGCTCCGCGAGGCGCACGACCTGCCACTCCTCCCAGAAAAGACCGATGAGCGCACCCGCGCCGATCAGCGTGGCCGTGGTGATCAGCCCCCGGATCGCGGAGACCATCCGCTGGAAGGGGCTTCGTCTCCTTCTGTAGGGCTCACGCCCCTGGGGAACCCTGCGAACCTGCTGCCTGGACCGCATCCTCGAACGCACCTTGCCGCCTCCCGTCGTCCGCCCCACCCCCGCCGACCGCGCTCGACCACCCCGATCCCACGAAAACGTACCCCACATGCTCCCGCATGCTCCACCAAACGATTTGCGACAACCGGGGCGCCGACGCAAGACCGGAGGGGCGGTGGGCCCGGCCCCTCGGTCAGCGGATCGTGCCTGCCGGCACGGTGACTGTCCGCCAGAAACCGGCGGTCGCGGGGGAGATCGGGATGCCGCGCCGGAGGAGGTTCCCGATCTTCGCGGTCGCCACCTCGCAGAGCACGGCGTGCCAGTCGGAAGGCATGCGATGTCGCCACTCCGCGCGCTCACGGGAGAGGGCCCGGCGGCCGGGCTCCAGAAAGTCGGCCATGTACAACGCCTGCCCCAGCGCCCGGAAGTCGGCATGCCCCGTCGTATGAAAGGCGATCGCCCTCAGCAGCAACTCGTCCTCCACTCCCGCCGCCCGCAGGCGGTTCGCGCACGCCGGGCCGTGGAGGAGCGATCCGGGCCACGCCCCCGCATCTTCAACCTCGAGGCCCAGGGTCTCCGGGGATTCGTCCTTGAGGGCGTCATGGAGGAGACCCGCCGCGCGCCAGCGGATCCGTCTCGTCCTGTCGTGGCCGAGGGTTCGGCTCCACTCCCACAGCAACCGGCCCACGCGCCTTGTGTGACGGCGGCGCGCCTTGGTCATTACGGCCCAGTCGGGGTGCTGTCGCTCGGCGCCGGCCGCGTGGATGATCGGGTGGAGCTTCGGCAACGGTGTCTCGTCACGGAGTGAAGTTTGTCGGGATCGCGCGGGGCCGCGAATATAGAGGCAATGTCCGTCCTTTACGACTCACTCCTCGCCCGTGCCCTGGCCCGCGAGATCCTCGATCGCTGGGAGGGCTCCCGCATCGCCGGTCTCCGCATGGCGTCGGGGCGGCGCGCCGTGGAACTGGCCTTCGAGGACGGTTCACGGCTCGTCGCCATGCTTCATCCACTACACGGGTACGTGCTGGGGCTCGACGGTGACGCGCCGGGCTCCGGGGTGGGCGGGAAGACGATCCGAGTGGGACGCCTGTCGCTCCTCGACGCGCGCGCGCCGGCGGACGAACGGGCGCTGCTTCTGACCTTCGGTGACCGGACCGGGCGCGCGTGGGAACTCCTCGCGATCGAACTCCAGACCCGCCGCTGGAACGCCGTGCATTGCCGTCGGATCGAGGACGGCGACTCCCGCTGGCGGATCGAAACAGCGTTGCTCTCGCGCGATGCGGGCGACCGCCCCCTGCGCCGGGGCGCGCGCTACGTCTCCCCGGCGTCCGCCCGCCGCGGGATCGCGGCTCCGCCATCGGAAGCCGACTGGACCGCCGCGCTGGCCGGTGACGATGCCGCCCGCCGCCGGGCCGTGCTGCAAACCTGGGCCTGGACGAGCGCGCTCAACGCGGACTGGATCCTGGACGCCGCCGACCCGGCCGGGACGTACGGGCGATATCGCGAACTCCACGCGCTCGCGGCGACACCTCCGGAGGGCCGCCGCCCGGCCTTTGTGCTCGACCGGCCGGCCGACCCCCAGCCCTATCCGCTCGCTCTCGGCCCGGGCCGCAAGGCCGAGGCCGGGCTCCTCGAAACCGCCGCGCAGCTGGTCGTCGCGGCCGGCGGCCCCGCCTCGCTCCTCGAAGCTCTCCCGGCGAAAGACGACGACGACGACCGGGACGAAGCCGCGCGACTCGGAAAGCGGCTGAAAGCCCGCCGAAAGCGACACCAGCGTCGCGCCGCCGCCCTCGAACGACAGCTCGCGGCGGCCGGGCCCCCGGACGAGCCGCGCCTCCTGGGGCAAGTCCTCCTCGCCCGCAAGGACGAGGTTCGGAAGGGGGCCTCCACAGTCACCCTGGCGGGCTTTGACGGAGCGGATCACGAGATCGCACTCGACCGCGCGCGCGGCGTCGTCGCCAACGCGGAGGGCTACTTCGACGAAGCCCGCCGCCGCGAGCGCGCGCTGGAACGGCTACCCGCCGAGATCGCCGCGGCTGCGGAGCGCGCGGCCGAGTATGACAAACACCTCGAACAGCTCGCCGAGTCCGGACCATCGGAGGCCCTGTGGGCCGCGGCCGGAGGGAAGCCCTCGCGCCCCGGGGCCCGAGGGGGGGCCGGCCGCCAGCCCGAACTTCGGCTGCCCTACATACGGCTCCGCACGTCCGGGGGCCTGGAACTCCGGGTGGGCCGCGGTCCCCACGACAACGACGACCTCACGTTCCGGCACTCCGCGCCGGACGACATCTGGCTGCATGCCTCGCAGGCATCCGGCGCCCACGTGATCCTGCGCTGGGGGCGCAAGGACGAGAATCCGCCTCGCCGCGACCTGCTCGAGGCCGCCGTCGCGGCGGCGGTCCACAGCGGCGCGCGCCACAGCGGCACAGCCCCCGTCGTCTGGACCCGCCGCAAGTACGTGCGAAAGCCTCGGAAGTCCCCGCCGGGAACGGTAACACCCACCCGAGTCCAAACCATCTTCGCAGAGCCGGACGCCAACCTCGTGAAAACGTTGCGCCAGGATGACGGTTGACGTTTCCGCGGAAACGTCGGTGCTGCGGTACGTCCACCCCCTACTATTGCGAGGGAGAGCTCCCGGCGGCGTCGGGGACACGCAATTCATACTCGACGACGCGCTCAAACGCCGAGTTCGTCGGCATGTACCGCAAGCAGGTAGTCGGCCCCGAACTCGTAGACAGTCAGCGACTCATCCAGCGTCAGGTGGCACTGGAAGTCGCCCCGGGGACCGAACGCCAGCCATCGCTCTTCTTCTCCAGGCCTACGGTATCGTCTCACCCACAGACGGCTGTCACGCCCGACCATCAGACCGGCCGCGGTCGCGATACGCCTGTACGTGGGCGCTGGTCACCTCCCGGTCCCGCTCCGACCAGCGCACGACGCGGTGGAGGTTGAAATCTTCGTCGAGTATCCGAACCTCGGGCTCTCTCGCCGTGGTGATTGCGATCGTTGTGCCGGCGGCCGCCACGGCGGGATTTGGGTCGAAGAGGGTGGACATCCGTACGCTGGCGCCCTCCCATGACCCTTGGCGAACACCATCGAGCGCTGCAAGCTCGCGGATCAACGTACCGTCGGCGGCATGGGCTTCGACGAACAGAGCTCGGGGTGCTGGAAATCGTCCCTCGGCGCGGAAAACGGACTTCTCATGTTCACCGAGGTTCCGTTGGCGAGGATCCCGCCGCCCTCCGAGGCATTGAAATACTGAGGATCGAGGTTGACGGTGCGGCTGAACTCTCCGCTGGACGAGAAGATGTGGAAGCGCCAGGGGCGGTAGTCGCCGACCCACAACGTGTCGCCCGGGAGGACCCAGATGTACCGGCCGATGCGGAACTCTCCGGGGCCATCTCCGTGGCCGCCCATGGACCGCAGGTGCACGCCCTCGCCGCTGAAGATTCGGATCTGGCCGGGCCCATTGTCGAGGATCGCTACGCTTCCGTCGGACAGCCGGTTCGCGCCGCGGACGAAGTAGAGCATGTAGGCGTCGTCACCCTCGGCCGTGCCCACCGAGAAGCTCGGTTCTTCGGCAAGCGTCACTGCCTTTCCGCAGTCAGCGGATCGTTGGCGACGATCTGCATTCCGGCGCTGTCGATTGCGACGATCGGAACCGTTGCCGACGGGGCATCCTTCCCGCACCCGGCCAGGGGTACGACGGTAACAAGAGCGACCGGCACGCGGGACGCGGGCCACATGTGAAGCGCATCACAGGTCGTTGCCGCTGTCTCGCTCACCAATGGCCTCGCATCTTCAGTCTTGATGGCTGGACTCTGGACGGTAACGGGCGCGAAAGGGTTGTACGATGGCCAATAGCGCACGCCTCGACCGCGCACGCGGCTGCCTTCTCGGCCAGCTCGCCGGGGATTCGCTCGGCAGCCTCGTCGAGTTCAAGGGACCCGCGGAGATCCGCCGCCGGTATCCCAACGGGGTCCGGTCTCTTACGGACGGAGGCACGTGGGGTACGCTTGCCGGCCAGCCCACGGACGATTCCGAGATGGCGCTGGCGCTGGCCCGCACGCTCGTCGCGCGCGGCAGCCATGACGCGGAGGCAACCTTCGCCGCGTACCGGGAATGGCTCGATTCGGGGCCGTTCGACTGCGGCGGGACGATCCGCCGGGGGCTCACGGGGAACCCGAACACAGCCAGCGAGGCCAACGGCGCGCTGATGCGGGTCAGCCCGCTGGGAATCTTCGGTGCCCGTCTTCCGCTCGACAAAGGGCTCGACGCGGAACTCGGCGCCGACCTTGAAGCGGTGGCCGAGTGGGCGCGACGGGACGCGCGTCTTACGCACCCGCATCGGGTCTGCCTCGACGCGAACGCCCTCTTCGCCATGGCGCTGGCACATGCGATCGACGCCGGACCGACCGACGACGAGTTGTACCGGCGAGCCGTGGCCTGGGCGGACGATAGAAGGATCTGCGCGGAAGTGCGGGCGTGCGTCGCGAGCGCGGCCGATGGCCCGCCGGACGACTACATGACGAGCATGGGCTGGGTACTGATCGCGCTCCGGAACGCGCTCTGGCAGCTACTGCACGCCCCCTCGCTGGAAGAAGGCGTCGTCGACAGCGTCATGAGAGGCGGCGACACCGACACCAACGCCGCGATCTGCGGCGCGCTCCTTGGCGCCGTCTACGGGCTGGCCGCGGTCCCGACCCGCTGGACCGAAGCGGTCCTCCGCTGCCGTCCGGAAGCCGGCCGCCCCGGCGTCCTGCGCCCGCGCCCGAAGACGTATTGGCCGGTCGACGCTCTCGACCTCGCCGCCCGACTGCTCGGCGTTCAGTCTGGGACGTAGGCCGGCGCGCAGGCCGGGAGAACTTCGCGCAACTACGACACGTGTGCTTCATAGTAGGCGCGCAGGATGGCGTTAATCCGGGTTTGATATCCCCGGCCTTGGCCCTTTAGCCACTCGAGGACATCACCGTCAATGCGGACCGTCAGCTGCTTCTTGCCAGGGGGAACCACAACGCGCGCGGTCTCGAAGAAGGCGGCGTCGACCTCGGGAACGTCCGAGTAGTCGATATCCTCATCCGTCATCTGGTCGATCCGCTTCAGATCGCTCCTGGTAGGCTCGTCGCTCACGACTATTCGCCTTTCTCCCAGCGCCTCCTCGTCCCCGCAAACGTACCCGTCGCCGATAGCTACGATTGTAGTGACACGATTCTTCATGTCAAGGACGGGGGACCCGCAAGGCCGCACCTCAGAGGCCGATGGAGCCCTCGAGGCAGGAACGCGGGACGTCAAACGCGTCCACGAGGGGGATCGCCTGGGGACGGATCTCGGCGCAGAGGGCCGTGACCATGCTCCGGATCGCCTTGCTCTTGGGCGGGTCGAGATAGCCCTGCTCGAGGAACCATGCGGCGCTCCGCTCGATGGCGGCGAGCGCGAACAGGCAGCGCAGGCGCTCGAGCCACTCCGCCACGCCGGAGGTTGGGGTGCGGCGCTGGGCCGCGAGCATCGAGCGCAGGATCTCGCATTCGACATGGGCGCGGGCGGCGGTCAGCGCGTGGTGCTGGCAGTCGGTGAGGGCATCGAACGAGGTCATCCCGCCCCCGATCCGGTGCCGGATCCGGCGGGCGAGGGAGAGGACGAGTTCGGTGCGGCGGGCGTCGAGGATCGCGTCGTGAAACTCGGGGTCGCGGAGGTGCGCCTCGCTCGTCTTCCGTGAGACGATGGGGTTGCGCTCGGCCACGGCCCGCCGGGCGCGCCCCGCCGCGAACCGCGCGAGCCCGAGTGCGCCGAGATCGCCGAACTGCTGGCGGAAGCCGGTGAGCAGATCCTTCGCCACGAGCTGCATGAGCACGGTGTTGTCGCCCTCGAACGTCGTGAACACGTCGGAATCCGCCTTGAGCGCGGCGAAGCGGTTGTGCGCGAGGTAGCCGCGGCCCCCACACGCCTCCCGACACGCCTGGATCGTCTCCGTCGCGTGCCAGGTGGCGTAGGCCTTGAGCCCCGCCGCAGCCGCCTCCGTGCGCCGGCGGGCCGCCGTTCCGGATCGACCGTCCGCTTCCCCGGAATCCCCGGAATCCGCAGACTCCGCAGCCAGATGCTGCTCCTGGAGATCGTGGAGCGCGAAGCCGAGAGCGTAGGTCGTGGCGAGGCGCGGGAGGAGGCGCCGCTGGTGGCTCGGATAGTCGAGAAGCGGGCGCTCGGCCTCCCCCGGCGGCCCGAACTGGCGTCGGCGGGCGCCGTAACGGACGGCGATCGTCAGGGCGACCTTGGACGCGCTCAGCGCGGCGCTCCCCACGGCGACGCGCCCTCCTACCAGAGTCCCGAGCATGGTGAAGAAACGCCGGGCCGGGCTCGCGATCAGGCTCCGGTAGGCCCCCGCCTCATCGATCGAGGCGAAGCGGTCGAGGAGGTTCTCACGCGGCACGCGCACGTGGTCGAACAGGAGTCGCCCGTTGTCGACCCCGTTCAGGCCGAGCTTCTCCCCGCAGTCCTCGATCGTCACCCCGGGGAGCGCGTCGCCGTCCTCGTCGCGGATGGGGACGAGGATCGCGTGCACCCCCCGCCCTTCCCCGCCGACCTCCAGTTGAGCGAAGACCGTGGCGAGACGGCCGTCCCGCGCCGCGTTCCCGATGTAGTCCTTCCGCGCCCCCGGCACCGGCGTATGCACCTCGATCTCACGGGTCGCAGGGTCATAGACCGCCGTCGTCTGAATATCATAGACGTTCGATCCGTGCAGGGTCTCGCTCATCGCGAAACAGCCCGGGAGCGCCAGCGTGCCGGCGTCTCTCAGATATTTCTCGTGATGACGACTTGAACCCAGTTGGTGGATGCTTCCGCCGAAGAGTCCGAACTGGACGCCGAACTTTGTGAGCAGGCTGAGGTCGAAGAAGGCGAGCGTCTCGAACGTGGCGACGAAACCCGCGGGATCGCCGCCGCCCCCGTACTCCGTGGGATAGCCCAGGCGGCCCAGCCCCTCGTCGGCGAGCAACCGGCACCACGCCGTGACCTGGGCCCGGTACTCCGGCGTGGAGAGGCCCGACACGAGGCGGAAGCGGCCATCGGACAGGATTTCGCGCACGCGGCGTCGGGTCTCCCCGGCCGGGCCGTCGAGGAAGCGGGCCATGGCTTCACGGTCGAACCTCGACGGGACGACGGGGAGCGGCGCGATCGGCCGGACCGGGTCGAACAGCGTCGCCACGGCGTCGCGACCACCCAGGCCCAGCGCCTCCTCGATGCGGAGGATCGCCTCGCGTTCCTCGGGGGTCGGGTGCGCCCCGTCGGCCTCCGCGATCGCGATGCCGAGTTCCGTGAGTGAGCGGCGCCGCTCGGGCGAGACCTCGGCCGCCCGTCGCCGCACCGCATCGAGCAGGTGGAGCAGCCGCTCGGCCGAAGGCGGAGCATCGGGATCGAGCCACTCGGCGAGCGCCCCCTCGGGGAGCCCCGCCTCGCGCACGTGGCCGCGCAGCAGTTCGAGTTCTTCGTCGGCGAGCTCACCGTCGGCCCATGCAACGTAAAGAAGAGGATAGAACGCGATCACGGTCAGAGGCCGTCCGCCTCGAACGGGATCTCCTTGTGCGTCCCGTCGCAAAAGGGCTTGTTCTTCGACGCCCCGCAGCGGCACAGCCACGGTTTCTCGAAGCGGGCGGACCCCTCGTGCCCCTCGCCGCTGAGTTCGATCACGCCATCGAAGTGGTAGGGACCGTTCGCGTGCGGCGTGACGACGACCTCCGGCGCCGCGTCACCCGTGAAGTCCTCCGCGACGGCCCGGCGGGTGTCGATCGGGCCTGACGCCTCGAAACCGGCATCCCGGTGCGCGCCGTCGCAGTACGGCTTGTTGGCGGAATGGCCGCAGCGGCAGAACGCGGCCCGCGACTTCCCGACGGCCTCTTCCGCTCCGGGCTCGAAGACGCGCAGCGAGCCCTGTACGAGCAGCGGCCCGTCGCCGTTACAACGCACCCCGCAGACTTCGCCCTCACGAACTGTCTCGCTCGACATCGGATATGGTCTCCTGGCGTTGGATTCGGGTGGTGGTCTCGTCCCTCAGGGCACGAGTTCGGTTCGTCTCGGCTTCAGCAGGAACACACCCTCGAGCATGCTCGTCACCAGCACGGTTTCGCTCTCGAACCAGGGGAAGGCCGTCCAGGCGCCGTTGAAGCCCGGGGGATCCGCGCCGTAGGGGGTCGTGTCGAAGAAACCCACCTCCCGCAGGTTCTCCGGATCGCTGATGTCGACGACGCGGAAGCCGGCCTGATAGTTCGCCTGGTACATCCGGTCGCCCTTCACGTAGAGGTTGTGGTCCGTCGCGTTGTTGGGTCCGTAGTAGTCCGCGACCACGACCGGGTCGTCGAGATCGGTCACATCCCAGACGATGGTCTTCGTGCGGTCCGTGGTGCCGACGAGTTCGTCCAGTTCGTCGTCCAGGTAGAAGTAGCGGCGGTCGTCGCTCAGCCACCCCTGATGGATGTACGCCACGCCGGGGTAGGCGGCGGCCGAGATCGGGCGCGGGTTCGACTTGTCCGTCACGTCGACGATCCGGAGCGCCGTCTCGTTCGAGGCGAAGCACAGTTCCCGCCCCTGATAATCCATGTCCGGACCGTCATAGACGAGACACTGCGCGTCGTGTGTCCGCCCCTGGAAGAGGAGTCCCTCGGTGTCGGTGAAGCAGCCCGCGAACTCGGGCGCGAGCGGCTGGCGGATGTCGATCATCACGAGCCCACCGCCGCAGGTGTGCCCGTCCCCGCTCGTCGAGACGGTGAACGCGGTGCCGGCGTCCGTGTCGATGATGAGGTTGTGCGCGCTCCCGATCTCGTCCCAGCGCAAGTCGGGTGCGAACTCGACGGGGGGATTCGCCACCTCCCGGAGCCGCGTGAGATCGAACACGACGAGCCCGTGGTCCCCCGCCCCGTCGCCGGTGAAGAAGAGATGGTCGGCATAGACCTTGAGGTCGCGGGCGCCGCTCCGATTCGCGGGGATGACGCCGAGGTAGACGGGATTCACGGCGTCGGTGACGTCGACGATCGCCGCGCCGCCGGAGCGGCCGACGAGGCCGTATTCGCACCCGGTCTCGGGGTCGGTCCAGCCCCAGGCGTCGCTGACCCGCTCCCCCGGCTCCGCCCCGATCGAGGCGAGGGGGAGGTAGGCCTGGAGATCGACGTCGGAGCAGTCGAAGCCGGCGGCCTCGTCGTCCTCACAGCGGACTTCCGCGGACGTTACGGCCACGGGCGGGGTCCCGGCGCGGAGCCACACCGGTCCAGACCAGGCCCCGGCCCCGTCGGATTCGTAGACGGCGGTGAGGCCCGCGCTCCCCTCGGACACGGGGCTCCCGACGACGGCGAGGCCCGGGCGGAGGGCGAGAGCGACCCCGAATCCCGCCACGAGGTCGGCGCCCTCGGGCATAAAGGTGTGCGCGGCGCGCCATTCGGGCGCCGCGTCCTCGCGCGTGAATGCGTCGACGCGGCCCCGGCCGTCCGCCGCGCCGGGCGCCCCCACGAGCAGTTCGACGCCGGTGGCGGCGAGCGCGGTGCCGAAGCGCTGGCCCGGCCCCGACTGCCCCGGGGCCAGCGTCGCCGCCTCGACCCAGTCGCCGCCCGCCCCGCGGGCGAACAGCACGACGCGGCCGACCGAGCCATCTGCGGAAGGGGCGCCCACCGCGAGTTCCTCCTCGGTGACGAAGAGGAGGCTGGAGCCCAGCCCGGCGCCCCGGCCCAGCGCGGGCGCTGCGAGGGCCGCCTCCCGGCTCCATGCCCCGTCCGCCCCGCGCTCGAACACGTACACCGTGCCCGAAGTCCCCTCTCCCGGCGCTCCCACCGCCGCGAACCCGCCACGGACGGCCATCGCCGCCCCGTAGCGCGCATTGGCCCGGAGGTCTCCGGCCTCCAGCGACCCCGTCGCGTTCCACGCACCATCGGCCCCGCGTTGGTAGACCCGGACCGCGGTCCCGGCCCCCTGCCCGCCCGGCGCCGAGACGAGCGCGACGTCGCCATCCGCCGCAACCACGCGCGCGGGCGGCTGCAGGATGGCCATGACCCGGCCCATGCTCATCTCTTCAGGCTCCGCGCTGGCCTCGGACCGGAGCCGCAGCATCCCTGACTCCGTCCACCCACCCTCCGCACCGCGCGCGAAAGCGTACGCGCCGACCATGACCTGCGGATCTCCGCTCGCCGCGACGAACCCGCCCTCGACCGCCGCCAGCGTGCGGCCGAACGACTCCCCCAGGAGCGAGCCCGCCGACCACACTTCCTGTGTCTGCGACCAGCCGCTGTCCCCCTTCGTGAACACGAGTACGGACGCGGGCCCCCGGCCGAACTCCGGCTTGAGGACGAGGATCTCGTCCCCCGATGGCGCCCACACCGCCGCCCCGAACCCGTCCTGCGCCGCAACCGGCCCGGCCATTGCAACGGCCCCGAGCGTGACCTGAAGGACGCGTTTCGTCATCGTGGGCGTCGGCGGCGTCATCGTGCCACTCCGTTCAAGAGGTTCGGTCGCACGTTATTCGAACCGGTCAGGCCAACTTGACACCGAACGCCTCGAATCGGTGAAAATCCGCCTCATCGGCGGTCGCGAGTCGCGCCCCCGCACCGAGCGCCACCGCCGCAATCATGCAGTCGGGGAGCGATCCGCGCCGACGCCCGCACTCGTTGAAGAGGCGCGCCGCGAGGACGGCGTCCTCGCCGGTAAAATCAACGCGGGGGCCAACGACGCTATCGGCCACCCGCAGCCGGGACGCCGAAAGCGGCCCGCACAGGAACTCGGCCCACGCCACGGCGCTCATGCCAATCCCTTCGCCCGTCGCGATCCAGCCGCTCAGTCGCCGGTCCTCCGCCGATCCGGCGACGAGCGCCCGGATGAGAAAGCTAGTGTCGAGATGGATCATTCCGCGCCCGTACCAGGGGCCATCGCCCAGGCACGGCGTTCGGCTCTGACGTCCCGCACCCACCGCTCGATGTCTACTCCGTCCTCCATGACATCGGCCTGCAGCTGGCGAAGGGCCGCCAGCGGTCCTCCGGCGCCGCCCGTTTCTTCCGCCGACGCCGTCCTGATGGCACGGCGTAGCACTTCGGACTTGGAGACGTTCCAGCGCGAAGCCAGCGCTTCGAGTATCCGCACGGTTTCCACATCTAGCGAGTAGGTGGACTTGATCGTGGTGGTGGCCATATCCTTATGGTACGGCCATACCATAGTTACATCAAGCTGTTGTCCTGCGGTGCACCGCCTCGGCGAGGGCGGCGGACAGCTCCCCGAAGGCGGCCTCGCTACGCCCCAGGGCGGCGATGAGCGCGGAGCCCACGACGACCCCGTCGGCCATCCCCGCCACCGCCGCCGCCTGCCGCGGCGTCGAGATGCCGAACCCCACGGCGACCGGGAGCCGCACCATGCTCCGGAGCCGTCTCACCTGGTCGTCAAGCGTGGCGTCCAGCGCCTCCCGCGCCCCCGTCACGCCGAGGCGGGAGATGTAGTAGAGGAACCCCGAGGCGTGGCCGAGGATCGTCTCCAGCCGCGCGCGCGGCGTGGTAGGCGCCGCGAGCGGAATGAGGTCGAGCGCGCTCGCGGCGAGCCGGCGCTCGAGCGGCGGGTGCGAGCCCACCGGCAGGTCGGTCACGAGCAGCCCCGCCGCCCCCGCGGCCTCCGCGCGCTCGAGAAAACGCTCCACCCCCATGCGCAGGATCGGGTTCAGGTAGGAGAAGACGACGACCGGCGGCAGGTCGGCCGAGATCTCCGCCAGCTGGTCGAGGGTGGACTCGACCGTCGTCCCCTTCTCCAGAGCACGCCAGCTCGCGGCCTGGATCGTCGGCCCGTCCGCGAGCGGGTCGCTGAACGGGATCCCCAGTTCGATGATGTCCGCCCGGTCCGCCGCCAGCCGCTCGAGCAGTCGGGGCGTGTCCGCGGGCCGCGGATACCCGCTCGACAGGAAGGGGATGAACGCCGTCCCGTCGTCGAACGCGCGTTCGACCCGCGAGGTCAAGAAGCGTCGTCCTCCGTCGTCACCGCCGGTCGGTGCGTCCCCCACTTCTCGAACCACTTCCGCAGATAGAGCTGCGTGCGCAGGAAGTTGGAGGGGCGCCGGCTCGTCCCGTGCCACTCGTCCTGGAAGCGCACCATGACCGTCGGCACGCCCTCGTAGTGGAGCGCCTGGTAGAACTCCTCGGTCTGTCCCATTGGGGTCCGCAGGTCCATCTCCCCCGTCATCAGCATGGTGGGTGTCGTCACGTTCTCCACGTAGAAGATCGAGGAACGGTCCATCCACTCCTCCACGTCCTCCCAGAACGGCTTCTCGAACGTGCGCAGGTAACCGATCGCGTCCGAGGTCCCCATGGCCGACATCCAGTTCACGATCGGACAGTTCGCCGACGCCGCCCGGAAGCGGTCGGTATTCCCCACGATATACGAGGTGAGGATGCCGCCGCCCGAACACCCGTACACGAACAGGTTTTCCCCGTCGACGTAGCCGCGCCGCAGCATCTCGTCGACGCCGCCCATGAGGTCGGGGAAGTCCGCGCCGGGATAGTCGTGGTTGATCGCGTTCGCGAACTCCGTCCCGTAGCCCGTGCTCCCGCGCGGGTTCGTGTAGAGGAGGACGTAGTCGTTCGACGCGTGTTCCTGGAAGGCGAAGTTGAACCCGCCGTTGTACATGCCGTGCGGCCCGCCGTGGATGGCGAGCATGAGCGGATACTCCCGATTCGGGTCGAAGTCGGGCGGCTTCACGATCCAGCCCTGGATCCGGAACCCGTCCGTCGACTCGTACCAGACTTCCTCCACCTCGCCCAGCGTGACTCCGTGCAGGATGTCCGCGTTCACCTCGGTGAGGCGGGTCACCTCGCCCGGGTTCGAGAGCGCGAAGCGGTACAGGTCGCCGGGTTCGCGGTCGGTCGAGATCGTGCCGACCGCCGTCCCCTCCTCCGCGAACGAGGAGAGGGAGAAGAGGTGCCTGCCCTCGGTCAGCTGCGTCACGCCGCCGTCGACCGAGACGAAGTGGAGCTGGCGATACCCCTCCCGGCTCACGTTGAAGTAGAGCCCGCTCCCGTCGGGCGCCCACTCGAAGCCACCCGACTGGCGGTCGTAGTCCCCGGAGATGAGCCGCGAGCCGGACCCGTCGCGGTTCATGATGTAGATCCGGTTGTTCCGGTACGTGTCCTGGTGCTCATCCCCCGCCGTGTAGGCGATGAGACGGCCATCCGGCGAGGGGACGGGTCCCGAGTCCGCGCCGCGCCGGTCCGTGAGCCGGCGGATCTCGCCGGACGCCACGGAGACGGCGTAGATCTCCGACTCCTGCCAGTTCGAGGGACGATCCCAGTCCGGCTCCCGATAGGAGGTGAAGTAGAGCTCGGTCCCGTCCGGGCTCCAGGCGATGCCGCCGTGGTTCCAGTCCCCATCGGTGAGCTGCCGGGCGGAGCCGCCGTGGGCCGGCACGACGAACACGTGCGTCCAGCCGGTGTCCACGTAGCCCTGGCGGTCCCGCTTGTAACCGGCGCGCTCGACGATCTTGGGTCCGGCGGTCCATGTCGCCCCGTCCGGACGCGAGGGGAGGTCGACGCCCGCGAAGTCCGCGCGGTCGTCCACCCGGCTCGTGAACGCGATCCAGTTCCCGTCGGGAGACCAGCGCGGCGAGGAAGGCCCGTTCTCGAGGCGGGTGATCTGGCTCGTGAGGCCCTCGTCGTCCATCCAGCGCACGAAGATCTGCGACCCCGAGGGCTCCCCCGCCGCCGTATACAGGATGCGGGTTCCGTCGGGGGACCAGCGCGCGCCGCCCCCGTCGATGAGCGCCCGCTTGCGGCCCCCGTCGGCGTCCATGATCCGTAGGGAGGACTCCCGCCGGTCGTTGATCTTGTCCGCCCAGCCGAGCGTGTACACGATCTGTGACCCGTCGGGCGAAATCTGCGGATCGGAAACGGATTCCATGTCCATGTAGATGTCAAGCGACAGTCGCCGGGTCTGGGCCTCGGCGCCGGCAGCCAACCCTCCGGCGGAGAGGGCCGCCAGGAGGGCGGCGCATCCGAGTCTCGTCTTCATCCTTCGCTCCTTCAGCTTCGCGCAGCCCGCAGCCGCGCAATGGTGGGCGCTCAGCGCGCAGCCGCCGGACCATCGGTGTCCGTGCCATGGCGGCAAGACAGGATTATCGGAGATCCGCGGAGGGGTGGCCAGACGGGCAGGATCCTGCCGCGGACCGGCTGCGAGCAGCCCGTGGCAAAACCCTGCGTCAGCGCCGAGAGCGGCGAGGCGCTCGCCGGGGTCCCCTCTGGGGAGAGGCGTGACGAGGGAGCATAGCAGCGCTATGTGTCAGGTGTTCTATAAATAGCTGACAATCATACAGGTACGGTATTCGGCGAACCATTTTCCCCTCTTTATTCCCCTTTTCGTGAACGGGAACCCACTCGATTCCAGTGGACGTTCACGGACGGATTGCCGGGGAAGGTCTACAATCTACAAGCGGTTCCGTGCGCCGCTGTGGTGGCCGGAAACTACGAATCCCCGGCCCGTCCCGCGTCGCCTTGGGATTCCCTTTTCACCTCCGAGTTAGGCGATGTGGCCAACTCGGAGAGCATCGCCGCCGTGTCCGCATCGTTACCAGCCGTACACCGTTCGAGGATGTCGAGGATCTTCTCCCCGGCGTCAGTACCGGCTTCGTATGCCGCGGTTCCGCTGCCTATCGGAAGCGGCCAGACGATAGACTGGAGTTACCCCGGCGGGTGGCCGGTCTCCGAGGGGAGGAGTGACGACGCGCGCGATTGTAATAGCCGATCCGATCCCGGACGACGGCTGCGAGTTCCTCGATCGAGCCGTCGAGGATCAGAGACCGGTTCTCCACCTTGAAGCGGCCGAATAAGCTTTCCATCTCCGGGTTGTCCCGGGGCCCCGCGGAGCGCGTAGGAGAGCCGCGCGCCCGCCGACAGCAGCTGGCCGGTCCACGCGTAGCCGGTGAACACGGGGTGCCGGTCGTGTTGGACGACGACTCCCCCACGCGAACTCCGGAAGCGAGTCAAGCAGCTGCTCCAGGTCCCGGATCCGGCGCTCGTACTCGTTCACCGCCGTCTCCTCGGCGAAGACCGCCGGCGCCGACCTCTATCGCTATTTCGACGCCACCCCCTTCGCCGAGTACCTCTACGGCCGGGTGGCCGACTCGGTGCGCCGCGACCTGAAGGAGGAACTCGGCTTCGTGGCGGTCTTCGACAGCGCCCTAAGGGGTGTCCGGGAGATCGTGGACATGCCGGACCGGCGTGCGTCGCTGCTCGTGCGCCTGCGCATGCAGAACGGCGGGCGACTCGCGGCGCGGAAGCTCCGCCGAGCTGACCGAAGACGAGGTCCGCGCGATGGAAGCGGCGGTCCAGGGGGGCGATGGCCGCCGGAGGGTCCGCCTGACGTGTCCCGCATCGGCGTCCGACCAGTCCCGCCGACCGTAGATCGCCGGGCTCGAGATCTGCACGGGAGCGGCGGCCCTGCCGGCCGAGTTCGGCGGCTCCGACGCCCACTGCGCGGCGGTGGTGATCCGGACGAAATAGCCTCGGTCCAACCACGGCTCCTGGGGCGGGGTTGGGCCGCCGTCGGATCGGCACCCCGGCACTCACTTCGCGAGGCGTGCTCAACCGGGGCGTGGGGAGTTTCGTCCACTCGTGGCATACTAAGGGTGTATGGGTGTATCGCACACGCGCCGTAGAAAGCGTTACGGTGGCGTGGGACGACGCGCTCGAAAACGCCGGGTGCACGACTCCGCAACACAGGGGAAGGACGTTGTCTTTGTACACCCTCGGGTCCCTCCGCACGCTTGGCGACACCGAACAGGGCCTCCTTGTGCCCTGCTCTCAGGCGCTTCCACGGAAGCGGGGTAACCCCTGGTGAGGCTGTGCCCGAGCGTGAATGCCGGCAGGCTCAAGGTGGCGGGCGTGCTCGCGATCGTGGCGGGGTGCGACTCGGGCGGGACCATGGCGCCGCCGACCGCGATTCCGGTTTCGGTTGTGGTCGCGCCGGACTCGGCGGCGCTGACGTACCTCGGGGAGACGGTACGGTTCACGGCGAGGGTGGCGGGCGGGACGGGGTCGGCGGGCGGCACGGTGCGGTGGGAGAGCACGGACCAGACGGTGGTCACGGTGGACGGCTCGGGTCTGGTGACGGCGCGCGGGAACGGGACGGCGGAGGTGCGCGCGTCGGCGGGCGGAGCGAGCGACGCGGCGCCGGTGCGGGTGGAGCAGCGGGTCGCGGCACTCGCGGCCTTCGGCGATGGCCAGCGTGCCCTTCCGGGCCTCTCCCTACCGGGAACCGTGGGCGTGCAGGTGCAGGATGCCGGCGGCAGAGCGATGGTGGGGGTCGATGTGCGGTTCGCGGTTGCGGCCGGGGGCGGGGCGGTGAATCCGGAGTCGGTCGTGAGCGACGGCACGGGTGTGGCTTCCGCGGTATGGACTGTGGGCGCGACCATCGGAGAGCAGCGGCTGACGGCGTCGGTAGCGGGTGGGTTGGAAGCGGAGATCACGGCGCGGGCGGTGGGCCCGGACTCAGTAGTGGCGCGGATTGAACTTCATCAGGGTGGGGGCGGGGCGGCCGGCCGCACGAGATCGGTGGGGGTACGGCTGGTTGACGGGGCTGGCCGCCCGGTTGCGGGGGCGTTGGCCACGTTCTTGCCGAGTCCCGGTGACGGGTCGGTCGACCCTGATTCGGTCCGCAGCGACAGCTTGGGTCGGGCACGGACGCGCTGGAGCTTGGGGGCGGCGCTAAGGGACTACGCGCTGCTGGTCTCATCGGCGAACGCTCGTCTGGAAGTGGTGGCGACGTTGCTGGCGCCAGCCACCAAGGTGAGGACGATCGAACTGCAATCCCGGGGTGGGAGCCGGGCAGGGATGGGGCAGGCACTGCCAGTGGAAGTGCGGTTGCGAGACGTTTCCGGCTATCCCGTTGCGGGGGCGTTGGTTACGTTCACTGCGGGAGCCTCGGGTGGGTCGGTGAACCCGGATTCGGCGCGGAGTGACGACTCCGGGTTCTCGTCTTCGGTGTGGAGGCTGGGCCGTACGGTGGGGGACTATACGCTCGTCGTGGCATCGGGAGACGCCCGGCTGGAACTTGTGATGTCGGCGCTGGATCCGGACTCGGTGGTGGCCTCGGTCGCGTTGTGGTCGGGCGACCGGCAATGGGGGGTGGTGGGGCAGTCGCTTCACGAGCCGGTGGTGGTGCAGGCGCAGGACGAGGCCGGGGACCCGGTTCCCGGCGCGCTGGTGACGTTCGTGCCACAGGTCGGGGGCGGGTCCGTGGTACCGGAGTCCCTGCGTAGCGACAGCCTTGGTCGGGCTTCGGCCGAGTGGACGCTGGGCCCCGAACAGGGCGATCAGACGCTCGCGGCGTCGGTCGTGAACGGTGCGAGTCTGGCGGTGGCGGCGACTGCACGACCCGACGCGGGCGTGTGCGGGCGAACGCGTGCGGTGATCGAAGCGATACTCAAGTGGCCGGGGATCGCGAGTTGCGCGGACGTGACGGAAGATCAACTGGCAGCCATCGTAACTCTGTCCTTGTCCTTCGCTCACACGAGAGTGCCGGGTCTGCGCAACGGTGACTTTGCCGGCCTTCCCGGGCTGAAGAACCTTTACTTCGTGAACAACGGACTCAGCGCGTTGCCACCGGACATCTTCGCCGGTCTCGATTCTCTAAGGTTTCTTTCGCTATGGGGCAATCGACTTGAGTCGCTGCCTGCGGGTACGCTGGCGGGTACTCCGAATCTGGAAGAACTCCACTTGACGTCCAACCGGTTGACGGAGATCCCCCCAGACGTGGCCAGCCTGAAGAGATTGACGAACATCAGCTTGGCGGGGAACCCCCTGCAGGAGGTGCCGCCCGGTTCGTTCGCCAAGCTGGGGCGATTGCGACGCTTGGATCTCAGCTTCACCGAACTGAGGTCCCTGGACTCCGGGACCTTCAAGGGTCTGGCCGAGTTGGAGCTCCTCGCGCTGAGCGGGAACCGACTTGCCCGGCTACCTCCCGGTATCTTCAACGATCTTCAGAGTTTACGGACGCTGGTGCTGCACTCGAATCAACTGGCAGAACTGTCGGCGGACGTCTTCGCGAGCCTCACGCAGTTGTCTCGGCTCTACTTGGGTGAAAACGACCTGGATCGTCTGGCCGAAGATGTCCTTGGGGGGCTTTCCGACCTGACGCACCTTCAGCTTCACAAGAACGGGCTCACCGAGCTACCCCCGGACATCTTCGCGGGAATGCCCATCCTGGAACACCTGAGACTGGGTGACAACCAGCTGGAGGCGTTGCCGCCGGAGCTCTTCGCCAGTTCGTCCAGCCTGGAGTATCTGAGCCTCGCGAACAACCGGCTCGCTTCGCTGCCCCCGCAGCTCTTCGAGGGATTGGAGAGGTTGGGGACGCTGCGATTGGAGCAGAACGCCTTGGCGTCGTTGCCACCGAGCCTGTTCGGGGGACTATCCGGCCTGACTCGATTGGACCTTGTCGGCAACCAGCTTGCCGCGCTGCCCGCCGGCATCTTCGAGGGGCTCGCGGCGCTCGCGGAGCTAAGGCTTATCGGCAACGAGTTGACCGAGCTGCCGCCGGGCGCTTTCCGTGGCCTTTCAAGTCTCGAGAGGTTGGACCTGAGGGCCAACCCCGGCGATCCGTTCCCGGTAGTGTTGGAGCTGGCCCGGACGGACGCTGCCGACTTGTTGGCGCCGGGGCCGGCGAGCGTGACGCTGCGAGTGCCCATCGGGGCGCCACTGTCGCTGGACATGGCGGTGTCGGTACAGGGCGGGTCTGCGTCGAGCGGGAGCTTCGGAGTGCCGGCGGGGGACAGCTCGAGTGCGGTGCTTGAGGTGATCCGGATCGCGGGGCGTTCGGGCGCGGTGCATGTGAGCTTGGGGCCGGTGCCGGCGTTCCCGATAGAGGTGCGGGGTCTGGAGTATGTCGTGGGCGGGCAGATGGTGCTGTTCGCGCCCTCGGTGAACCGTTCGCCGGTGGTAGCGAAGGAGGTTCCGCCCCACTGGCTGCAGGCGGGGGTGCGGTCGACGGAGGTGGGGCTTGCCGGGCACTTCAGCGACCCCGACGGTGACGCGCTGGTCTTTACGGCCGCTTCGGAGGCCGCCGAGGTGGTCGCCGTGCGTGTGGCGGATGGGGTGCTGGTGCTTGAGCCACTTTCCGAGGGCGAGGCGGTAGTGGAGGTGGCGGCCGAGGATCCGGGCGGGCTTCGGGCGACGCTCGGAGTGCCGGTCGTCGTGACCCGTGCGCCGGATCCGGACGGCTATCAGATCGAGTTGATCTTCGGGGAGGGGGTCACAGAGGCGGAGCGGTTCTCGGAGGCGGAGAAGGTGTCCGTGAGGCGGGCCGCAGCACGGTGGGAGGAGGTAGTAACGGGGGACCAGCGGGACGTGCCGGTCGACACGGATCTCTGCTACGATCCGGGGCGGATCGTGGGCAGCATCGACGATGTCGTGATCACCATGTCGATATCTGACGCCGGCCCGATCAACAGCATCGGCCAGGCGGGACCTTGCGTAGAGCGTGAGTCCGGCTTGGCTCTCATCGGGGCCATCTGGTTCAACCGCCAATTCTACGGCCCGGACGCCCCGGAGACGGGGCCGAACAGCATGTACCAGGTCGCGCTACACGAGATGGGCCACGTCCTGGGGATCGGATCAAGAGAAAAATGGCACGGCATGCTGCGGCAGCCGACGTTGGACGTGCGTCTTGACACGCACTTCCCGGGTCCGCTGGCAGTTGATGCGTTCAATGAGGCTGGCGGTCGACCTTACACAGGCGGGAAAGTGCCGGTCGACAACGGCGTCTCGGTGTCACCCAACACGCATTGGCGCCGCGACGTGCTGAGGGGCGAGCTGATGAGTCCAGCGGGCGGCACCCTCCTGAGCGCGATCACGGTGCAGGCGCTCGCGGACCTTGGCTACGATGTAGACGCGAGCCGGGCCGATCCCTACACGTTGCCCGCGCTGGACAGGGCAGCGGCGGCCGACGCGGAGGAATCTCCGTTTGTGGGCGACGTGCTCAAGGGACCGGTCTTCGTGGTCGACGAGAACGGCAAGGTCGTGCGTATCATCCGCAACTGAAGCGGCAGTCCGAGGGGATGCGCGCCCGTGGCTTGCCGCGGGTCCGCTGCAGCCATTCGGACCCCAGCCGTAATCCGGGGCCGGCCTGCTGCTGCGTCGACCAGTCGTTGGCCGGACGGGGCACCGAGGCCCCGCCTTCGCTTGGCCGGTATTGCCTCCGATCTCCACCGTGCCCCCTCCAAGCTACTTGATCCCCACATCGGGCGCGCCTGCCAGGAACTGATCTCTACCAGCGGTGCCGTATCGGCGATACGGTTCGCTGCGGGAGTGCATACGCCGACCTGAGTCGCCCGATTCATAAGGGAATTATATAGCTAACTTGACCAAGGCCCTAACCCCACTTTTCAACCTCTCCTCGATTCCTCTACCTAAGTCGCTACTGGCAGTTTCATCGGAAGAATCGGCCCCGTCCCTACCGTAAAGGTTGCGATACGCCGCCCCGATACCCATCGTGGAAGGGTTACATACAGAACGGGGAGGAGATCGTTGAAATCTCCTCCCCGCTAAAGGGCACGAGCTAACCCGAATCGTACGATCGGAGACAACCGTGGACGTCCAAAACCTGCGGCTGCTCGTGTCTACCCCTCGCCCCGTGAGGGGCGGGAATGTCAAGGTTACGCGCTACTAATCCTGTTGACAACCCCTAATTGTACCCTCTCCGTACCCTCTCCGTACCCTATTAGGCTCCGAAGCGTACCCGTTCTGTATCCCATCCGCCGCTGACAATCTATATAAAGAACTTGACAAATCCCCCTTCCAGCGCGTATAATTCTCCCTCGCACATCAAGCACCAAAAGCAAGGAGGAAGCACATGAACGAACCTGTCACCACCCGAACCCACAACCGTGCCTAGTTTCTCCGGTCCCGGTCGTTCCGACCGAGAAGGCATTTCACTCCTGGAACTCACAGAACTCTTCCCCGACGAGGACTCCGCCCGCCTCTGGTTCGAGGCCCAGATGTGGCCATCCGGCCGTTGCTGCGGGAAGTGCGGGTCCGTAAACACGCATGAGGTCAAGGGCCATAGGCCCATGCCGTACCGCTGCCGGGATTGCCGAGGGTACTTCTCGGTCAGGACCGGGACCATCCTCGAGTCCAGCCGCCTGCCGCTGAGGAAATGGGCATGGGCGGTCTATCTCTACCTCACGAACCTCAAGGGCCTCAGCAGCATGAAGCTGCATCGCGACATCGGAGTGACGCAGAAGACGGCGTGGTTCATGCTTCACCGTATCCGTGAGGCCTACGCCTTCGCCCTCCCCGATGAACCCTTCCAGGGTCCGGTGGAGGTTGACGAGACCTACGTCGGCGGGAAGGAGAGGAACAAGCACGCCAACAAGAAACTCCGGGCCGGACGCGGGGCTGTCGGTAAGACCGCCGTCATCGGAACCAAGGACCGTGAGAGTAATCAGGTGTCGGCCCATGTCGTGGACAGGACCGATGCCGTCACGCTTGGAACCTTCGTCCTCGACCATATCGACGAGGATGCGATGGTCTACACCGATGGGTCGGGTGCCTACACCGGTCTACTGAACCACGAGATCGTCAAGCACTCCATCGGCGAGTACGTCCGCGGAATGGTCCACACCAACGGCATGGAATCGTTCTGGGCCATGCTGAAGCGAGGGTTCCACGGGACCTACCACCGGATGTCTCCGAAGCATCTACAGAGGTACGTCAACGAGTTCGCCGGAAGGCACAACATCCAAGATATGGACACGCTGGATCAGATGCGGGATGCCGTCGCCGGTATGGTCGGTCGCCGGTTGATGTGGCGGGATTTGATCGGTTAGAAAGCTCTCCGACATCCGGCCTGTCACAAACGAGGTGCCTTAGACGTTCTTCATACAGCGGGGGCGTGCTCCTGAGGCGAGCCTACATCCCTGTCAAAAGAGCGGTACCGGATGGTGGTCCGGTACCGCTCTTTTGGCGCCCGTAGCTCAGCCTGGATGGAGCAACCGAGTACCAATCGGAAGGCCGCAGGTTCGAATCCTGCCGGGCGCATCTGTTATCGTGGTTGAGCTGTCGCTTTGGTCTTCGTGCTACGAACGGCGAACTTCTTCTCTCGATAAGGCTTCACGCGTCGGAGTAGTGCCTTCGCCAACCGCTCCGGCGTCACGTCACCCTTGTATGGTTGCTGTTGCTTATCCATCATCGATCCTTAGAGCGAGAAGGTCGCGGCCCCGTAGCTCAGTGGACAGAGTGCCGTCGTTACGAGACCGGAGGTCGGTGGTTCGAATCCACCCGGGGCCACAACCCTTCATACCTCAGCCTTTTCGGCTTTTGTTCCTACCCCCAACATATGCTGGCTTGGCTTGGCTTTGCAACCAACCTCGCTGACTCCTACCTTGTCGCTTGCACGCTCCACATGCAGAGACCCGAGTCGGGTCACTCTGCCGAATACAACAGCCGAAGTAACTCCACGAACCGGAGGGTAGCTCCCCGAGGTTCTGGCGAATAGGCAGAGGCCTTCCGTTTTCTCTGCGTGTGGGTGTGCATGGCCCGGCACCCATCACGAGAGGGAAGGAGTCCCGCCATGCTTCGATCCCGCCTATATCTCATATCGCTACTGGTCTGCGCAGGTTGCGGCGAATCCTTCATCGATCCGGAGACGGGTGAAGAATTGCCGAGGTTGGAAATCATGGTGGCCGAGGCCGATACCGCCTACCTGGGAGACCCGTACGGAATCAAACCAGGGTTATGGGGTGCAGACGTGGACGATTTTGGCCTACGGTGGGATATCAGCTTCTCGGACCATGAGGAGTGTGTTAGGATCAGCGAGCTAACCGGACGGGGAGTACCTCGATACTGCTACCACCTTGTAGGACCTCATTTTTTTTGGGACCAAGCAGGGCCGATCCGGGATGAACCCTACATCATTACATGGTCGGTTGCGGACAGTACGACGGTGCCACCGAGGGAGGATACCGCCGAGATACGGGTTTACGTACTGGACGAGAGACCGTAACTAACAGCGACTAAAGGAGGCAATCATGGCACGAAGCGTTCCGGCGGATCAGTTTGCAGAGCTTCATGGGAAGCAGATTCTCTACGAGATACTATATCGTGCACTCGTCCGACGCCTCGCCACCATCCCAGCTAGCCCGCCAACGGAGAATGCCATCCGGCGGATTCTTCAAACCGTCGTGTTGGAGCTTGAAGTGGGTGGTAAGGCGGATGAGCGATTCTCGGAGGCCGTGCGGGAGAGTTTTGAGGCTGAACGTGGAAAGCTTTTGGCTGAGCTGGACTAGCATGACGGTACCGCTTTCTCGTATCAAGTTAGCTATATAATTCCCATTCATAAGCGATTGTTGCGTGGCGTCTTACGGATGAGACTGCGCGCCAGGGCAACGGCGTTTTCCAGAGATGGCCCCATCGGTCGCCAACGAAGTTTCGCCCGCTCGTGGCCTATGAAGAACGGAGGAGAAGCCTTCGACGCCTACACCCCCCTGGAAGCCGATCACAGGGCACCACGAGGACACACCCCATGACACTCGATCCCCTTGCCCGACCCTCGTCCGTCAATATTCCGCGCGGACGCGCCGCAACGCGGGCCATCTTCCGGATCATCGGGGTGGTGGTACCGCTGCTGGCGCTAGTCGCGCCCGCGCAGGCCACGGGGGATGCCCCGGCGTCGGGGCTGACCGCGGACACCCTTTCGGTGACGCTCAGCGCGCCTCCGGGCGGCTGGGTGACGGAGGGTGACACGGCACGGTTCACGCTGGCGGTGAAAGGAAGGGCGGGGTCCGGGCATGTGACCGTCCGCTACGCGGTGTCCGGCACCGCGACATCGGGGGAGGACTACGTAGCACTATCAGGGGAGCTGACGCTGAGCGGGGGCGCGCGGAGCGCCACGATCGATCTGGCGGTCGTGTCCGGCGAGATCGCCGACGGCGGGGAGACGGTGATCCTCACTCTCACGAGCGGGACCGGTCCCACGATGGTGGTGGTGAATACGACGCCCGCGACCGTGACGATCCGAGATCCGCCGGCAGCGGGACGACAAGCCGGGGGTTCTAAGGGGGGCGCAGCGTCCCCTTGCCGGGCCGCAGTGTTCAACACTGCGTAGGCTGGCTTAGCCACCGTAGCGTGGCTCAAGCCAGCCCTGCGGACGCCTCCGAAATGCCTCTCCGAGCGCCGTCCGAACCGGCGGGCGAGGGCCTATGTGTCGCCCGTCAGATAGCCCGCCCAGTCGTTCCTGAGCCACCGCCGTCGCGCGAGCAGGTTCGCGCCCCCGATGTGCCGCCGCCTCAGTCGCCCGGTCGCGATCAACCACCGGAAGCCGCCCCGCTCGGCCCGCTTGCTGACGCGGCATCCGGTCGGCTTCACGATCAGACATCGCTCTGTCCCTCGGCCACGTCCGAGGCCGACGGTGTTAGGTTGACGACATCCGCCGTGATGATCGAATCCCACCGGGGCCACGGAAACGCTTGTGTCTCAGGAACAGCGCGAACGCTCGTCCGCCGACGATGCGGATCGCTTCGTCAACCTGGTGAATGGCTCCGGGTACTGGCGGTCCATCGATCTGCGCATCTGCGCCATCCGTAGTGGCCGCGGTTGGGTGAATCTCATTACCCGTGGTTTCCTGGACCACCGCGCCGCTGGGTCGGTGCCCGCGTTTTCTCCGGTTGAGCGGTCGGACTTCCGCGCCTGGCAAGCGGTCCTTCCTACTACGGACCTACCCGGCGTGGTGCATGGGATCGTCAGCGGCAAGGCGAAGCTGGGGCGGTCGTCCGTCGAATACGCCGGCGGGTCGGATCAGCCGGCAATGGACGTGAGATACGTCTTCAGCGACCTCTCCGCATCGTATCGGACGGCCGGGTACGACCCTTGGAGCTGTCACGCCCTCGTGGGCCATGGTTCCTCGATGTGGCAAGCTGTGAGGCAGGCTGTTCCTAATCCCTTGGATCTGGACAACCTGATTCGCAGCGGGCCGAAGGCCTACGATGGGCTCTCGGACCTGGTGCGAAGCTTCTGCGCGCGGCCCGGGGCACTGGAGATCCAACGCACCGCTACCGTCTTCGAGCTGATCGCACCGCTAGCCGTGCGCTTTGATCGCGAGAAGGTAGCCTCTTCGCCCGAACGCGTAAGCGTCGCTCTTCGGGCTGCTGCGGATGTCTTTGTCGCGAACGCGGAGCTGGTCTGGACCGTGGGCGCTACCGGAGAGCCTCCCCGTCACGGATCGGCCAGGCTCGACGAGCGCGAATGGGCACATGAGGGCGGTGCTCTTCGCTCGCGGCTGGACATTCCGATTCGGAAGGGTGACGCGACCGCCACGCTCTTCATTCTCATCGGAGGCAGGTGCGTGGACTGCGTGTCCCAGCCCTTGGCCGAAGCGGGCTCCAACGTCCGGATGAGAACGCACAACGTGGTGGACCCGGACCTTCGCCGGTTCCTTGAGAAGCTGCGGCCGGAAAGCTGGCACAAGGGGAAGGAGTTCGGCGAGGCCGTGGGTCTACTGTTCCTCTTCCTCGGCTTCCAGGTGGACCCGCTGTACGCGCAGAGCGGGCTTGGGGACGCCGTCGACAGCCTGGCCCATGATCTGGCCTCTTCCGTCATCCTAGCCATCGAGTGCACGGTCGGGCCGCCGGACGCGAAGGCAAAACTGAGCAAGCTCATCGCCCGCTCAGCGGACATGCGCAGCAAACTTCCCGACAGCGAAGTGATCGCGGTCCTCGCGACGGCAATTCCGCGCGCGGCGCTGTCGAAGGCTGAGGTGGAAAAGGCCGAGCGTGACGGCGTCGCGCTTCTCGTTCGAGAGGACCTTGATGACCTCTGGACGGCGGCGCAGGCCGGAGAGACCACAGCCCATGTGGTCCGCCGGTTACGGCACCAGCTTATGCAAGGAAGACTTCGGCGGACCAAGCAATCCATCGCGTGATTCATCCCGAACCAGGCTCACGGCGGCCTCGTCTTGAGGGGGTCGCGATGACCGGTTGTCCAGCGCTTTCGGGCCGCTGACGGGCATCGTGATCGGTGCGGGACGGGGATCGAGCGGTACACCGCGCTCAGTTGGTGCGGGAGTGGCTCGCCGTGCGAGGCGTTGACCGCCGCGTAGGGATCGAACACATGCGGCAGCCGGATCCGGCACCCTCGCTGTTCCGCCCGGCGAAACTTGATCGTGACGGAGGGAGTAATTAGCGGTGGGTTGGTCTCACCTGACTCACGGAGTGATCGGCCAGCCATCGGGACTCCGGCTCTCGCTGGCCGTCATCCAAGCCGCCACGAAGCGCGGTTTCTTGCCGGAGGCAGAACCCTCCAGCCGACCGGACTGCCGGCGGAGCACGGCGACAGCGCCGGACAACTGGATGCAGCCCTCCGGCCGCGTTCGTCGGCGCCCGGCGCTCCCGCTTACGGCCGTACTGGAGTGTGCAATCGACGTGGGGTGCCGATGCGCACTTTGGCCGTCCGGCGATGCGCACTGGCGCTCCCGTTTATCCGCTGGCGCGGCAACGTCTTTCGGCCTCGCCGCCCCGTTCGCCCGTGGCGTACGGGGCGCTCAGGCCGTGACGGTAGCGACCCCCCAGGCCGAGGGCCTGGTACGGGTTCGGGGCCAGGTGTGTTTGCGCACTCCTGCCCTCGCCCTCCAGGGGTCGCTCCCGATCATCAATCCCTGCGGGAAGGCTCGTCCAATCCGTCGGTTCAAGCGGGTCGACAACGCCACGGCGCTGATCTGGCGGCTGCTGTTGGTGGCCGAGAAGCGGTTCAGGAAGCTCAACGCTCCCCAGTTGCTGGGGGAGGTGTACGAAGGGAGGAGGTTCGAGGACGGAAAGCCCGTCCCCGAAGGTCAGGAGAGGATCGCCGCCTGATGCCTTTTGCACACCTCTTGACCCGACCTCGCATTGGTCGGCTTGCTCCACAGCGGTATCGTGATCGAAGATCGACGAAGTATCCGCCCGCCCTTCCCTGCAAGGTGCATGAGAGAGACTTGGTGAAATCGGGCCTGCGCCAGCGAGTGAATGCCGAAGTCATCAAGGTGGCCGCGGTGCTTGCTGCGGTGGCGGCGTGCGACTCGGGTGAGGCGACGGGACCGCCGGCTGTTCCGCTCTCTCTGAGGGTCGCGCCGGACTCGGCGCGGCTGACGTACCTCGGGGAGACGGCGCAGTTCACGGTTCGGGTGGCCGGCGGGACGGGCTCGGAGGCAGGCACGGTGCGGTGGGAGAGCACGGACCGGGCGGTGGTCACGGTGGACGGCTCGGGGCTGGTGACGGCTCGGCGCAACGGGACGGCGGAGGTCCGTGCGTCGGTGGGCGGAGCGAGCGACGCGGCGCCGGTGCGGGTGGAGCAGCGGGTGGCGACGCTCAGGGTGTTCGGGGACGGCCAGAGTGCGCTGGCGGGTCTGTCCCTGCCTTCGATGGTGGGCGTGGCGGTGTTCGATGCCGGGGACCGGCCGGTCGTGGGGACGGTCGTGCGGTTCGCGGTGACGTCGGGCGGGGGCTCGGTGGAACCCGACTCGGTGGTGAGCGACGGCTCGGGCGTGGCGTCGGCCGTGTGGACGCTGGGGGTGGCTCCGGGGGAGCAGCGGCTCGTTGCGTCGGTGCCTGACGGGCCCGAGGAAGCGATCGCGGCGCTGGCGGTGGATCCGAACTTGGCGGTGGCGCGCGTCGTCCCGTGGTCTGGGGACAGGCAGCAGGGTCTGGTGGGTCAGCGGCTCCCGGAGCCGCTCGTGGTGCAGGCGCTGGATGAAGCCGGGCGTCCGGTTCCCGGTGCGCTGGTGAGTTTCACGCCGGAGGCGGGCTCGGGCTCGGCGGACCCTGACTCGGTGCGGAGCGACAGCGCGGGGCTGGCGCGGGCCGAGTGGAGGCTGGGCCCGGCTCCGGGGGAACAGAAATTGGCCGTGTCCGTGGCCGGACAAAGGCTTCTGGAGGTGACGGCGACGGCGCGACCCGACGCCGGAGTGTGCGGCCGAACGCCGGCGGTGATCGAGGGGTTGCTTGAAGAGACAGGCGTGGCGAGTTGCGCGGACGTGACGGACGCCCACCTGGCTTCGGTCCCGCATCTGATCCTCCGTGACAAGAACATCTCGAGTTTGCGGAGCGGCGACTTCGCAGGCCTCACCAGCCTCGGGTGGTTGTTCCTGAAGAACAACGATCTGACCGCGTTGCCGCCGGATGTCTTCTCCGGTCTGGACTCGTTGACTTGGCTTGACCTCACGGGCAACGAACTGGAGGCGTTGCCCCGCGGCATACTCACCAGCCTCCCGAGTCTGACGCGGCTTTACTTGCGTGGGAATCGGCTGACCGAGATACGGTCCCACTTGGTGGGCCTGACCGGCTTGGAAGAACTCGCTCTGAGTTCCAACCCATTGACGGACGTGCCCCTCGACCTATTGGCCGGCATGGAGCGGTTGCAACGTCTGTTCCTGTACAATGTCGGCCTGGACGAACTCCCGTCCGGGACGTTCGCGGGTCTGTCCGAGTTGTGGTCCCTGAACATCGGCGCAAACCGGCTGCGGCGGTTACCCGCGGGGATCTTCAGCGACCTCTCCAGCTTGGAGTTCCTGTCGCTCGTCCAAAACCAGCTGACGGAACTGCCGCCCGGCGTGTTCGCGGGACTGGGCGAGCTTCGCAAGCTCTACCTGCCGGAGAACGAACTGACCGGGCTGGACGCGAGTGTCTTCGCCGGGCTGTCGAACCTTGAACTGCTGCACCTCTACGACAACAACCTGACCGAGCTGCCACCGGACATCTTCTCCGGCCTGTCCAGCCTGTCGCACCTTCGGCTGGCGGCCAACCAGCTCTCGGACTTGCCGACGGGACTCTTCGCCGGCGTGCCGCGTCTCGGCTACCTCGACCTGAGCGGTAACGGGCTCACGACGCTTCCGGCGGGGGTCTTCGCGGGGTTGGGGGAGCTGGTGACGCTGAGGTTGGTACAAAACAACCTGTCTGAATTGCCGCCCGGTCTCTTCGCCGGGTTGGGGGCCTTGGAGACGTTGTCGCTGCAGGTGAACGGCCTGTCGACCCTCCCGCAGGGCGTCTTCCAAGGGTTGGGGAGTCTGGCGGAGTTGGTACTTGTGGACAACGAACTGAAGGCGTTGCCGCGGGGCGTGTTCTCGGGGCTCTCCAGCCTTGAACGCCTGGACCTGCGCGTGAACCCGGGCGCCCCGTTCCCGGTGAAGCTGGAGCTGGCACGCACGGACGCCGCCGACGCGCTGGCGCCGGGGCCCGCGAGTGTGGCGCTGCGCGTGCCGAGCGGCGTACCGCGCTCCATCGAGATGCCGGTGACGGTGCAGGGCGGGACGGTCTCGGTCGACCGTGTGACCGTGAGCGCGGGGGATACCGTGAGCGCGGCGCTGACGGTCAGCCGTTCGGGGACCGCGGGCCCGGTGCACGTGGGCCTGGGGCTGCCGCCTGCGTTCCCGATCGGGGTAAGGGGTCTCGAGTACGTCGTCGGGGAGGAGATGGTGCTATTCGCTCCGGCGGTGAACCGCTCGCCGACCGTCACGAGCGCGGTACCGGTGTACTGGCTGCAGGCGGGGGTGGAGACGGCGGAGGTGGAGATGGCCGGGCACTTTGACGATCCCGACGGGGACTCGCTGTCCTACACGGCGGTGTCGAGCGACGCGGGAGTGGTGGCCGCGCGGGTGGAGGGGGGGGTACTGGAGTTGCAGCCACTCGCGGAGGGCTCGGCGTGGGTGGCGGTGGCGGCGGAGGACCCGGGCGGACTCCGGGCCTCGCTCAGCGTCCCGGTGACGGTGGCGCGTGCGCCCGACCCGGAGGGCTACCAGATCGACCTCATCTTCTGGGAGGGGACCACCGAGACGGAGCGGTTCACGGAGGCGGAGAAGGCGTCGCTGCGCCGGGCGGCGGCGCGGTGGGAGGAGGTGGTGACGGGCGACCTGCCGGATGTTCCCGTAGATGTGGAATACTGTCTTGACCCGGGCCGGATCGTCGGCACGATCGACGATGTCGTGATCAACGTGTCCATCTCGGACGCGGGGCGCATCAACAGTATCGGCCAGGCGGGTAGCTGCGCGATCCGTGAGTCCGGGCTTGCGCTCATGGGGGTCCTCTGGCTCAATCGCAACTACTATGGGCCGGACGCGCCGGAGGCGGGCCCCAACAGCATGTACCAGGTCGCGCTGCACGAGATGGGGCACGTTCTGGGGATCGGGTCGAACAAGTGGGGTGACATGCTGCGGGAGAAGACGCGGGACGTGCCTCTGGACACGCACTTTCCGGGGCCGCTGGCGGTGGAGGCGTTCAACGAGGCGGGCGGGCGGCCGTACACGGGCGGGAAGGTGCCGGTCGACAACGGCGTCTCGGTGTCGCCCAACCACCACTGGCGCTACGACGTGCTGCGCGGCGAACTGATGGGCCCGAGGGGGGGCAGCGCGCTGAGCGCGATCACGGTGCAGGCGCTGGCGGATCTGGGGCATGCAGTGGACGCGAGCCGGGCCGACCCCTATGAGCTCCCCGCGGCGGATGCGGCCCCGGCTGCGGATGTGGCGGGAGCGGAGGCGGAATCGCCCTTCGCGGGTGACGTGCTCAAAGGCCCGGTCATCGTGGTCGACGTGAACGGCAGGGTGGTGCGGGTCATCCGCAACTGAGTCCGAGCACACCGTGTCGCGCGCGGGGCCATCGCGGGGTCCCCGCCCGGGACATGGATTCCCATCCGTTTGCGAGGCCCGGTCACGCAGCTCCGGCGAAGCGCCTCCTGACCTAAACCAATGCGGCAGCTCCGCCTCGCCTGATCCGGCCGTGTCGGGCCGCCCCGGGGTCCTCCCCCGGCTCCCCGAACGGCGATAGGTCTCACTCCCGCGAGAATACGCGATCCCAGACCTTATCTAATCTGCAACATCCTGCTGCATAATACCTTATAGGTCCTCGCCCAGAAGAACTCTGGCCGTGATCGCGTGGATCGGCTCACCGGCGGCGAACGAAGTTTCGCCCGTTCGCTGGATACAGGAATCGGAGGGGATCCATCCACGCGAACAACCGGTCAAGCCGGACGTCACGGCACCACGAGGACACACGTTCATGACACTCGCTACCGCTGCAGCGCCTTCGTCCGCCCAAGTTCATCATGCGGGACACACCGTGGCGCGAGCCATCTCCCGGCTCATCGCGCTCCTCGCGCCCATGCTGGCCATGGCGAGCGTCACGCCCACGCCCGCCGCGGCGGACGGTCCGGTGTTCCGGCAGTCTGCCGACACGCTCTCGGTGACGCTCACGGCTCCTACGGGCGGCACGGTCACCGAAGGCGACACGGCGCAGTTCACGCTGGCGGTGAGCGGCAAGGCGGGTTCGGGGGACGTGACGGTTCGCTACACGGTGTCCGGTACGGCGACACCGGGAGTGGACTACGAGGCTCTGCCGGGCGAGGTGACGCTGACCGGCGGCGCACGGAGCGCCACGGTCGCGCTGGTGGCAGCGCCCGACAGCATCGCCGATGGCGGAGAGACGGTGATCCTCACACTGACGAGCGGGACGGGTCCGGGTACGGTCGTGGTGGACGGGACGCCGGCGACCGTGACGATCTCGGATCCGAGGGACACGAGAGACCCGACCGACAATCAGCTGCCGCAGGCGAGCGCTGGCCTCGACCAGATGGTGGATGAGCGGACGTTGGTCCACCTCGACGGCTCCGGCAGCGAGGATGCCGACAGTGATTTTCTGAGCTTCAGCTGGACGCAAACGGACGTTTCGGACGTGGACCTTGTCGGCGCCAACTCACAGTTCGCGTCTTTCGCGGCGCCGGACGTGACCCGGGCGAACAGTCCCCTGCGGCTCACGTTCCGGCTCACGGTGAGAGATGAAGGTGACCTATCGCCAGTGGGCCATCGCCATCTACCTGTCCGTGACCAATCTCAAGGGCGTGGCCAGCCTCAAGCTTCATCGGGACATTGGCGTGACGCAAAAGACGGCGTGGTTCATGATGCACCGGCTGCGCGAGGCGTGGGCGTGGGCACCCGAGGAGTTCGAGGGTCCGGTCGAAGTTGATGAGACCTACATTCGCGGGAAGCGCAAGAACATGCACGCGGATCGCCGCAAGCAGTTCGAGGGACGCGGCGCTGTGGGCAAGAAGCCCGTGGTGGGCATCAAGGACCGGAAGACGAAGCGTGTGCAGGCCCAGGTCGTGGATGACGTGACGAAGGCGACGCTACAGGAGTTTGTTGAGCGCCGCCGCGCCGAAGGCGCAACGGCTTATACCGACGAAGCCCGCGCTTACGAAGGTCTCGATAACCATGAGACGGTGAAGCATGGCGTTGGCGAGTACGTGCGTGGCATGGCGCATACGAACGGCGTGGAGAGCTTCTGGAGCATGCTGAAGCGCGGTTACATGGGCACCTACCACTACATGAGTTGGAAGCACCTGCAGCGTTACGTGAACGAGTTCACGGGCCGTCACAACATCCGCGACATGGACACCATTTGCCAGATGCATGATGTGGTGGGCCGGGCTGGCCGGGCGACGGCTCATGTACAAGGAGCTTGTGGCCTAGTTCTTGCCCCGTATCCGTTACTGGTGTATCTATCTTCTGAGGTGAAAAGCCGCCGACGGGTTTCGAGCCCGTATCGCCCGAGTGACAATTCCGGTGCTTTACCGATTAAGCTACGGCGGCATGATCCTTTGAGAGCGCGTGCCCGGAGTCGAACCGGGATCTCAAGCTTTGCGAGGCGAGCGACGTACCATTTGCCCACACGCGCAAGTGAGAGAGAAAGCCCGGTGGCACACACCACCGGGCTTCTCTACATCTATGTGTACCCCACTGTCCCCATCAGATAATACGATGGTCGCGGTGTTTTCATCTGTTATACCTGATGAACGACTCAAAAGTCTCGTTTCATGGGGTTGTCCCGTATATGTGGAGCCGCGTAGATTAAGTGGATGAGAAGGTCCCTACAGGAGGGTCGATATGACCGAAGAACGGAAGGAACGTGAGGACGTGATGACGCCGGAAGAGAAGGCCGAGGCAAAGGCGCGGCTGGAGGAGGCGTGGGACGAGATGGAGGAGCGTCCGTCCGAAGCGCCGGGCTTCGATGGCGCGACGCCGCGCAAGCTAGCGTGGGCGCTGTTCGACCTTGGGAGGAAGGGAAGGGGCAACCGAACGTGAGTGAACCTCTGCCGCGTACCGTGCTACGCCGCATCGTTAAGTGGAGTGGCATGGTTCTAGCTGCCTTGGCCTTCGTGTTGGCAGTGATCAGCTTACCTAGCATACCCGAGGATCTGCGTCGATGGACAAATGACTGGCTTCCGGCCATTCAAACATGGGTGAACGAGAATATACCCATTATCACTTCTCCGTGGGCGTGGATTCCACTTGGGTTGTTGGCGGTCGTGTTATTTGCCAGTGAAGTACGTCACTGGAATCGCTATCGACGACAGGTTATTGTGAAGTCAGGATCGGGCCAGCCGTTGTTATTTCATGTCAGGTTAGGTCACGCGTCTGGTCAAGCCGGACCCGCAACGTATCGTCAGCTTCGGGATGTGGGTCATTCTAGGTTGAAGTCTATGGCCATTATGGCGAAACAGCAGACAAAGCGAGTACTCGGCGGTTATGACTAGTTGATGGGGGTGACCCATCAACTCAAAATAGGACTATACGAAGAGAACGGGGTTATCGGAATGAGTGCAACGCGACTACTAGTTGACAGGCTTGAAGTTACGTTAGCGATCCTTCAGCATGGCGGATCGGTGCAGTGGGGCGGGCTGGAATTGGACGAGGCGCGGGCGCGGCGTTGATACCGTGCGAACGTGTTGAAGCTCTAAGTCGCCCGTCAACTCAAGTACATACTCGCCAATCGAAAGGCTCCGAACCAGTATCCCAGAGCGTGCCTCCGAGAGGTCCGTGCCGATCCTCCAGCGGCGCAGCGTTTCCGCAGCCGAGATCCAATCAGCGGCTCGGCCCATGATCGCGGTCTCGCCCGCGCTGGGGCATCATCTCCAGCGCCCGGCCAACGTCGCGGCGAGGGCCCCGTAGTCCCGGGCCAAGCGCGTCACTTGCCCGTGCAACTGCGCGATGTGCCGCTCCAGGGCTTCGACCTGCTCGGATTGCCGCCGCTGTTCCATCTCGTACTGCGCGGACAACCTCTCCAAGGCCGCCGTCAACTGCCGCTCCAACGCAGTCATACAGCTCCCTCACTCTTTCGATAGCCTCACGGCCGGCCGACCGCGCACGGTCCAGGGCGGATCGTCCAGCGTTCCGGCCGGCAGCACCACGAACCGCTCCCCGTCGATCTCCCGCAGCGTGACGCCCCAAGTCGTCTCCTCGATCTCGGTCAGCGTCCAGCGGGCCTCGTCGATCTGCAGGTTCAGCGTCGCCAAGGCCTCGATCCGGCGTTCGATGCTCCTCCACAACCAGTGCGTTGTCGCCCAACTGCCGCCGCTGATACCGAGAAAAAGGCTCAGGCCGACCACCAGAGGCCGCATCCAGGCTCTCAGCAGCAGCGCGCGCATCCGCGCGTTCGCCTCCGCCGTATCGGCCTCGATGGAACGCAGCGCGCCGCTCGCGACGGCGCTCAAGCTCTCGCCAAGCCGCTCGAGCTCGCGCGCGGCCGTCTCCTCGATCTGTTGGCGGTCCGCCTCCAGCCGGTGCCGCAGCCTCGAGGTCAAGTCGTTCGGGCCGGAAGTCGTGCTCATACAGCTCTCCCTTCAGCCGCCACCGCTTGCCGCTGTCCGGATCGAGAGCGGTGAGATAGTTCTTGCCCCGGCGCGGCACATCGAAGCCGACTTCCTCCAGGGCGGAGAGCACGTCGGCGCGGCTCTTCACCGCGCCGTGTTCGACGCGCTGCACGAGGTAGTCGCGGATCAGTTGGCGCGGATCGGGTTCGTGTTCGAGCCCGGCCCGCAGCTTCGAGGCCTCGATGTAGGCCAGGTGGCCCGGCTGCTGCGCCCTGGCCCGCTCCGGGTCGTCCGGGCGGCTCCAGCCGTGCTCGTGGTTGAACGCGTCGCGGAGCGGATCGAAGGTCCTCTGCCAGCCCGGGGGCGCGATGTTGAGGCTGCGGCCCGTCTCTAGGTCGCACTGCGCGGCGAGGACGTGCGCATGGATGCCGCTGCCGCGCTCGCGGTGCAGGACCGCCGTCCAAGCGTAGCGGTCCGGCTCCAATCCCGCCCAGGCGGTCTTCTCGAACTCGTCGAGGACGGCCTCGATCTGTTCCTCGGTCGGCCGGTCCTCGGGAGCCCACGCGATCACGGCCGACGTGTACCTGCGCTCGAACTCGAGCGAGTCGGCCACGGCGGCCACCATGTCCGGACTCCCCCGCAGCACTTGGACGCCGTCGCGCCTGTGCCCCCCGGCGTCCCGCTCGCCGACGAGATAGTCGACCGCCGCCCGGGCCGAGCCCCTGCCGTGCGGGAGGAACTTAATGTGCATCGTCGGCGTCCTCGTCGATGCGGGCCGCAGCGAGCAGCGACCGCTCGAACGACACCAGGTGGGCGACCACCGAGACGGCTTCAGCCGCCGTCTTCTGGGTGTTCGCCCACCGAGCGAGCTGGTTCAGGTTGTTGCCGATGCGCGCGATCTGACGGGTGCGCTCGCGCTCGATCGCCTGGGCCGGCGCGGTCCACGTCCGCGTCCGCGCCATCGCCCGCTGGAGCAGCGCGGACGGAGAGACGCCAGCGGCCGCCGCCTTTTCCTGCCAGGCGGCGTGCTCGGCCGGTGTGACGCGGGCGGCGACCATGACGGTGCGCCGCTCAGCCACGGGCGCACCGCGAGCGGGGTCCGGGGGGCGGCGCATCGCGCCCGCCCGCTCCCGGCGGCAGCGGGACGACAAGCCGGGGGTTCTAAGGGGGGCGCAGCGTCCCCTTGCCGGGCCGCAGTGTTCAACACTGCGTAGGCTGGCTCCCCGGCCTTAGCGGCGTCCGACATGCCCGTCGCCGACATGTCCCGGAGCCGATGTCGGCCGACGCCAATGCGGTGGCGGAGCACCACCGCGAGCGCTCCGGGGAACCCGTTCAACGGGTCGGCTGCGGGTAGCTCCGGCAGCTACCCTTCGTAGGCGAGATCAGCGGTTTCGGGCAAGCAGTTCGTGCAGCACCGCGTCGTCCGCGATGTCGGCGGGCCAGCCGTAGGCGGCGGCCACGGCAGCGTCGAGTTGGGCGTGAGCATCCACGAGCCACTGTGGCCGGGCGTTGTAGAGGTTGGTCAGGGTCCGCTTCTTGAGCGCGGCGCCAGCCTTCTTGTCACGGGGAACCGGACGCGCCGGATAGTCGGCGACGGGTTCCCCGATCCACTCCACCCACTCGGGCGGGTTGAGCCAGCGGTCACGGAGCTCGACGAGCCGCCGGGCCGCCGAAGCGATCGCCTTCGCGAGTGGATCCGCGACGTAATCGGTCGCGGGCACGTCCGGCGAGAGCCCGTCCGGGAAGGGGAAGGTCTCGAAGGTAGTGGTGGGGGTGTAACGGGGATCGTTGCCCTTGCCGAGCCAAGTGCCCATGCGGAGCGACCAAGCCTCGTGGAACCGGCTGTGCAGGATGCCGAACGTGGTGTCGTCCTCGCGGGCGATGACGATCAGCTGGTGGTCGGGGCAGACGCGGGCGTCGAGCCATGCGAAGAGGCGATGCTTGGCGACGGTGGGCGTGACGATGTACCGGGAGAATCCGTCGAGGGCTTTCCACATCTTGGGACGTGGCCGGTGGTGCAGCCACCATCTCTTACGTCGCCCCGCTGGACGTTGCCTTTCCCATGCCGGTAAGACGTGTTCGCGGATGTGCTGAAACGGACCTTCGTACAGAGCGGCTTCGCCCTCTTCCATGGATAGTCCGAAATCGACGATCCACTTGTCGGCGGAGCGCCGGGTGATGGCCATGCCGTTCATCCACGGCTTCAGCACATCGGAGTTCGGGCGGCCGTTGGGGTTGGCGGGCTCGCGCAGCCACTCGCGGGCCAAGTATCCGGGAACGTCGAACGGTCCGGCCTTGGTGTCTCCCATGAAGGCCACGCCCGCGTTCGCGGCGAGCCGCCTCGCCTTGGTCAGGTCGAAGCCCGCTTCGCCCCGGCGGGCCGTCAGGTCCGTGTAGATCTCGTCCACTGCCTCGCCGTCGAGGCGGTGGTCCGGCGCGACTCCGCCGTCCGCCGCCGAGAAGCACACCAACGAGACGCGGACGGCGGCACCGTCGATCACCCACGGCTCGTCGCTCCACGCGTCGAAGATCGACCTGCCGTCGGTTGCCCGTTCGAGCGCCCGCCGGTTCGCTCCACCCCGGATCGAGTTCGTCGCGACCAACCCGACCCGCTTCGTGGTTTCCCCCAACCGTTCACCGGCCTTCACGAACCAGTAGCACACCAGATCGGCCTCGCGGGGCACGCGACCCTCGTACACCCGGAACAGGTCCGACACATACTCCTCGCCGAGGTTCGTGATGAGAAGCTTGCCGCCTAGGAACGGAGGGTTGCCGATGATCGCATCCGAATCGGGCCAGTCCGGTTCCCCGCCATCGTGCGTCAGTATCGCGTCGCGGCACTCGATCGTCTCCAACGGGTCGAGGATCGGCTCCCGCGCGCCGGGAAACCCGTTGCGGCGCATCCACTGGATTTCGCCGATCCACACCGACACGCGCGCCAGTTCCGCCGCATAGGCGTTCAACTCGATCCCCTTCACGTTGGCGGGGCCGACCGAAGGGAAGCCGCGCTGGAGACCCAGCCCCTCGGCTTCCAACTGGACTTGGTGCTCCACGTCGTGGAGAGCGTGGAGCGCGAGATAGAGGAAATTGCCCGAGCCGCAAGCCGGGTCGAGCACGGCGAAGTTGCGAAGCCGTTCCAAAAACGCGCCGAGCGCGTTCTCCGCCTGCCTGCGGTTCCGCGTCTCCGCACCCTTTGACTTCGCGGAGTTCGCGCGCTCGATGCTCTTGGCAATCCCGGCTTTCGCGGTCTTCCACTCGGCAAGCAGGGGGCGAATGATCACCGGGTCGATGATCCGCATGATCTTGTCCCGGTCCGTGTAATGCGCTCCGAGCTGCGAGCGCTTGTCGGGGTCGAGGCCCCGCTCGAACAGCGTGCCGAGAATCGAGGGGTCGATGCTCGACCAGTCGAGTCCAGAGGCCGCCAGCGTCGTCTCGATCTGCCCCTTGTCCATGGGGAGGGCCGCGTCGTCCTCGAACAGCCCGCCGTTGAACCAATCCACGTCTTCAAGTCCCACCTCGCCGCCCGTGGACATCGCCCCGAACAGCTTCTTCGCCAAGCCCGCGAACCGCTCAGGCTGTCGGCGTGCCCGCAGCAACACGCGGGTGAACATGTCGTTGGGGAGCAGGCCCACATCCTCTGCGAACATGCAGAACACGAGACGGTTCACGAAGTGCGCCACGTCCTCCGGGCCGTGGCCCTGGTCGCGGAGCGACTGCGCGAGTCGGGCGAAGTGCCTCGCGGCCCGTTCCGTAAGCGTCTGGCGGGTCTCGCCCGGCCGTAGCCGCTCAGGGTCGGACATGGCCCACTTGAGCTTGTCGCGGACCGCGCCGTCCACGAGATCGTCAAGCTCGAACTCGTGCGTCTTGCTGACCGAGTTGGTCCAGTTCGTCCGGATCCGGAACCGTCTCATGTCCGAGACGATCAGCAAGGGCGGGTTCTCAAGCGCGAGCGCGTACTGCCTCAACTGGTCGAAAGCGGCATCGAGGTTGGCGCGCTTTCCCTTGTACTCCCACGCGAAGCAGTGACGCTTCCACACGTCCGCCCAGCCTTCGCCGCCGGAGTCCTTGAGCGCGCCGCGCTCGAAGCAGTAGCGGTCCCCCTTGGGGTCGGCCTCCGCCGGGGTCGGCTCGCCCAGAAGGCGGCACAGGTCGATGAAGTGCTCCTGCGCCGCGGAGCGCTCCTTCAACTCCGAGGCGTGCCACTTCGCAATGAACTCGTTCGGGGTCACCGTGGGATTCTCCGCTTGCCGCGAGACTCGGCGGGCCATGCGCTGCGATTCAACCCGAAGCTGAGGGTGTGTCCAACGCTCGGCGATCCACTTCGGACCTCAAGGCCTTCTCATGGGCGCTTGCCGCCTAAGATGAACGTATCACCACTTGGGGAAGCGTCGGGGGTGGGCGGATGTGGTCGAGGCGGTCCGAACGCGCACCCCCAGCATCTCGATAGTGCACGTCGCGCTACGCGCCGCTAGCGGACTAGCACCAGCAACTAGCACTCGTACCAACCGTGGAGGGAGTCTGGGCCGTGACGCCAGGCCGTGGTGGCTGGCCGCGAGGGTGCTTCATCGCGCAGTCCGAGCAGGCAACAGGCCGTGTGAAAGGCCCTTCAGCAACGCGTCGACCTGTTCTCGGTCCAAACGCTCCTCGTTGGGCGTGAAGACCGACCACAACTCGTGGTATAGGGATCGAAGGCGATCCTGGATCGGGTGGGTTAGCCCACGCTTGCCAGCCGCTAGCGCGAGCAGCTTCAGGGAGAGAATGGTGTGTCCGCGGGCAAGGAGCTTTGCCGGGAATGCGAGAATCGCGAGCGCGGCCCGCTCGGCCTCATCCATCTTGCCCAGCGCCAACCACAGGCGTCCCCAGTATTCGAGGGCATCGAGGCGACATCGCCTTCCATCTCCAAAACGATCCGACGCGATGGAGGCAAGTTCGGGGAGGAACATCTCGTTCAGGAGCGTCGCCGCTCCACCGTCGCCTGCTCTCTCGAGTTTGCGCCTGCCCTGGTCGATCACTGCCCACAAGACGCGCGCCCCCGCCGCGGGGTGCTTAGCGAGATCAAGGAGCCACCGCTCGCTTGGATCTCCGAACTCAACTGCGCAACGGGCCGCGAGCTCGGCCGCGACTGAGGACGCAGGATGTCCGACGACATACGGTTGCGCGTAACGGCAATGGTCCAGGAACGTTTCGGCTAGGGAGAGGACCCCCGCCGGATCGACCATCCTACCAAGTTCCTCAAGCCGTGGAATGGCGTGGAATGCTACGAGAAACCAGTGCCGAGCCAGTCGTTCAGCCGTGATGAACGTTCGGTGATCCTCTTGAGCATCCGCATCCCAGACGCTCAGAGGCAATTGTTGGCACCGGTCCACGGCCCATTCCCGAAGATCGAGTGTGCGGTCCGCTACGGCCAAGCAGGTGCCCAGGCCGCCGATCCACTCCCGGTGATCCCAGTAGCGCCAATCCAGCATCGGCAGGTTGTGCTCCAGTACGTATTCAACGTGGCCCTCGTGACCAACGAGAGCGGCCCGGGCGACCTCAGAGGCGCGCCTCGGTGCCGACTCGCGCAGACCCCAGGCGAGGCCGCCCAGGTGGCGAGTCCACGTAGCGCGAGGGTCGTTGCGTAACCCCGCCATCAGGATCTCTAGCAGTTCGCCGGACCAGGATTGGTGAACCAAGCGCATAAGAGCCTCGGTGCACGCCGTTTCAAGCTGGTGGACGCGGAGCGGTTTGTCGTCGCCATGCGAATGCAGCGAGCGACCCGCTGCGCCGAGCAGTTCACCGATCCACCGGACGCAGACCGGCGACCTTAACGCCAACAGCCGGTCAGCCAATCCGGCCAGCAGGCTCTCGGCCGCCGCGTCGAGGTCGTCGTGAGCAGGACGGAGTTCGGTAGCCCACGCGCGTGCGCCCACGTCCTCACGCACTGTGGACCGCAGGTCGTAGTCCAGAGCGTTGACGGTTTCGAGCGAATGCACGAGCGCCAACGCGATCTGTGCCGGACATGCGTCCGCTTGGATCCAATCCAAGGTCGCTCGATGGTTCGAGCGCCGGGCAATCTCGACCGCGCATCGAGCCGCCTTGGCCCGCACCACCGGATGTTCAAGTTTTTCGACTACGAGGCCAAAGAGATCTGGACGCAGGGCCACGGACAGCTCTATTAAGTTGTCGACGGCACGGTGCAAGCCGCCCACAACGAAGCGAAGACCCTGATTCGCGAGATTCTGAAAGGTCTCGATCCTCCCTTCTCGCACGAAGGCATCGGCCGGAATCTCCGCACCGGCAGAATCGAGATCCAAGCCAAAACCACCGCTCGGATCGAGAACCCTGTTTCGGTCACACGCTGTCTTCAGGCTTCCGAGCGCCGCGTGCACGAAGCCGTCGATTGCGGCGGCGGACCACTTGGAACGAATCCGGCTGATGGCAAGTTCGGAATTGATGGAACCAATCGCCCACACCGCCGCCTCCGACTGGTTCGACGATCCGATTCCATCCAGGACCGCTTCCGCCATCCGCTCCTTCATCTCCGGGCGAAGCCAATGTCGATCCCCGTGCGACTCGAAACAAGCTTCGATCTCGCGTATCACCCCATGCCGGTCTGCGACCGCGACATGACGCTCGACGATCGGACGAATCAGTTTGTAGGACGACCGACCCTTGAGCGGCGACTCGCCGACACCGAAGATGCGCCAGGCGACTTCTGCGGCTGGATCGGATAGCGGCGGACCGACACCGATGCCGGGCGACATCAGCACAACTCCTCGACGTAGGCTTCCGCCGCGCTGCACTGGAGATCCATCGACCAAAACCGCTCCGCTTCGGCACGGTAGACGCCATACGGTAGGCTCGCGAACGTCACTCCGTCGCCCGCCCATCCGGTGACCGAATGCGTGATCAAGACCTCCCGCTTCGGTGTAATCAGGTAACGATCGTGAAACGCCGGTTTCCCGTCGCCGTGCCTAGTAACGACCCGAACCCGCACATGAGAAATGATCGGCTTGGGAGCGCTCGACCACCATCGCGGCAGGCCGCCAGCCTGTCGCCTCTTGCCGCAAAGAATGAGAAGGGGGGCTTCCGCCGTCGCCGCGAACACGTCGAGCCACAGCTTGATCTCGTCGGGCTGCTTCGCGGAGTCCATGAAGTAGGGATCGGCGAAATAGATCGGCAATTGCGGATCGCGATCCGCTGCGAGTATTCTACGAAGGTGAGCGATCACCTGATTCCACTTGCCGGACCCGAAGCGGACGAAATCGCCCGTCCGCCGAGCGGCAGATTCCCGCTGGTGGCTAAGGTGATCGAGCCGCTGCTGGCGGATTCTCCGGTCTAGTTCGGGACTACTCTCATCGGCGCGCACCCTTATGCTGGAAGAATGGTGGAACGGGTTGACCTCGTGAGCGATCTTGCGCCCACGGTCCTGGAGGCGGATCGTCGGCCCCGTTTGTACGTCAAGCGATCCGGACACCTCCATCAACAGGTGATGGCTCATCAGATCGACGCACTGGCCATCGGCGACCCGGAACACTGCAAGCCCGACGCTGTCTACATCCGAATCGAGGGGGATCGTTGTCTCGCCGGGGGTGATCGCAATCTGCCGTCGGAGCACGTCGTCGCCGCTGTGGCTGGCCCATACCGTTCCACGATGCGAACCAAGTGTGTAGCCCTCGGCTTCCACGAGGAGAGTGAACGTCCGGCCATGAGGCCCGTGGAGATCGCACACGATGCCATCCTCCGCACGCGCGATCATGAGGTTTCCGACTCTGTCCGAGCGATGGACCAGCGGGAATCCTAGGCGCGCGAACAGCGATCGCCTTGGGCTCAAGGACGATTCCAGTTCCTCCCGCCAGTCCTTTCGAGGTTGGTCCTCGAAGCTCCAGTACTCGATAATCTCCGCGCTGTGTCTCGCGAACGGCGAGCGCAGGCAGCGGTTGAGCGGCCCCCGCTGGTCGCGATACGCCCAGTGGCGGCGAGGGACGGATTCCAAGGCATACTCGACTTCTAGATCCTCGGCGTGCAGGGTTCCAGAATCCAAGACACGGTCGATTATGGGTTCGCAGCGTTTCCATGACGCGTCGAAGGCCAGCAGAAGGAGATCGCGCGTGAGCTGCTCGATCCGCCAATCCTCGTCAGGCTCGCTCCGCCAGGGTCCCAAACCATCCTTGCGGCGGTGGCGCGCCAGCGTGAATAGATTCCGAAGCTGGCCGCTAGGTGCCTTCCAAGCCAACACAGTCATCCGGGCCGCTCGATCCCACATGGGCGTCATTGCCATCGCGGCGCGAACCGGCGACCGGAACGAGATTCCTCGCTCCTCGGCCCAACGCCGCGCCTCATCGAGTTCCACGTACACGCGGCGACCCTCTCTGATCACAGCCAGATGCTTCCTGTGAATATGTTGGCGGATGTACGTCTCGCTCCGTTCCACAGCAACAGCCAACTCCGCAATCGTTAGGTTCATGACGGTCAAACCGGATGTCTGTTTGAGTGGACGCAAACGGGAACGTAATGAATGTACATTACAACGTAATGTTACGCACCGACTGAACCGATCAGCGCGGAAGTCGATGGCGATTCGGGCGGCGAGCCGGGGCCAACGTAGGCGCTCTAGAGGTGGCGAGTCGGAAGGTTCAGACATGAGGACTCCAGCGGGCATCACGCGGAGCAGCTGAGCCTATTGGCGTCCGTTCGGAATGCCCGGCATTCCCGCCAATTGATGGCGATTCTCCCGCGATTAGCATACGGTGGACCGAGATACGGCCCCACGGCAAGAAACGCAGATCGTGCAGTCCTGTATGATTTTAGACGATTACCTGCCAGGATTCAGGCCCCCGACAGTCCGCTGCCGATCCGCGCGATCTGCCGGGTGCGCTCGCGCTCGATGTCCGCTGCCGGAGCGGTCCACATCCGCGTGCGCGCCATGGCCCGCCGGATCAGCGCGGAGAGCGGGACGCCGGCGGCCTTCGCCTTGGCCCGCCAGTCGGCGAGCTCCGCCGCCGACACGCGGGCGGTGACGGTAGCGGTGCGCCGGTCAGTCATCGGACCGGTCGACACGGGGGAGGGGGGGCAAAGCCCCCGCCCGCGCGCTTCAACGGCGCGCAGACCTTGGGGGGATCGAAGGGGGGGCAGGGCCACCCCCTCGCCAGTCCCGGTGTACGACACGGAGTATGCTGCTTAGGCACCGTAAGGTGTTCCGAGTCAGCCCGGCGGACGCCGCAGAAGCGCCTCTCAGCGCACGGCCCGAACCGGCGGACGAAGGCCTACCCATCGTCGGTCGGATAGGCCGCCCAATCGTCCACAAGCCGACCTCCCCGCTCGAAGGGATCGGTGCGCGGGTGCGCGGCTTCGACCCTATTCCGGATCGGCTGAGCCAGCGCAGCTTCAGCCGCCCCGCGAGCGCGATTCGTCTCCTCGGCCGCCCGGTCGGGGAAATGACGTCCCGGACGCCGTGCGAAACGGCCGCGACCCTCCAACGCGCCATTGACCCGGCTTCCTCCCGGGCCCTCTCTTCAACGCGGGGTACAACCGCTGAGCGATTTCGACGAGGGTGTCATTCTGCGGGCGCACCGGTTCCGCGCCGAGGTGTCCGGGTACCGGATCGAGCGCGGCCACTACATGGACGGCAAGGACGATCGCGCGGACCGGTGGTACGTGGTGCCCGCTTCCCGGAAAGTCTCGACGGGAGCCGACCGGTCGGGACCGGGGTTCCGCACGATCGCCGAGGCGGCGGACGAGGCCGAGCGGCTCGCCGGGGAGAGGCGGGGGCCGACGCCCGGGCGCGCCAATCCGGGCTCGCGTGGACGCTCGTGGCGAATGACGCCAAGCGGGTGCTGGTCGAGTTCGCCGATGGCTCGCCGTTCGGTCCGGTCGCCGTTCGGCGGTTGCTCGGGTGTCGGGCGAAGAGGGCCGCGCGAGCGATCGAGTCTCTCGTGGGCGCGGGACTGGCCCGGCCAACGGACCGGGGCAGCGCCACTCTGTACAGACTCAGCCCCCGGGGACGGGATCTGGCCTCGGCGGTATTGGAGTTGCGCTCGGGATCGAAGGGGGACCGCAAGGCGCTCGACACCGACGGCATGGATCACGGGCGCCGACGCTGAGCAACAGCCGGTCGAGATCGAGTTGTGGGGCCATAGCCATCGTCATGGTGCAGGACGCATCGCTGTCGTCGGACCCAAGGCGCCCCGCTGGCGGGTGCCCAAGCGGGGAGAGATTCGATGCCGGCGTCGTGGCGTTCGCATCACTTGGCGGCCCAGTCGCGCGTTGGAGCCCCACGTCCGGCGACACCGGATCGCGGCGGAGGGTGTAGTGCTTGCGGCGGGTCGCCCGCCCGATCGGATCGACCCTCAAGCCACAGTGCTGCGGGCGGAGCGGCGGCACCAAGCATGGCGACGTGCCACTTCCGGAGCCCCATTCAACGCCTCAGCGCTCCCACTTGCGGCCGCACCGGAGTGTGAAACCGATTCCGGGGGCCGATTCACGGTTCGGGCCGATGTCTCGATTCACACCCCGGCCCCCGCCCGCCAAGGGGCCGCTCCCAGCCAATGACCCCTGTGCGGGAAGGCGGCTCCAGCGCCGCTCTGAGGGGCGACGAATCCTGCTTAGGTGCACGCACTCCACGCACTTACACTTACACAGCGCGACCCCGTCAGGGCGAGTGGCACCGTCGAGCGCACCCCTTGACCAGCTTTGTCTCCAGCTCTACTCCGCTTGGGCGATGGCAGGTTGCGGCTGGCCACAGGACGCACAGGTTGGACGCTCTAGAGTCTCGTGGTGGTTGTCGTATACCTGCTGGATCAATCTTGCTTCAGCGGGAGTGGCTGGCCGCAGATCGTACTCCCCGGATCGAGTTACACAATGAGCTCGGCACCGCCCAGGGCCATTTCCATGGACATGAAACCCTCGGGGGATTCCGCAAGCGAATGGACAGATGACGACACCGCGTTTGCCGCCGTTTCCCTTGAATCCGCCAACCGTAAGGAACGGGACTCCCGGTACATCGTTGACAGTTTCTCTCATCGTACTCTGGTATTCCTCAGCTTTACGGGTCGTGTGACAGACTGGGGCCGTTCCCCTACGGGTCGACGGAAAGGCCATGTCGCCTGGCCGTCGTACCGTCGGGCGTACTTGTCCGATCCAGCGTCCAGAGTGCCCGATCGAGGACCCGCAGACTCACCTCGAGCCGTCGGCTGGCTTCCCGGCACAGATCCGTGTATTCGACCCAGCGGGCGAAGCTGTATGCGTGGGGAACTCCGACCACGCGCATCACCCGCTTGTCGAGCATTGGGTAACGATCGGGGAACGCAAAGTGGAGAATCACACTGGCCATCGGCCACCCGACGCCGTGGAGAGCCAACAGCGCGCCAACGCGTAGCCGCTCGGTGGTAGCCGAGAACGACGCCCGGGAGATCTCCGTTACTTCGATCTGCGTGTTCTTCTCGACGAGGTTTACTAGTGCCTTGCCCGGGTACTTCCACTTGGCGATGTGGCGCAGATCCTCAGGCACCATGTGCCCCCGGCCACGGATTGTCTGAAACCGCCTTTCGATCTGCTCGTCCGCCTGGCCGTTCGAGACTCCGGCCTCATAGGACGGAAGCTCGCTGTAGCGCTGAGCGAGATCTAGCGCTTGGTCGCTCGTGAGGGGAATGTGCATCGTCGGCGGTGGCCTCTGAGTTCTTCCGAGCCTCCTTCATCTCCATTCACGCACCGTGGGTCGTGCGGCGCGGCGCCTGAGCGATCAGCCGGTTGGCACACCGGCCTTGCCCGCACCAAAACCTACTCGGTGTCCGGCACTGCTGCACGGTAGCGGATCACGGGGCGGGTCCGGCCCCCGGGTCTCGACGCTCGCCCGCCAGATAGGCCGACCAGGCGTCCATCAGGTGCCGCCTGCGCTCGAACAGGTCGGTGCGCCGGTACGCGGCTTCGACCTTGTTCTTAACCACATGCGCGAGCGCCGCCTCGACGACCTCCCGGGGGTGATCGGTTTCCTCGGCCGCCCAGTCCCGGAACGACGACCGGAACCCGTGCGGCACCGCCGCGATCCCGTGCTTCCTCAGCAGCCGGTTCATCCGCTTCCCGTCCAGCGGCCTCCCGCGCTCGTTCACGAACACGACCGGATTCTCGCCCCCGCGCAGCTTCTTCGCCGCTTCGAGGATCTCCAGCGCCCGGCCACACAGCGGCACCCGCTGCTCGCGCCCGGTCTTCATCCGGCTTGCGGGGATCGTCCACACGCCCGAGTCTTGATCCATCTCGCTCCACACCGCGCCACGGACCTCGGCGCCCCGCGCCGCCGTCAACACCATGAACTCGAACGCCAGCGTGTCGACCTTGCCTCGATCACCCGCCCGCACCGGCTCGATGGCCGCGGCCACGTCCCGATGAGGCAAGGCCCGATGGTGCTGGACCACGTCGTGCTGGGGACCCAGCACGGGCAGCAGCCGGTTGCAGGGGTTGTCCGTCCGCCAGTCCATGGCGATGGCCCACTCCAGCACCGCCCGGACCCGCATGTGGACGAACCGCGCCGTGGGACCCTTCGTGTGCCAGATCGGCGTGAGGATCTCCAGCACGTCGCCGCTCGTGACCTCGGAGACCGCGACATCCCCGATGCGTGGGAAGGCGTGGATCTCCAGCGTGCGGAACCAGTTCCTCGCGTGCGCCGCGCTCCGCCACCCGGCCCGCTTCTGCTCGACCACGCGCCGGGCGGCTTCGGCGAAGGTGGGGATGCCGCCCAAACGCCGCTTCTCCGCAAGCGGATCGCCGCCCGCGCGGGCGAGCTTGCGGTTGGTGAGCGCCTGCTCGCGGGCCTCGGCGAGCGAGACCAGTTCGACGCTGCCGAGTCCGAGCTCGCGCTTGCGCCCCCGGATGACGAGGCGCTGGATCCAGCTTCGGGTCCCGCTCTTCTGGACGTAGAGGTAGAGTCCGTTTCCGTCGCAGTGCCTTCCGGGCGGAGCGGAGCGCACGAAGGGGGCCGAGAGCCGCTTGTAGGGATGGCGGCCCTTGGGCTTGCCCCTGCGGCGTTTGGCGGGCGGAGAATTCACACTATCCATCCCCTAATCGTAGCGGGGATGGGACGGGATTGCAAAGGTCGACGCTGGAACGGATGAGGTAGGAGCAATCCTATCTAACGCGTTGTGAATACAGGATGTTACGAACTATTATGGACGATACCGGACAGCATCGGATTCTGCACGTCCGACTTGCAGCGCTATGTGACCAGGCGAGATGCATCGCCGCTCGAACGCAGCAGGGCTTTTGCCACGGGCTGTTAGCTCCGCCTGTAGACGGTCCCTCGATGGGCAGTCGCCGACACGGACGCGCCGAAGACCGCGGAGGCCTCCTTTCAGGGAACTGCCTGCGAGGGGGTGCTCCCCCAACCCGTCGATCGCCTCTACGATACGTAAACGGTCTTGCTTCGGAACACAGGAGAGCGCCTTGGCCGCACTCCGCTTAATCCGTACGGAGTATGTCACCCCTGACCTCATCCCAGTCCAGTACGGGATCGCTGGGATCGCGAAGTCGTTCCAGCGCGACCGTCAGATCATCGAAATCTTCCAGATATCGCTCCAGAGCGTGGCAAACGACATCGGCCCGGCTTCGCCTCAAGGCGGCCGCCGCCGCATCCAGGGCTTCGACCATCTCAGGGGGCACGCGCGCGGTGATCTGATCCATTCGAGTGTCTCCGACACTCATGTTGGGATTGCTATGGGTCGATGCGACGATAGCGCTCGAAGAGTTGCAGCTGCCGCGAGGTCGTATCGACCTGCCAGCCATCGATGAAGACGGTCTCCGCGTAGCCGGCGAAGTCGAGCGGGTCGTCGGACCAGATCACGACGTTGGCCCGTTTGCCGGGCTCGATGCTTCCGACCGCGTCGTCGATGCCGAACGCGCGGGCCGGCGCCAGAGTGATGGCCTCCAGCGCATCGTCCCAGTCCATCCCGTACCGGACCGCGTTGCCGGCCTCGTGCGTGACCTGACCCACCCGGTGGGAGCTTCGCGTGGTGAGGATCACGTCGACGCCAGCCGCCGAGAGCAGGCCCGGATTCTCGTATCGGGTGGAAAGCCGGTCGAACTGCGTGGGCAGATTCGCGAGCGCCCGGACCATCACGGGCACCCCGGCCGCGGCGAGGCGATCCGCCAGCAGCCATGCTTCCTCCCCTCCGTCGATGACCATGCGAAAGCCGTATTCGGCCTGGATTTCGAGCGCCATCTCGATGTCGGTCGCGCCGCTGGCCCGGACGATGAGGGGGATCTCCCCGGCGAGCACCGCGGTGACCGCCGCCTGGCCCGGCTCGCCTGCGCTCTCCTCCACCTCGTCCCGGGCGTCTTCGAGCGCTTCGCGAAGCTCCATGACCGCACCGGCCCGGCTCCCCCCGGCGGCCGCCCCGGGACCGGGGCCGAGGGACGCGTAGAGCGCCACCGGATCGCGGAACAGCACCTCGGCGCGCGTGGCGCCGAGGGTCGTGAGCGCCGCGCCCTGCCCGGAGAGGACGCCGCCCGTGGGCGACGTGATCGCGCTGGTGACCCCGTCGGCCCGGGCGATCGCGAACAGCATCGACCGCGGGTCGAGCCCGTCGCTGACCCGGAACGCACTCCGGTTCGCGCCCCGGTCGAGACTTCCGTGCCGCGTGGACGCCACGGCGCCCACCTCGACGAGGCCGAGCTGCGTGCCGGCTTCGATGAGACCCGGCGTGACCACGTTGCCGGTCGCATCGACGATGGCCGCGTCTCCGATGGGCACCTCCGCGGCCGGCCCGACTGCGACGATGCGGCCATCCTCCATGAGGACGACGCCGTTCTCGATCGGCGGCCCCGCGACGGGATGCACGGTCCCGCCGGTGATCGCGATGGTCTGAGCGGCCGCGCCGGCCGCGCCGACGACGAACGCCGAGAGCCCGAGCGCAATGCACGCCCCACGCCGCGTACGTTGAATCCGGGAGGGGGTCATCGGCCGCCTCCCTTCTTCACCAGCCCGAGTTCGAAGTCGCTCACCCGCTGGTAGTCGGAGTCCTTCCGGTCCCAGCGCAGCGCTCCGTCGATCCACACCTGATCGGGAACGGAGTAGACCGAGAACGGATCGCCGGACCAAAGCACGAGGTCGGCGTTCTTCCCGACCTCCAGCGTCCCCACGCGGTCGTCGATCCCGAGGGCCCAGGCCGGGTTGGCCGTGACCCAGCGTAGTGCTTCGTCGCGCGAAACCTCCATCCCCCGCCGACGGCCGGCCCACATCGACTTGGCGGCCTCGTGGTTCATGTACTGCGCGCGCATGTCGTCGTCGGAATGAACGATCGCGCGGGCGCCCGAGGCGGAGACGAGGGCGACGTTCTCCGGGATCCCGTCGATCGCCTCCATCTTGAATCCCCAGTTCTCCGACCACATGGAGGCGGAGGTCCCGCTCTCGGCCAGGAGATCGCGGATCTTGTAGGCCTCGACCGCGTGGTGGAATGACCGCACCCGGAAGCCGAACTCGCGTGCCACCTGGAGGTTGGTGGCCATCTCGTCCGCCGTGTAGCAGTGCCACTGCACGAGGATGTTGCCCCTCAGCACTTCGGCGAGCGTCTCCAGGCCCAGGTCGCGGTCCGGCGGCCCACCCCGGGGATCGGCCAGCCACGCGTCCCACTCGTCGCGGTACTTCGCCCCGGCGATGAACGCCTCCCTGTAGCCGAAAACGTTGCCCATCTTCGTGGTGGGGAACTCGTCGCCGCGCTTCGGATTCTCGCCGCAGGCCAGCTTGACCGTGCGGGGCGCGTCGGGGAACAGCATCTCCTGGGGCGTGCGGGCGGGCACGGGCTTGACGGTCACCCCGCGCCCCTCGATGAGATCTCCGGAGCCGGGCAACAGTTGCAGTGTCGTCGTCCCGCCCGCGAGGACGCGCACGAACCCGGGACCCTGCGGCCAGATCGAATGTTCGATCCAGACGCCGGGCGTGGTCATGCCGGTCTCGTTGTTGTCGAAGCTCGTCGGAACCTCGGGCGTCGCGGACACGCCGAGGTGCGAGTGCGAGTCGATGAGACCCGGCGTCACAAAGCGCCCGGTTCCGTCGAGGATCACCGCGTCCGCCGGCGCCTCGACGTCGCGGCCGATCTGCACGATGATCCCGTCTTCGAACAGGATGCTGCCGACGTATTCCTCGCCGGCCGCGGTCATCAGCGCCGCGCCCCGGATCAGGGTCGCCGGATGCCCGGGTGCGGCGTAGGTCGAGCGCCACGCGCCGTTGGGGACGCCGTGGCGAAGGTCGGCCAGCTCCGCCGCCGTCGGTTGCTGCGCGCCCGCGGGTCGGGCCAGGCCGAACCCGGCCAGCCCGATGGCCGCGACGGTCGCGAGGAGCAACCGTTCAATCGTGTCGCGCATGTGACCCCCTCGATCGTGGTTCCCGCGGCGACAGCTGCGATCGAAAGAATCCGTCAGGCCTGCGCCGCGCCGCAAGTCGGCGAACCGGGGCGCCCCTGCCCGGGCGGAGCGTTGCGGGACCGCGGCGTGTCTGCTAGAGGATCGTGGCGCCGAGCGCGGAGGCAACGAGACCAACGCCGAGTTCGGCCGTCTGGTTGCGGTCGTCGAGGACGGGGTTGAGTTCGACGAGTTCGAGGCTCAGGAGGCGGCCGGAGCGCGACGCCTTCTCGCACACGAGGTGCCCTTCCCTGTAGGTGAGGCCGCCTCGGACGGGCGTCCCCACGCCGGGCGCGATGCGCGGATCGAGCGCGTCGAGGTCGAAGGAGAGGTGGAAGCCGGCGGTTCCGGCGCTGGCGCGCTCCAGCGCCTCGTCCATGCAGGGCCCCACGCCGCGTTCGTCGATCTCGGACATCGTGAACACGCGGACGCCCAGTTCGCGGATGAGTTGCTTCTCGGCGCGATCCAGATCCCGCGCCCCGAGGACGCTCGCGTTTTCGGGGCGGACGCTCGCCCCCCCGCGCGTGAGGCGCGGCTCCCCGTGGCCGAGCAGCACCGCGAGCGACATCCCGTGGATGTTGCCGCTGGGCGTCGTCCGGGGACGGTTCATGTCCGCGTGGGCGTCCACCCAGATGACGCCGATGGAGCCCCCCTGCGGCCGGTAGTGGTCGGCCACCGCCGCCACCGATCCGATCGAGAGCGAATGGTCGCCCCCGAGCACGAGCGGCGTGCAGCCTCGGCTCAGTCCCTCGCTCACGGCGGCATGCGTCTCCTCCGCGACGTGGACGATCTCGCTCAGGAAGCGCAGCGAGGTGTCCCCCGCCTCGGTCGTTTCGAGCCCGCCGGCGGTCAGCGTGCCGAGTTCGGACACGGTGTGGCCGATGGCCTCGATCTCCCGGCTGATCCCCGCGATGCGGAGCGCGGAGGGACCCATGTCCACCCCCCGGCGGCCGGCGCCGAGGTCGATGGAAACGGAGATCAGCGCGATGTCCCGATGATCGCCCAAGGATCGCTCCTCTATCGTTCCGGTTTGGTTGGTCGCGAGTGCCAGTCGACACTACTATTCGCGCCTCGTACATCGTCGTGCAGAAGATCGCGTAGAAGGATACACCACAACCCCGGGAACGGAGTCGGCGCATGTTCTCGTTCCATCGTCGCCCCTGGGCGGCCGTCCCGCTGCTGCTCATGCCGCTCGCGGCGCTCCCCGTGCAGGGCCAGGAGGAAGAGAAGAAGGACCCCGACCGGGGCCTTCCACTCGAACCGGCCCGCTGGGCGCGCTTCACGACCAACGAGGGGACCTGGATTTCCCTCGACGTGAGCCCGGACGGCGAGACGATCGTCTTCGACCTCGTGGGCGACCTGTACCGGATGCCGATCGCGGGAGGCGAGGCGACGCGCCTCACGAGCGGGCTGCCGCACGACATGCAGCCGCGCTTCAGCCCGGACGGGACGCGGATCGTCTATGTCTCGGACCGGAGCGGGGACGACAACCTATGGCTCATCGACGCGGAGGGGGGTGAGCCGACGCAGCTGAGCAAGGGGATCGGGAGCACCTTCCTGTCGCCGGAGTGGATGCCGGACGGCAAGTACGTCCTGGTGTCGAGGGCGCGGGCGTTCTTCGGGCTGGAAAAGCTGTGGCTGTACCACGTGGACGGCGGGACGGGGCTCGAGATGGTGGGCGGCTCGGGGGCGCAGCGCATGCTGGGCGCGACGGTGGACGCCGAGGGTCGCTACATCTGGTACGCCCAGCGCTCGGGCACCTGGCAGTACAACGCGATCTTCCCGCAGTACCAGCTCTGGGTCTACGACCGACGGACCGGTACCCGGACGCCGATGACGAGCCGCTACGGCTCCGCCTTCCGGCCCGCGCTCTCACCCGATGGTCAGGTGCTCGCGTACGCGACCCGCGAGGACGCCGACACGGGCATCCGGCTGCGCGACCTCGACTCCGGCGAGGAGCGCTGGCTTGCGTACCCGGTGCAGCGCGACGATCAGGAGTCGACGGCGTCGATGGACGTGCTGCCGGGCTACGCCTTCACGCCCGACTCGGAAGCGCTCGTCCTGTCGTACGGCGGCAGGATCTGGCGCGTGCCCGTCGACGGGAGCGACCCGGCCGAGATCCCGTTCACGGTGGAGGCGGAGGTCGCGGTCGGGCCCGAGGTGGACTTCGAGTACCCGATCGAGGATACGCCGACCTTCGTCGTCAAGCAGATCCGGGACGGGAAGCCGTCGCCGGACGGGACGCGCGTCGCCTTCACCGCCCTGGACCGGCTGTACGTCACCGACCTGCCCGACGGGACGCCGCGCCGGCTCACGCAGGACGAGGTGGGCGAGTTCCACCCGGTGTGGTCTCCCGACGGCCGCGACGTGGCGTACGTGACGTGGGACGACGACTCGGGCGAGGGCCACATCCGCCGTGTGTCGGCGGACGGCGGCGCGAGCACCAGCCTCACGCCCGAGCCCGCGTACTACCAGCAGATCGCCTGGTCGCCGGACGGCGGCCGCATCGTGGCGATCCGCTCGTCGCGCCGGAACGTGCAGGAGGCGATCGACCCCTTCATCGGCTTCGGCCTCGACTCCGAGTTCGTATGGGTCCCCGCCGAGGGAGGGAACATCACGGCGATCGGCCCCACGGGCGGGCGGCGCGCCCCGCACTTCACGTCGGACCCGGACCGCATCTACTACTACGGGACGGCGCGCGCGGACCCGGTCCCCGGCTCGCCGAACCCACCGCTGGTCACGACCGCCCTCTCGTCGGCGCGCTGGGACGACACGGACCGCCGGCAGCACCTGCAGGTGACGGCCAGGGCCAATCTCGACGCGGGCGGCGTCCCGCCGGGGTACGAGCGCTCCCCGCGGTCGGACCTGCCGATGCCGCGGGAATTCGACGACGACCAGCCGCGCGAACTCATCATCCGGCTCGGCGCCGGGTCGGTCGTCATGGCGCCGCAGGGCGACCTCGCGCTCGCGCACGTCGGCGATGACCTGTACGCGGTGACCGTACCGGACCTCGGCGCCACGCTGCCGAGGATCGATGTCGCGAAGCCGGACTCGGCGGGCGTGCCCGTCTGGAAGCTCAACGAACTCGGGGCGGAGTTCCCCACCTGGGGCGCGGACGGCCGCACGGTCCACTGGTCGCTGGGCAACGCCCTCTTCACCTACGACCTGGACGCGGCCGCAGGCGACACGGCGTACGCCGCGGCGGAACGGCAGATCGAGGTTTCGGCGGAGCGCGACATCCCGCGCGGCACCGTCGTCCTGCGCGGCGGACGCGCGATCACGATGAACGGCGACGAGATCGTGGAGAACGCGGACATCGTCGTCACCGACAACCGCATCGCCTCGGTGCGGGCGGGGCCGGGCGAGGTACCGGAGGGCGCCCAGGTCATCGACATCGGCGGCAAGACGGTCGTGCCCGGGTTCGTGGACACGCACGCCCACATGTGGAACCTGTGGGACTTCCACTGGGCGCGCCCCTGGATCTACCAGGCGAACCTCGCCTACGGGGTGACCACGACGCGCGACCCGCAGACGGCCACGACCGACGTGCTCTCCTACGAGGACATGGTGCGCGCCGGCCGCATGGCGGGCCCGCGCATCTATCACACCGGCCCCGGCGTGTTCCGGTTCGACTTCATCCGCAGCTACGAGCACGCCCTCGAGGTGCTGCGGAAGTACAGCCAGTACTACGACACGAAGACGTTCAAGATGTACATGTCGGGCAACCGGCGGCAGCGGCAGTGGCTGATCATGGCGGCGCGCGAACTGGGGCTGATGCCCACCACGGAAGGCGGCCTCGACTATCGCCTGAACATGACGCATGCCATGGACGGATATCCGGGGATCGAGCACACGATGCCGATCATTCCGGCGTACCGGGACGTTGTGGAACTGCTTACGACCTCGGGGACGGTGAACACGCCCACCCTCCTCGTCTCCTACGGCGGACCCTGGGGGGAGAACTACTTCTACACGCACGAGGACGTCTTCGGCGATGAGAAGCTGACGCACTTCACGCCGAAGCGGGAACTCGACTTCAAGGCGCGGCGCCTCCAGACGACGGGCCCCGGCCCGGGCGGCTGGTTCGCCGAGGAGGAATACGCCTTCCCGAAGCATTCCGCGTGGCTGGCGCAGCTGGTGGAGAACGGCGGGAAAACCGGCGTCGGGAGCCACGGCCAGCTTCAGGGCCTCGGCTACCACTGGGAGCTGTGGGCGCTGCAGAGCGGCGGCATGGACGAGCACGACGCGCTGCGCGCCGCGACGCTCATGGGGGCCGACGCGATCGGACTCAGCGGCGACCTGGGTTCGATCGAGCCCGGCAAGCTCGCGGACCTCGTGATCCTCGACGCGGATCCGCTCGAGGACATCCGCAACACGAACACGATCGACAGGGTGATGATGAACGGGCGACTCTACGACGGCGACACGCTCGACGAGCTGTGGCCCCGGCAACGGCCCGCGCCGCACGAACCGTGGAGAGATACGGCGCCCGCCGTAAGCGCCGGGCTCCGGGGAGGTGACCGATGAGCCGGGGCTCGAGGGTCCTGAGGACGGGAGCGGGGGCCGCGGCGCTGGCTGCGGTGGTCGGGGCGGCGACCGTCGTTCCCGCAGCGGCCCAGATGTTTGGGCCCGGCGGTCCCGGAGGACGGGAGCCGCTCCCGCTGCGGGGGGCGCGCACGGCCAGCTTCACGGCCACGGAGGGGACGTGGATCTCGCTCGACGTGAGTCCCGACGGGTCGATGATCGTCTTCGACCTGCTGGGCGACCTGTACACGATGCCGATCGCCGGCGGGGAGGCCTCGCCCCTCCTGACCGGGATGGCGTACGAGACGCAGCCGCGCTTCAGTCCGGACGGGGAGTCGGTGGCCTTCATCTCCGACCGCAGCGGGGGCGACGCGCTGTGGACCCTGCGCCTCGATCTCACGGACACGACCCAGGTAGCCGGCGGCGGATCGAGCCTCATGCTGTCGCCCGACTGGAGCCCGGACGGTGAGTACATCGTGGCCAGCCGCACCACCGGGCTGGGCGGCGTCGCGCAGCTCGCCATGTACCACGCGGAGCGCGGTTCACCCCTGGCGCTGCCCGGATCTTCCGCCATCAAGCGGATCGGCGCGGCGTTCGGCCCGGATGGACGCCACATCTGGTATGCCGGAGGCTTCGGCGACTGGCAGTACAACGCGGCCCTGCCCCGCTACCAGCTGTACCGCTACGACCGCGAGCTGGGCACGACCACGACGATGACGAACCGCTACGGGTCGGCGTTCCGGCCCGCGATTTCGCCGGACGGCCGCTGGCTCGTGTACGGGACGCGCTACAACGCGGATACCGGACTCCGGAAGCGCGACCTCGAGACGGGCGAGGAGACGTGGCTCGCCTATCCCGTGCAGCGCGACGAGCAGGAGTCGCGGGCGCCCCTCGACCTCCTGCCGGGCTACGCCTTCCTCCCGGACGGCTCCGCGATCGTCGCCTCGTACGGCGGGAAGATCTGGAACATCCCCATGGATGGGGGAGAACCGACGGAGATCCCGTTCGAGGCGGAGGTCGAACTCGGCGTCGGTCCCGAGGTGAAGTTCGAGTACCAGATCGACACGACCGCGATGGTCACCGCGAGCCAGATCCGGAGCCCCGTCGTCGGGCCCGGAGGCGCCCAGGTCGTCTTCACCGCCTTCGACCGTCTCTGGATCCGTGACCTGCCTGAGGGCGAGGCGCGCCGGCTGACTGACGGGGACGCGGGCGAGTTCCATCCGCAGTGGTCGCCGGACGGCGCGTGGCTCGCCTACGCGACGTGGGACGACACGGACGGCGGCCACATCATGAAGGTGCCGGCGGCCGGCGGCGAAGCCGTGCGGCTGACCGAGACGGCGGCGCTCTACTCGAACGTGGCGTGGTCGCCGGACGGCGGGCGCCTCGTCGCCACGCGCGGCGCCGCCCGCCAGCTCAAGGAGGCCTCGGGCGCCTTCTTCGGCCCCATTGGGGGCGAGTTCGTGTGGGTGCCGTCGGCCGGGACGCCGCCGGCCGAGGCGGAGGTCATCTCGCCCACCGGACTCCGCGACGTGGCGCACTTCGCGGCGGACGATCCCGATCGCATCTACGCCTACAGCCCGGTCGAGGGCCTGGTGTCCTTCCGCTGGGACGGCACGGACGTGAAACGCCACCTCATCGTGCGCGGACGCCAGGGGATCGCCGGCATCGGCGACCCGCACCCCAACGAGTGGGAGTTCCTGCCGCGCCGCGTCTTCCCCTGGCGGCAGGGGCCCGACCCCACGGATCCCCAGTCCCCCGCGGAGGCGGGCGGTCCGGCGCCCGCCGGGCTGGTCATGATCTCGCCCGAGGGAGACCGGGCCTTCGCGCAGTTCGGACGAGACCTCTTCGTCGTGGACCTGGCCGAGGTCGGGGCCGAGCCCCCCGCGATCACGCTCTTCCGTCTGGACGACTCCCCCGTGCCGGCCCGCAAGCTCACCGACGTCGGCGGCGAGTTCCCGTCCTGGGCGCCGGACGGCGGGGCCCTGCACTGGGCGATGGGGAACGTCCTCTTCACCTACGACCTCGATCACGTCGAGGCCGAGGAAGAGGAAGAGGAGGAGACGGCCCACGCCCGCGCCCTCCTGCGCGTGCGGGCGGCGGCGATCACCGACACGCTCGAGGAGAAGCGCGCCGAGGCGGACAGCCTCGAGAACGCCGACGAGGAGTTGCCGGAGGAACTGGAGGACGAGATCACCCGCCTCCAGGCGGACTCGGTGCAGGTCGTCGCCGACTCGCTCATGGCGCGCGCCGATTCGATCCGGCAGGCGGCGGAAGAAATCGCGGCGAAGTCGGCCGCGGTGCGCGCGGGCGACGAGGAGGTTCTGGCCGACACGACGGAGACATACGAGGCCGTCGAACGCAGGATCGAGACGCAACTGCCGCGGGACATCCCGCGCGGCACGGTGGCGCTCAGGGGCGGGCGGATCATCACGATGACGGAGGTGCCCGACGAAACCCCGGCCGACACCGCGGGGGCGCCGGCCGACACGACGGCGGCAGCAGCGGCCGACACCGCGGGGGCAGCAGCGGCCGACACGGCGGCGGCCCCCGATGACGCAGCGGCGGAGCCGGAGGAGCCCGCCATGAAACCCCTCATCATCGAGGACGGCGTCGTGCTGGTCACGGACAACCGGATCATCGCGGTGGGACCGGCGGACTCCGTGGAGGTCCCCGACAGCGCCACGGTGATCGACGTGAGCGGAAAGACGCTCGTCCCCGGCTTCGTGGACACGCACTACCACGCGCAGTGGCTCGTCCCCGAGGTCCATCCGGAGGAGGTGTGGCAGTACCTGGCGACGCTCTCCTACGGGGTCACGACGACGCGCGATCCTCAGACCGGCTCCACGGACATCCTCAGCTACACCGACCGGCTGCGGACGGGCGGTATGACCGGGCCGCGCATCTATTCGACGGGACCGGGGGTCTTCGCCGGCGAGAACCTCCGCGACGCGGACCACGCCAAGACCATTCTCCGCCGCTACGCGGAATACTTCGATACCAAGACGCTGAAGATGTACATGACCGGGAATCGCCAGCAGCGTCAGTGGATCATCCAGGCGGCGCGCGAACTCGAACTCATGCCGACGACCGAGGGTGGACTCGACTACAAGATCGACATCACGCACGCGATCGACGGATATCCCGGCATCGAACACAACCTGCCGATCGCGCCCATCTATTCGGATGTGGTCGAGCTGTTCAAGACGTCAGAGACGACAAACAGTCCGACGCTGCTCGTGTCGTACGGGGGTCCGTTCGGCGAGAACTTCTTCTACACGCACGAAGATGTACTTGGGGACGAGAAGCTCGCGACGTTCGTGCCCAAGTCGAACATCGACGCCCGGGCGCGACGGCGCGGGCCGGGCGCGGGCGGGAGCCCCGGACAGGCCGGCTGGTTCCTCGAGGAGGAGTACGTCTTCCCGCGTCACGGCGAGTTCGTGAAGAAGATGCTCGAGGGCGACGCCCGCATGGGGGTGGGAAGCCACGGGCAGATCCAGGGCGTGGGATACCACTGGGAGATGTGGGCCATGGGTTCCGGGGGCGCCTCGAACTACGACATCCTCCGGGCCGCGACCATTCTCGGCGCCGAGGCGATCGGGTTCGGAAAAGAACTCGGGAGCCTCGAGGAAGGAAAGTTCGCCGACATCGTGGTCCTCAACTCGAACCCGCTCGATGAACTCCGAAGCACGGTCGACATCCACTATGTGATGAAGGACGGGCGACTGTACGACGGGATGACGCTCGACGAAGTCCATCCCGAGACGCGGTCCCTCGAGCGGCAGCGCCCCGCCGAGGAGAGCGCTACAAGCGCCGCCGCCGGGATCCGGAGGAGGTAAGCCCGGCCGGCCGCGGGCGCCGGGGTTACGCCGGGGTCAGCGCATCAGGCACGGCGTCGCGTTGGCGACGGCCCAGGGGTGGATGATGCGCCGGGTGAGGCCGCCCGCCCCGTCGTCCTGCCACTGCACCTGCAGGCCGGTGAGCGCGCGCTGCCCCCCGGCCTGCACGTGCTCGAGCGGATAGACGCTGTACGGGCCCAGCACCGTCTCGGTCATGGCCGTGAACAGGAAGTCGCGGACCGCGCTGCGGTCCGGCTCTCCCGTGGCGGAGATCGCCTGGTCGATCCCCTCCGCCAGGAGTTCCGCCGCCGCGAAGCCCGCGGCCGCATGGTAGCCGGGTGTCGTTCCGTACGTCGCCTCATAGCGTTGGACCACCGTCTCGCTGTCCGCGATGAAACCCGACGTGCGGATCATCGGGTCCCACGCCGCGTTGCCTACCACGCAGCGCCCCGCGTCGCCCACCTCATCGATGAAGTTGGGTTCCGCGGGACCTACAAGAAGGCTCATCAGGAGCGGCTGGTAACCCACGGCGACCGCGGCTCTGGCAAAATCCATCGCGTCGGTGGCGTATCCGCCACCGATGAATAGCGTCGCACCCGCATCGCGCGCCGCGGCCAGGAGCGCCTCGTGGTCCGCGGCCCCGACCGCATAGGCTTCGGCGAAGACGATGTCGAGTCCGTGCTCCTGGGCCACTACGCGCACGCCTCCCGCGACCGACGCCGGGAAAGCGGTATCCTCCCACACCAGGGCGACGTCACGAGCCCCCAGCAGGGCGGCCACTTCGACGGAGCCCTTCAGGTAGCTGGGAGCCGGGTTCAGGAGTTGGGCGCTCCACTGCCTCCGCCGCCCCGCCCAGATCTCGGGCGCTGCCGCCGCCGGCGCCACGAGCGGGATGCCGGCCGCCTCGGTGACGGCCAGGACGGCATTGGTGATCGGGCTGCTGTAGGGGCCCAGCAGGGCGTCGATGGTATCCGAGGCGATGAACTCCGCGTACAAGCGGGCGCTCGTCTCCGCGTCGCTCCGATCGTCGCGCAGCACCAGCTGCAGCGGCCGGCCGTGTACGCCGCCCTTCTCGTTGAGGATCTCGACCGCGAGGCGGTATCCGCGCGCGACTTCGTTGCCCAGGTCGCCGTGGCGTCCGCTCTGGGCGATGGCCGCCGCGAGCGTGATCGGTCCCCCCTCCGGCTCCGGCTCCGGCGCGGCCGGATCATCGACGCAGCCGGCCGTTACCAGCGCCGCCAGCACCAGGCCGGCCAGGTATTCGTGTTTCATGGAATGGTTGCTCCAACCTTTAGGACTCGGGTCTTCCGCGACCGCTGCGAATCTGCGACGGGGGAGTTCTAGCGCAACTCCACCTCATCGCCGCTCAGGGTGCGGATCCTCGCCACGAGCGCGGGTTCGGGCCCCTCGTCCACCTCGAGTGCCAGAGAGAGCGCCGCCAGCGTGGATCGTACCGGGGCGGGGTCCGGGTGTTCAGCCCGGAACGAGATCAGCTGACCGCCCGGCGGGGTCGCGCGGGCCGGGTGCGGGGTCGTCCCCCAGTCGATGAAGAAGGGCACGAGGCCGTCGTGAAGGGACGCGCCCGGAGACGTGACTTCCCAGCGGAGTTCCGTGCCGTCCGGCCGGAGCCGCGAACCGGGCCGAACCTGCCCCAGGGACACGCCGCGGCCCGAGGCCCTCGTGACGAGCGCGTCGAGCTCCGTCGCCCGGGCGGCCCAGGTGACGAGCCTCGGTTCATCGAGTTCCGCGATCCCGAAGGGGGGCGGCGCCCCCCCTTCGGCTGCCTCAGGGTCCGGGCCGATAATCTCGAGATAGACGTCGCGGCCGAGCGAGAGCAGATAGTTCGCGGTGCCCAGATTCTCGTGCCGGCCGCCGAACGCGGCTTCGACGCCGAGTCGGTCGGCCACCCGCGACACGCCGTCGAGGAGGTCGGCCGTGCCGAGCAGCAGATGATCGAGGTTCATCGGCACGGGCGCACGCCCGGGTGCCTCCGGCGGTAGGGTAGCCACTCTGGTCAGCCTTTCCCGTGTTCGAGTTCGACGCCGAGGCCGTCGGCGATCCGGTTCACGAACGCGTAGTAGCCGGCGATCGCGCACATGTCATGGATCGCGCGATCGTCGAAGCCGCGCGCCCTCAGCGCCTCGACGTCGGTCGCCGTGACCTCTCCGGGGCTGCGGGTGAGGCGCGCCGCGTAGTCGAGCATCGCCCGGTCCGCCTCGTCCAGCCCTGCCTCCTCATGGTCGGCGGCCAGGGCGGCCACGAGCCGCTCGATCTCTTCGGCAGAGCGGCCGGTGGTGCTGAGCAGGCGACGGAGACCCTCCCCGTGGTGGACGATTCAGTAGTGGCAGTCGTTGAGCCCCGAAACCGTCACCGCGATCATCTCTCTTTGAATCCGGGAGAGGGGGCCCGGCCCGTACATCAGCTCCCGGTAGAGATCGTAGTGCAGCGGGATGACGCGGCTGTGGACGCCGTGTATGCGGATGATGTTGTCGTCGTCGGGGACACGATCCCCTTCCGGGATCCGAGCCGGGTCCGGATAGTCGATGAAGGCCACGCTCAGGAACCCCCGTCGGGACCGAGGAGGCGCGCGACCTCCTCCACATCCTTGTCCCCCCGCCCGCTGAGACAGATGACGACGTTCCGGCCCGCCCAGCGCGCGGCCTCGCGGCGGAGACCCGCCAGCGCGTGCGCGCTCTCGAGCGCCGGGATCAGGCCCTCGAGCCGGCACAGATCCTGGAAGGCGGCGAGCGCCTCGTCGTCCGTCACCGACTCGTAGCGCACCTGGCCGGTCTCCTTGAGCCACGCGTGCTCGGGTCCGACGCCGGGATAGTCGAGACCCGCCGAGACGGAATGCGCGGGGATGACCTGCCCGTCGGCATCCTGGAGGAGGTAGCTGTAGTTGCCGTGCAGGACGCCCGGCTCGCCCGCGGTGAGCGAGGCGGAGTGCCGGCCGGTCTCCAGGCCGTGGCCCGCCGCCTCGATGCCGACGAGTTCCACGCGATCGCCCGCGTCGCGCTCCCGGTTGCTCTCGATGAACGGCGCGAAGATGCCGATCGCGTTCGAGCCTCCGCCCACGCAGGCGAAGAGGGCGTCCGGCGCCACCCCGCGTTCCGCGAGTTGCCGGACGGTCTCGTCTCCGATCACGCGCTGGAAGTCGCGCACGAGGCCCGGATACGGCGCGGGGCCAACGACGGAGCCGATGATGTAGTGCGTCGTGTCGACGTTCGTGACCCAGTCGCGGATCGCCTCGTTCGTCGCGTCCTTGAGGGTCCGGCTCCCGCTCGAGACCGGGATGACCTCCGCCCCGAGAAGTTCCATGCGCTCGACGTTGAGCGCCTGGCGGCGCATGTCCTCCTCGCCCATGTAGACCGCGCACTCGAAGTCGAGCACGGCGCAGGCAGTGGCCGCGGCCACGCCGTGCTGCCCCGCCCCCGTCTCGGCGATGATCCGTGCCTTGTTCATCCGCCGCGCGAGGAGCGCCTGCCCCATCGTGTTGTTGATCTTGTGGGCGCCGGTGTGGTTGAGATCCTCCCGCTTGAGCCACAACTCGAGGCCGAGGTCGGTGCCGAGGCGCGACGCCCGGTAGAGGGGCGTGGGCCGGCCCACATAGTCCGCCAGGCTCGCCTCGAGATCCCGGCGGAAGGAGGGATCGTCGCGGGCCTCCGCCCACGCCTCGGTCAGTTCGTCGAGCGCCGGGATCAGCGTCTCGGGCACGAACTGCCCGCCGAAGTCGCCGAACCAGCCGGGGGCCGGGCTGCTCATCCTGCCTCGGCGGAGGCGGGGGCGCGGTTCGCCGCTTCCCGGACGGCCGCGAGGAATTCGAGGATCTTCTCGATCGACTTCTCCCCCGGGGCCCGCTCCACGCCGGAGGAAACATCGACGATGTCCGGGCGCACGTCCCGGATCGCGCGCGCCACGTTGCCCGCATCCAGCCCGCCCGCGAGGACGAGCGCGCACCCGTCCCGGCCCAGTCCCGACAGCCACTCGTGCGGGAAGGCGGACCCGGTGCCCCCGGGTCCGCGCGGCGAGAATCCCTCCACGAGGATCGCGTCGGCGGCGTCCCGGTACTCGTCCCAGCGGCGGATCAGGGTGTCGCCCGAGGTGGGCCGGATCCCCTTCCAGACGCCCAGTCCCTCGGCCCGCAACTCGTCGCAGACCCGGGGTGGCTCCGCGCCGTGGAGCTGCGCGATGTGAAACCCCGCGGTGTCCCGCTTCCGGAGGATCTCCGCCGGGCTCGCGTCCAGGAACACGCCCACCGCGCGCGTGGCGCCCTCGAGCGCCCCCACGACGGCAGCCGCCGCCTCGGCCGTCACCTCCCGCACGCGGGCGGCGAACACCACGCCCACGTAGTCCGCGCCGGCCCGGGATGTGACGGCGGCGTGTCGCGGCTCCCGGAGGCCGCAGATCTTCACCCGAACCGGGGTCATGAGGCGTCGCCGGCGTCCACGCCCTCGACGCCCGCCGCCTGCATCGCGGCGCGCCGCGGACGCCGGGGGTGTCCGGCCAGCGCCTCGACGCCCGCCGCCGGATCGCCCGCCATCAACCAGCCGCCGACGAGGACCGCGTCGGCCCCCGCACGGCCCGCGGCCGCGGCGTCTTGGGACGAACGGATGCCGCTCTCGGCGACCGCGACGACTTCCGCCGGGAGCCGTGCGATCAGGCGCAGCGACTGCTCCAGATCGACCTCGAAGGTCGCGAGATCCCGCGCGTTGACGCCGACGATGCGGGCGCCGGCCTCGAGCGCCCGGTCGATCTCCTCGTCGTCGTGCGCCTCGACGAGCGCGGCGAGCCCGAGTTCTCCGCTCAGCTCGAGGAGTTCACGCAGCCGGGTGTCGGCGAGTGCCCGGACGATGAGCAGGACCGCGTCGGCCCCCGCGGCCCGCGCCTCGTACAGCTGAACCGAATCGAGGGTGAAGTCCTTCCGGAGGAGGGGGACGCCCACGGCGCCCCGGGCGGATCTCAGATCGTCGAGCGAGCCGCCGAACCAGGGCCCGTCGGTGAGGATCGAGATCGCCGACGCGCCGGCCGCGGCGTACACGCTCGCGACGCCCGCCGCCTGAGCGTAGGGATTGATCTCGCCGGCCGAGGGCGAACGCCGCTTGAACTCGGCGATCACGGCCACCTCGCCGGGCCTGCGCAGGGCGGACTCGAACCCGCGCGGTGGCGGCGCTTCCTCCGCCTGCGCGCGGATGGCACTCCGAAACAACTGCAGGCGGGCGACCTCTTCGCGTTTCGCGGCGAGGATCTCATCGAGGATCGTATTCGGTGTCATGGCGCCAAGCTGCGACAGAGCGGCCTCGACGGCCACCGGGGGGTCGGCGACCCTTCCGGGCCTTTGTCGACCGGGGTTGCAATTCGGTTCATGTTCGGGTAGCTTCGGCGAACGTTCGGTGCCCCGCAAGGGGTCAAGGTAGCGGCTCAGGACCGGGACGGGAAACGATGGCTCTCACGAAGCGGCAGCGCGAGATGCTGGACTTCATCGAGGGATTCATACGGTTTCGCAGGTATTCGCCGAGCTTCGAGGAGATCGCGGAGGACTTCGGCTACCGCTCGCTCGCGACCGTTCACGAGCACCTCGAAAACCTCCAGGCGAAGGGCTACATCCGCAAGAATTATAACGAGAGCCGGTCCATCGAACTCGTGGAGGGGAAGCTCCACGTCGCGGCGGTGGAACTGCCCCTGTATGGCAACGTGGCGGCCGGCCAGCCCATAGAGGTCATTGAGGAACAGGAGACGGTCTCCGTCCCCGAGGACATGATCTCCGGATCCCTCAGCGAGCACTATGTGCTGCGGGTGCGCGGCGATTCGATGATCAATGAACAGATCCGTGACGGTGACTACGTGATCGTCCAGTCGCGGGAGACGGCCTACAACGGCGAGATGGTGATCGCCCTCGTCGACGGCGAGAGCGCGACCATGAAGAAGTTCTACATGGAGCCGGGGCAGATCCGTCTCCAGCCCGCGAATCCCGCGCTCACGCCGCTGTACCTCCAGGCGTCGCGGGTGAAGATCCAGGGCGTGGTGATCGGAGTGATCCGCCGCTACTGACGCCCGCGGAAGGACCGCGCCACTTCTGTCCGGAGCCCCGCCCGGGGCTCCGGACGCTGTAACGACGGAGGACCGCTCTCAACTCCCCGAGAGTACCCGTCCCGACGGCCACCCACCTCCCACCTATAACCGTCGGGGCGGAGGTTCCCGTCACCGGATCGACGGTGTCGGGTCAGCTGCCCGGGCTTCTTCACCCACCATATGCCTCGCATCTCCGAGACGTTACCGGAGGAGAGGCCCGACGTACTCCGTGGCGAACGCGGCCACCAGTTGATCGGCCCCGATCCGCTCGAGTTCCGTGAGCGTGCAGCCGGGCCATGTCCTCGCCTTCCGGTTCAGAGTGCTCCGATGGAAGCCCAACCGCGCGCCCACGGCCTTCCAGCCCAGACCGAGGTCCCTGAGTTGGTGCGCCCGCAGGATGACCAGCGCTCCGAGGAGCCGGTTCAACGTGGCGGGCTCGGCGGCTGCCTGACGGAACTGCTGGAAGAGGGTGACGGGAGCGCAGCGAACGGCGTTGGCCAACTCCGCCACGTTGCGAAACGGTCTGCTTCCGGCCTGGCGCAGGCTGCGCACCAGGGCCCTGCGAAGGGCCGGAGGCAAGGTGGACCGCCGGACGGCCTCGGCCAGATGCCAGAGGGCGGCGGTCCTGCGAGCAGTCTCGATCCGGGGCTGGAGCTGCGTCTGCAGATCGGCAAATCGGACGAGGGCGAAGACGCGCATGCGGTTCGGCAAACACGCGACACTCCTCCCGCGATCCGTCACGAGGATGACGGGTACCCACGGCATTTTCCTCTCGATCTCCCGGAGGAGTTCGAGCATCTCGCGCGGGCACCGTCGTCGGCAACCGACGATCAGACAGTCAATGTCCGCGTCATCCGCAATGAATCCTCTCGCGACGTCCAGCAACTGTCCGGCGCCGCCGATTGCAGCGTTTATTCGCTCCGCATCCCCGGGCGTATCCGCAAGGATCCGGATCATTGTTATGTATACTTTCCAGGAGGCGCGGTGAAACCATGTTGAGCGCCCTCCCACAGTGGTTTGAAGCGTACTGACGGGGCCGCCATCCAGATGCCGCCGCCGCGTCGAGCACGACGACAGCGCGGCCGACCCCGTCCTCTACCGGAAGTCTACCCGCCCCGGGAAGACCGCGTTCCTCGCAATGGTCATGGTCCGGCCGACCAAGGTCGATCAGGCGGTCGGACGGAACTCCCGCAGGGACTCCAGCCAGGCGCCCGCGGCGCCGGAGTCGATCGACCGCTCGGCGGCGGTGACGCCCTCGGCCAGCGTGTCGACGGCGCCGGCGGCCCAGAAGGCGGCCGCCGCGTTGAGGACCACGGCGGCGCGGCCCGCCCCGCCCTCGCTTCCGCCGACGACCCGCCGCACCCGTTCCGCGTTTTCCGCAGGTTCGCCGCCTGCCAGCTCGCCGGGATCGTACTCCGGCCAGCCGAAGTCGGACGGCGCGACCTCGAACTCCGTGAGGGAGCCGCCTTCCACCTGGAAGACGCGGGTCGGGCCGAGTGGACTCAGTTCGTCCATGCCCGGTTCGCCGTGGACGACGAGCGCGCGCTCGTGCCCCAACTCGAGCAGGGCGTCGGCGACGAGGCGCTGGAGGTCGGGGTGCGCGACGCCTACGACCTGGCGTCGGACACCGGCGGGGTTCGCGAGCGGGCCGAGCAGGTTCATGATCGTGGTCACGCCGAGCGCGGCGCGGACGGGACCCACATGCCGCATGGCCGGGTGGTGGGTCGGCGCGAACATGAACACGAACCCCGTCTCCTCGAACATCCGCTTCTCGTCTTCCGGAGAGAGCTGGATGGGAACGCCGAGCGTCTCGAGCAGGTCGGCGCTCCCGCACTTCGAGGTGAACGAGCGATTGCCGTGCTTGGCGATCCGGACGCCGGCGGCGACCGCCACGATCGAGGCCGCAGTCGAGATGTTGAACGTCGTGAGCGTGCCCCCGCCGGTGCCGCAGGTGTCGATGATGCGGTCGTCGTCGAGGTCGAGGGGGACCATCGCCTTCCGTAGCGCCCGGACGCCCCCCGCGACCTCGGCGGGCGTCTCGCCCCGCATGCGGAGGGCGGTGAGGAGCGCGGCCATCTCCGCCTGGCTGGCATCGCCGCTCATGAAGCGGTCGAACGCGGCTTCGGCCGCGGCGGCAGCCAACGTTTCTCCGGAAAGCACTCGCCGGATCGTGTCCATCACCTGGATCCTCCCCTGGCAGCCATGTGGCTGCCGGATTCCCCCTGTCGAGCGGAAGCTGCTAGTCTTCGCGCATGTCGGATTCCACGGACTCCCCGACCCGCTTGCGGGCCACAATCGAGTACGATGGGACCTCGTTCCACGGTTCCCAACTACAGCCGGGCGTGCGCACCGTCCAGCGCGAGGTCGAGGCGGCGCTCTCGAAACTCTTCGCGCGGCGCACCCGGATCGACCTCGCCGGGCGCACGGACGCAGGCGTCCACGCGGCGGCGCAGGAGATCGCCTTCACCCCTCGGCGCCGCTGGGACCCGGAAGAACTGACCCGCGCGTTCGACGCCGTCCTGCCCGAAGATGTCGCTGTCCGAAAGGTGCGGGAGGCGGCAGCCGACTTCCATCCGCGCTTCGACGCGGAGGCGCGCCGATACCGTTACGCGATCGCGTTGGGAGGGCGGAGACGTCCGTTCCTGCGAGACCGCTGCTGGAGCCCCGGCTGGCCGCTCGACCCGGAGGCGCTCGCGCGGCTGGCCGCCGCCATCCCGGGAGAGCGGTCCTTCGAGCGGTTCGCCCGAGCCGGACAGCCCGAGCGCGGGACGCGGTGCCGGGTCCGGAGGGCCGCATGGCTCTTCGATCGGCCCCCGTTCGCCTTCTTCGAGATCGTCGCCGACCGCTTCCTCCACCACATGGTCCGCTATCTTGTGGGAACGTCAGTGGAGATGGCGGCCGGACGCCGCCCGTGCGACGACTTCGAGCGCCTGCTGGCGGGTGAGCCGGGAACCCGCGCCGTCTTCCCGGCCCCGCCCGGCGGCCTCTATCTCACCGGCGTCCGGTACGCCGGTGAGTGGAACGCCAGCCCTGGCCTCCCGTGGTGAATTGCTTTTCGGTCGAACCAGGATCGTTTGGACCCCCAAGCCAGACGGACCCCGAACTCAACACAACCGGAGATGTGCGCGCGTCGCGAGCGTGTCACGACTGGTATTGGCTCAGGAATCTGTGATATGTCGGGGGCGTACCGGGGTGGTCCTGGCGACGGAACTGGCCCGCGCTCCGTCCCGCACGGGCCAGCTCCGCCGTCCGCATCAACCGTCGTCGTCGACGGGGTGGTAGACCCTTCGCTCGTTGCAGACCTGCACCTCGAACAAGATCAAGTCGAGCTGCGTGCATCGCTTCTGGGTGCCACACAGACGGAGTCCGTTCGCACAGTCTGAAGCGCTCAGGGGCTTCGGCGTGGACCACTGCGCCGCTACGGCCCCCACAGCACAGACCATGGCTACGAGAATGACCTTGAATAACATCCTGCTCTTTCTGCGCATCTGAACTCCCCTCATCTGTTGTCTGTTTGCTCTAAGGTCTGTTGTCCTGTTCCAAGAAGCCTTAGCTGTCGTCAACCACCGTCATCGAGCTCGAGCTTTGGGTAGTACGTGATCCGGGTCGAAAAGCAGTACGTAGTGGTAAAGACCCCCACACACCAGGTCCGCAATTCGCACAGCGATCCTTCGTTATCCTTGGTGCACTCGGCGGCGGTGGATATGACCCCCAGATCTTGGATACCCCCCTTTGTGACGTTTGACCTCCGGGCGCGGTGCTGCGCAGGGTAGAACCTGGCAGGCCGGAAGGAGGTTGTCATGGCACGGCGGCGGTACACGCCCAAGCTGAAGGCGCAGGTGGTACTGGAGGTCCTTGCGGGCGAGAAGACGCCCGGGCAGGTGGCCAAGGCGTACGGGGTGCACCCGAACTCGGTACAGCTCTGGAGGCGGCGGTTCGTGGACCGGGCGCCGGAGGTCTTTGCCGAGGAGACGACGGTGAAGGAGTACGAGCGCCGGATCCGGGACCTGGAGCAGCTGCTGGGCAAGAAGGAGGTGGAGATCGCGCTGCTAAAAAACTTCTTGGGCCGGAGCGGCTGAGCGTGGAGGCGAAGGTGGCGCTGGTCGCCGGCACGCGCGAGGCGTACGGCCTGGGGCCGTCGCTGCGGGCGGTGGAGCTGGCGCGCTCGACGTGGCACCACCACACCCGGACGAGGGTCAGGTACGCGGAGAAGTACGCGCACCTGGAGGCTTCGCTGAAGGCGATCGCCGAGGCGCACCCGGAGTACGGGTACCGGCGGGCCGCGGTGGAACTCAGGGAGACGCACGGATACCGGGTGAACCGGAAGGTGGTGGCGCGGCTGCACCAGCTGGGGGACCTGCCCTTGAGGCGCACGGTTACGCGGCCGAAGCCGAGCGCGATCCGGCGGGCCATAGACGCGGCGGGTCCGCGCGCGAACCTCTTGTCGGGACGGCTGAAGGCGGAGATCGGAGCGCTGGAGGTCTTCTACACGGACTTCACCGAGCTCGTCTACGCCGATGGGGCCCGGAAGGCGTGGCTGATCCCGATCCTCGATCACGCGACGAAGTACGTCCCGGGCTTCGCCGTTGGAGCGTCGGCCAACTCCGACCTGGCGCTCTCGGCCTGGACGGCGGCGGAGCGGACCCTGGCCCGCCTCCGGAACTCGCTCGGGGGAGTCGTCGTCCACCACGACCGGGACCCGGTGTTCACCGGCTACGCGTGGACCGGCCGGCTGCTGTCGGCGGGCGCGCGACTCTCCCATGCCCTCCGCGGACCGAGGGACAACCCGGAGATGGAGAGCTTCTTCGGCCGTTTCAAGGTGGAGAACAGGTCTCTGATCCTCGACGCCGGCTCGCTCCATGAACTCACGGCCGTCGTCCGGGACCGGATCAGGTACTACAATCGGGTGCGTCGTCACTCCTCCCTCGGAGACCGGCCGCCCCTGACCATCATCGAGGACTTCTACCGCGAGGGCTGAGCAGCACAATAAACCCGGAGGTCGGGTGTGCAACTTTGGGGGGTCACTTCAGGTCGTCGCGGACAGAGCCTTGGGGCGGCTGGCCTCGTGTAGCAGGAATCCGCCAACCCCGACCAAGACCAGCAGAGTCACCGATAGGATTCACTTGATGCTCTTCATGAGTTGCCTCCCTTCCTCGGTTTGAGAGCTGTTACGATTGGATACAGGCCGCTCCGGCGGGACAACAGATATATGGTGCCATCCTCGGCGAGTACGACATCACTCGCTCTGGGAGTGGCGACGGAGTGGATGTACGCCCCCGTTGTCAGGTCGTACAGATCCAGCGTCCTGTTGCGGTCCGGGCTCCGGCCCTCGAAGAATACGCCCAGCGTATCTCCTCTCACGGACAAAGTCGACCCTGAATACGGCACCCGCGGGAGGCGCTGGGTCGTCGTGGTCGTAGCACCCTCAGTCGCAACGGTCACCGTCATGACCGGAAAACTCGTGTGCTCCACATAGGGGTAGGCTGCGATTGAGTCCCCCCGGATGACGTACCAGCCGTTGCCAACTTCAAACCCAAGGACCCACGCGTCGCCGCTCCAGGAGACGACATCTCCCGTCCTCTGCATCCAGTGAATCCGTTCCCACGCTACGGATGGGTTGGCCAACCGGGCCTTTTCCCGGCCGTCCTCGTTCACAATCATTAGCGACGGTTCGCCGTTCGTGTATAGAGCGTATCCTCCCTCGACAGCTGCGATCCCGTCAACGTAGCTGGCCTCGATGAGCAGCGGCACCTCTCGGACGAGGTTTCCGTCCGGGTCGAGTCTGACGAGTCGACCATTTCCATGGTCGGCCAGCACAATCCCGCCATCGTGGTCCTCCGAGAGGGCGCGAACGTCCATGAACTCGCCGGGTCCCTGGCCCCTACGCCCCCGCACCCAGGCGACTCTTCCGGCTTCATCGATGTGTACGGCCCGGCTGGCGGCCAAATCGAACACATAGACACCTCCGTGTGGTGCAGGTACGATCTCGCCTGGCATTTGGAGGACGGTATCGTCTATGCTCCCGTAGGTCCAAAGAGTATCGAACACGACTGATGCGAATCGTCGCCGCACATCATTGGCTTCGCTCCAGATATTGCCGGGCTCCACTTCGACAGATCCCTCCGGATTGCAAGCAATCGAGAGCGGCAGCAGGAGCGCGATCACCTCGGCGCGATGTCTCATGGCAACTGGATTCCTCGCAAACGGGTGATGAATTCCTCGACGAGAGTGCCCCGCTCCAGGGCGGGCTCAACTGCAAGGATGCGCCCTTCCCTTCCGACGAGCAGCGCCAGGGGCGTGCTCATGTGGCCAGCAACCTCCGCCAGCCGGGGAAACAGCCTGCCGACGGATCGCAACGTGAGGAAAACTCCGGTTCCTGTTTGTCAGGAGATCTGCCACCTCCGCCTTGCTCACGTAATCGCGCAGCACCGCACCCAGAACGACGATGCCATTGGATTGCAGATCGTACGCGAGCCGATCGATGCGTGTCGTGGCTGAGGAGCAATCAACGGGATGCAGTATCAAGAATACGCCTCCCCCCAGCTCGGCCATCCCCATCCGGTGCTCGGCGAACTCACGTACGGCGAAGTGCTCCGTTGCAACGCCCCTAGTCAGGAGCACCGTCGTGGCCCCGAGCATACCTACGAGCATCATCGGCAGGTTCACTCTCAAGGCCGCGAACCGAAGCGCGCCACGTATGTGTCGCGCCGAGAACTTCGAGGCCAAGCTGAAGAGTGGAATGGCATTCTTCATCAAAACGGGCTCACCCAACGTGATCGATGACTTGTTCTACTGACGACCAATACTTGCCGGCCTCCGCGACCGCCCCCACGGACGTGAACGGCACTACCACCAACAGCGCACTCGGGACGTGCAGCCAACCACACCTTGTTGAAGAGTCTGGCCATGTCTCGCCTTTTCTTCAGCGACATTCTCGCGAAGCGAGCGCCCATTCCCGCCCACCTGGCCCTTCCATGATTTGCAGAATCTGGCGCTTAATCCTCGTCGCGTCCGGGCCAACCGGCGTGAAGAGACCCACGCTTCGCCTCCCCGGATCGGGGAACTGGGAGATCTCGGCCAGCGTAGGCAGGCGGCCGGACGGCGGCTCCATCCCCAGATCCGTTGAGTCCGAGCACGCCGCCAGCGCCAGCGCCCCGAGCACGGCGAACCGCGTCAACATGACCCCTCGTCCAGGTCGGGTCCATAGGTGTGTAAACGTCATCAGGCGGCGATCCTCTCCTGACCCTCGGGGACGGGCTTTCCGTCCTCGAACCTTCTTCCCTCGTACACGTCCCGCAGCAGCTCGGGAGCGTTGAGCTTCCGGAACCGCTTCTCGGCCACCACCAAGAGCCGCCAGATCAGCGCCGTGGCGTTGTCGACCCGCTTGAACCGCTTGGCGGCCGTCGTGCGCAGCCGGACCGAGGCGAACGGGCTCTCCACTTCCATCCGCGCTTCGACGCGGAGGCGCGCCGATACCGTTACGCGATCGCGTTGGGAGGGCGGAGACGTCCGTTCCTGCGAGACCGCTGCTGGAGCCCCGGCTGGCCGCTCGACCCGGAGGCGCTCGCGCGGCTGGCCGCCGCCATCCCGGGAGAGCGGTCCTTCGAGCGGTTCGCCCGAGCCGGACAGCCCGAGCGCGGGACGCGGTGCCGGGTCCGGAGGGCCGCATGGCTCTTCGATCGGCCCCCGTTCGCCTTCTTCGAGATCGTCGCCGACCGCTTCCTCCACCACATGGTCCGCTATCTTGTGGGAACGTCAGTGGAGATGGCGGCCGGACGCCGCCCGTGCGACGACTTCGAGCGCCTGCTGGCGGGTGAGCCGGGAACCCGCGCCGTCTTCCCGGCCCCGCCCGGCGGCCTCTATCTCACTGGCGTCCGCTACGCCGGCGAGTGGAACGCTGAACCCGATCTGCTTTGGTGAAGCTCTCACCGTGCCAAACGAGTGTCCGGAAAAACCGGGGACGCTATCAGGGGCTGCTCGGAACTTCCACCAATTCGAGTTGCCACAGATCGATGTAGGGGACCCCGTCTGGCCCCTCTCGGTACCCGATCGCCTGCCCCATGCTCGCGAAGCCCACGAGCGATGGCTCCACCCGCTCGGAGTGGACCAGAACACCCAGACGGGGATCGATGATCTCGACTACCGTGTCGTACGCGAGGTCCCAATCCCGAGTCCCGACGAACCTCCCCTCGGGTGTGTCCACCTCGGCTAGTCCATTCTTCCAGTCTTCACCGGGCACTCTGATCAGGATCCACAGCCGACCCTCGTCATCCTGCCTGATGGCCTCCAGGGTCACGTCCGGTGGTTCGCTAAGCGAAAGGCCCTTGTTGTAATGCCACGGCTCGAACCACGGAACGTCCCGCTTCAGCGCAGCCAACCTTACACCGTCGATGCTCCAGTTTTCGATCACGTACTGGTTCACGAAGGCGGACCACACGGAGGACTCGTCGGCTTTCTCGATGCGTCGCAAACGATAGATCGACATGTCGGGCCGGATCACCTGGTCCGCGGATCCGAAGGACTTCACGATGTTTCGCTCGCGGTCCAGCAAGTGAAGCGGGTGCCCGACGAGATCGGGAGTCGCCATGCTGGATTGCACGACGATCCGGCCGTCATCCAGGAACACCGTCTCCCGTACTCGAACTGGCAGGCGGAGAGTCCTCGCAACGTCGAACGTCGGAGTCAACACGGTCTCGCGAAGAAGATCGTCGTCGAACAGGTGGAGCGAGTCACCCGTCGTCAAAGCACCTGTCATGACAAAACTGAACTCTCCCGGGCCCTCCCCGTCTCTACCGATCACACGGACAAAGGCCCCCTCCGGATCGAAGACCATAAGCTCGTGTGGAGTCACTTCGTGTCCGAGGACGAGGATACGGCCTGACGACTCGATCGCCACAGACTTCGTGAATCCCACACTTGGATCGTCCAGGCTGCCCAGGGTCACCATGTGCGTTAAGGAGAGCCCGCACGAGGCACAGGCGGCGTCTGATTCGATGGTTACGAAGTCCTGACCCGAAGCGGGCGTGGCTCCCTGGACGAGGCTGGCCGCCGCAAGCGCGATGGACAGCCCTGGAACACCTGGGGGCCGATGTGTTCTGCCCATGCTCATCGTCCTCCTAGTCCTGGGCGTGGAGAAACTGCATGACATCGGAGGATGCAGGGAAGTTCGCTACGACACCCCCGTCGCAGTCGAGCACTTGAACCGCGCCCCGCTCGGCGTTGAAGAGCACCCTCTCCGGATTCTCCCGCCTCAAGCGTACCATCTCGCTCAACCCGCGTCCAAGTGCGGCGTACCGATCAAGCCTCTTCCTTGATGAGCTAGATGCAATGAGTTGGCGAAGTCTTACCGCAGCCAGCCTCAGCAGCGGTACCGGCCGCTACCGTGTCACGTCCACGCAGCCTGAAGGCGGCCGTCGTCCTGGTACGTGGGGATCACTTGTCGCTCCCTGGCGGCGTCCCAGGAGGCTCGACCTTCCTGGTCCCGTCAGGTTGCCCGGCGGCGCTGGGGAGGTGAACCCTTCGGGGGAGTTCCGCGTACAGTTATCGTGCCCTTGCATAGTGCGTCGGGTGCGGTTGAGCGGCAGAAACTGCTGACGGATCGATGTCGATGCGTGAAGGGAACCGAATCGGAAGGACGATACGCGCGGTCGCGCGCGTTCTCGTCGCGGCGACCGTCCTCGTCTTCGCGGGCCTCGGCGTGGGCGCGGTCGTGACGACGCTCGGGGAGCGTCCGGCCGAGGTCGCGGAAAGCGAGCCCGCGCACAATCCGTTCACCCGGACGTCGCTGGCGGAGCCGGCGCTGGCGCCGCAGTCCGTGGCCGACATCTCGGACGCCCGGCGCACGCCCACGGTCGTCGCCGCGTACCGCGTGCTCCCATCGGTCGTGAGCCTCCGGACCGAGCGGACGGTGCAGGAGAGACCCAACCCCTTCCTCTTCCGCGGGGGCCGATCGCGGGTCGAGTCAGGGCTTGGATCGGGGTTCGCGATCGACAATGAGGGCACGATCGTGACCAACGCCCACGTAGTGAGTGGCGCCGACCGGATCGAGGTGGTGGACTTCAGCGGCCAGCGGTTCGAGGCGGAACTCATCGGCTCCGACGAACTCACCGACCTGGCCGTCTTGCACATCCCTCCGAACCGCGTGCCGGCGGCGCCGCTCGGCACATCCTCGGACCTCTTCATCGGAGAACCCGCGGTCGCGCTGGGGAACCCGTCCGGGTACGCCCTCCGCAACACGGAGGCGACGGTGACGTCGGGCGTGGTGAGCGGCCTTGGTCGGGACATCCAGTCCGGGAGCGGGCAGGAGGTCCTGTACGCCGACATGATCCAGACCGACGCGTCGATCAACCCGGGCAACTCCGGGGGGCCGCTGGCCAACGCGGACGGCGAGGTCATCGGGGTCAACAGTTCGATCCTGTCGCGCTCCGGCGGGTCCGAGGGACTGGGCTTCGCGATCCCCATCGACCGCGCCCTGCTGGTCGCCGCGGAACTCCTCGAGTTCGGGCGCGTGCGTCGGCCGTGGGTGGGAGTTCAGGTACTGACCGACCGGCAGGATCCGGGGTCGGTCTTCGGCCGACCACTGGTCGATGAGGTCCTGGAGGGTACGCCGGCCGCCGAGGCCGGGCTGCGGGCAGGCGACGAGATCCTGGCCCTCAACGGGCGCGTCATCAACCACGACCTCGACTGGCAGGTGGGTCTCGCGGACGCCGGCGTCGGCGCAACCGTCGACGTGTCCTTCCGGCGCGGCGGAGAGGAAATGCGGACCCGGCTCCGGCTGGACGAGGTGCCCTCGGGTCGGGCCGAACGGGTCGAGGTGCTCAGGGGCCTGCAGTTGATCACGGTCACGCCGCAGGTCAGCCAGGAGCGGGACCTCGCCGTCGAGTTCGGCGCGTTCGTGGTCTCGGTCGGCGACGACGCACGACGCGGCACCGGGCTCCGAGAGGGCGACGTGATCCTCAGCATCAACCGCAACGAGGTGCGGTCCGCGGAGGAGGCCGGCCAAGTCTTCGAGTATTTTTCACGGGCGACGGACGGCTCCATCCGGCTGTACATCGCCCGGGGGACGGAAACCGGCTACCTCCGAACCTTCCGCGTCCGCTGAGACGACGGGCGGTGGTCGGACCGGGCTTCTCGAAGGGGCGGCCGCCCGGACTTTCACGGGGCACGATCAAGGGCTAGACTGCGACCTTACGGCGACCGAGGTCGCCCCGGGAGGCCGCTGGATCGGACTACGCGCCTGATGGCGGAACGTCGCTACCCACATCCTCTCATCGACCGCTACGCTTCGGGCGAAATGGCGGCGATCTTTTCCCCTCGCATGCAGGCGCTCGTCTGGCGCGACCTGTGGATCGCCCTTGCCGAGGAGGAACGGGCGCTCGGCGTCGACATCCCCGATGGTGCCATCGTGGCGATGCACGCGGCGCGCGAGCAGATCGACCTCGACCGGATCGCCGTCATCGAGCGCGATCTCCGGCACGACGTCATGGCGCACGTGCATCACTTCGGCGAGGTGGCGCCCGAGGCCCGCAAGTACATCCACCTCGGCGCGACGAGCGCCTTCGTGGGCGACAACCACGGGCTGATCCAGCACCGGCAGGGCCTCGATATCGTGCGCGAGCGACTACTGGGCACGATCAGTGACCTGGCCGCGTTCGCCCGCGAGCAGGCTGGCGTCCCGACGCTCGGCTACACGCACCTGCAGCCGGCCCAGCCCACGACGATCGGGAAGCGCGCCTGCCTGTGGCTCCAGGACCTGTTCTTCGACCTCGAGCAGGTCGAGGCGGTGCGGGCCGAACTGCGCTTCCGAGGCGCGCGGGGAACGACGGGGACGGAGGCGACGTTTCTCGAACTGTTCGACGGCGACGGGGCCAGGGTGGACCGGCTGAACGAGCGGCTCGCGGCGCGCTTCGGGTTCGCGGGCACCTATGACGTCATCGGGCAGACGTACCCCCGGAAGGTCGACCACCGGGTGCTCGCCGTGCTCGCGGGAATCGGCGCCTCGACCTCGCGCTTCGGACACGACATCCGGATCCTGCAGGCGTTCGGTGAGATCGAGGAGCCGTTCGGCAAACGGCAGATCGGCTCGTCGGCGATGCCCTACAAGCGCAATCCCATGCGGAGCGAGCGCATCTGCGCGCTCGCGCGACACCTCTGCACGCTGGAACTCAACGCCTCGTGGACCGCCTCCGTGCAGTGGTTCGAGCGCACGCTCGACGACTCCGCCAACCGGCGCATCTCGCTCCCGGAGGGCTATCTGTCCGCGGACGCGCTCCTCATCCTCGCGCGCAACGTGAGCGCGGGGCTCGTCGTCCACCCGGCCGTCGTTGCGCGCCGGCTGGCCCGGGCCCTCCCGTTCATGGTCGCCGAGGAGATCCTCATCGCCGGGGTACGCGGGGGTGGCGACCGGCAGGACCTGCACGAACGGGTGCGGGGGCACGCGCTGGCCGCGCGCGAACGGATCGACGACGGGGCGGAGGACAACGACTTCTTCGCCCGCATCGCCGGCGACGGCGCCTTCGAACTCACGATGGAGGAACTCGACGAACTCGCCGACCCGCACCGGCTGGTGGGCCGTTCCCCGGATCAGGTCGAGCGCTTCCTGACCACCCGCATCGACCCGCTGTTCGAAGCCGCGGGGGCGCCGCGGCCCGCCGAGGAGGTCCGCGTATGAACCCCGATTCTTCTGAAAGGACGCCAATGACCCACACCACGCTCGGCGCGAACCCGCCGGCCGCGCTACATGACATCGACCTTCCGCTGCCCCTGCTCCGCAAGGGGAAGGTGCGTTCGATGTACGACCTCGGCGACCGGATCCTGATGGTCGCCAGTGACCGCATAAGCGCCTTCGACTGCGTGATCCCGAACCCGATTCCCCACAAGGGCGCCGTGCTGACGCAGCTCTCGGCGTTCTGGTTCGACCGCACGACGGACATCGTGAGCAACCACAGGGTGGCCAGCGCGCCCGCGGGCATCTCCGGGGCGGCGCCCGAACTCGCCGACTCGGCCGACGTCTGGGGCCATCGCGGGATGCTCGTCGAGAAGGCGCGGCCCTTCCCCGTCGAGTGCGTCGTGCGCGGCTTCATCTCCGGCTCCGCCTGGAAGGAGTACAGCCGCCACGGGACGCTGGCGGGCGAACCGCTCCCCGCGGGGCTGCGGGAGTCCGAGGAATACCCGAGCCCGATCTTCTCACCCTCGACGAAGGCCGAGCAGGGCCTGCACGACGAGAACATCACCTTCGCGCAGATGTGCGACATCGTGGGGACGGAACTCGCGACGGAACTGCGGGACATCAGCCTCGCACTCTACACGGCGGGCCGCGACACGCTGCGCGAACGCGGGATCATCCTCGCCGACACGAAGTACGAGTTCGGGCGCGCCGCGGACGGGCGGATCATCCTCATCGACGAGGTGATGACGCCGGATTCGTCCCGCTTCTGGCCCGCCGATTCGTACCGGATCGGGGGCGGGCAGCCCTCGCTCGACAAGCAGCCGGTGCGCGACCACCTGCAGGCGATGGTCGGGCGCGGGGAATGGGACAAGACGCCGCCCGCGCCCGCGCTGCCTGAAGAGGTCATCCGCACGACCTCGGAGCGCTACCTGGAGGCGTTCCGGCGCATCGCGGAGCACGAACTGTACGAGGGGCCCGCATGACCCGGGTCTGGTCCGTGGACGTCCGGGTCACGCCGCGCGAAGGGATCCTCGACCCGGCGGGGGAGACGATCCGCCGGGCGCTCGGCAACCTCGGCTACGACGGCGTGCGCTCGGTGCGGGCCGGACGGCTGATCCGGCTCGAAGTCGAGGCGGAAGGGGCGGAGGCGGCGCAGGCCGCCACCGAGAAGATGTGCGAACAGCTGATCGCGAACCCGATCATCGAAAACTACGTCGTGCGCGTACGGGAGGGGTGAAATGAAGGTGGGGATCGTGCGGTTCCCGGGCTCGAACTGCGACGCGGACGTGGACCGGGCCGTGACCGAGGGGCTGGGCGAGAGCGCCGTCTACCTGTGGCACAAGTCGAACGACCTCGACGGCGCGGATGTCGTCGTGCTGCCGGGGGGGTTCTCGTACGGCGACTACCTGCGGGCGGGGGCGATCGCCCGCTTCAGCCCGATCATGCGCGAGGTGATCGACTTCGCGCGCGGCGGGGGCCTCACTCTGGGGATCTGCAACGGGTTCCAGGTGCTGTGCGAGGCGCACCTCCTGCCCGGCGCGCTGGTCCGCAACCGAAGCCTTCGCTTCCGCTGCCACGATGTCGGACTCCGGGTGGACAACGCCGAGACGCCCTTCACCACGGCCTATTCCGAAGGTGATCTGCTGGACATCCCGATCGCCCACGGCGAGGGCCAGTTCGTGGCGGAGGCGGCGACGCTGGATGAACTGGAGGCGGAGGACCGCGTCGTGTTCCGGTACGTCGACCGCCGGGGGGAGGCGACCGACGCGGCGAACCCCAACGGCTCGGCGCGCAACATCGCCGGGATCACGAACCCCGAGGGCAACATCCTCGGGCTGATGCCGCACCCGGAGCGTCATTCGCTGGCGGTCCTCGGCAACACGGACGGACTCGGCGTCTTCCGGTCGCTGCTCGCGGCCGTCTCCGCCTTGAGCGGCTCCGGGAGAGGCCGGACGCGGCTCGAGGGGGAACGGGCGACGGTGGACCGCGCCGTCGCGGGGGTCTCGCGATGACCGACCTCGCGCTCGAGCACCGCCCTGCCGCCGGGAGCCGGGACCGCGTCGAGGCCCGGCCGGGTGATCCCGTCATGAGTCCCGCGCTCGTGGCCGAGCACGGCCTGAGTCCGGAGGAGTGGGAGCAGATCCTCGAACTCATGGGGAGGGAGCCCACCTTCACCGAACTCGGCGTGTTCAGCGCCATGTGGTCGGAGCACTGCGGGTACAAGAACTCGCGCCCGCTGCTGAAGACGCTGCCCACGGAGAGTCCGGCGGTGGTCCAGGGTCCGGGGGAAAACGCCGGCGTTATCGATGTGGGCGGCGGCTGGGGGGTCGCGTTCAAGATCGAGTCGCACAACCACCCCTCCGCGGTCGAGCCCTACCAGGGTGCCGCGACGGGCTCGGGCGGCATCCTGCGCGACGTGTTCACGATGGGAGCACGCCCGATCGCGATCTTCGACAGCCTCCACTTCGGGTCGCTCGACTCGCCCCGGTCCCGGTACCTGTTCGACGGCGTCGTACGGGGGGTCGGCGATTACGGGAACTGCGTCGGCGTTCCCACCGTGGGCGGCGAGGCGATCTTCGACCCGGCGTACGAGAAGAACCCGCTCATCAACGTGATGTGCATCGGCGTGCTGCCGCTCGAGCGCCTCATCCTGGGCGAGGCGGAGGGCGTCGGGAACCCGGTGATGGCGGTCGGTGCGCGCACGGGACGGGACGGGATCCACGGGGCGACCTTCGCGTCGGAGGAACTGAACGAAGAGGCGCTCGACAGTCGGCCGCAGGTGCAGGTGGGCGACCCGTTCACGGAGAAGCTCCTCCTCGAGGCGAGCCTCGAACTCATCGAGCGGGACCTCCTCGTCGGGATCCAGGACATGGGGGCGGCGGGGCTCACGTCGAGTGGGACGGAGATGGCGGCCCGTTCGGGCTCCGGGATCGACATCGACGTGGCGTACCTCCCGGTCCGGGAGGAGGGGATGACGCCGTACGAGATGCTCCTCTCGGAATCGCAGGAGCGGATGCTCCTCGTCGCGAAGCCGGAGCACGAGGCGGCGGTACGGGAGGTGCTAGAGCGCTGGGACCTGCAGGCGGCGACGATCGGGCGCGTGACGGACGACGGGATGTTCCGCGTGCGGGAGGCCGGGAAGGTGCGGGTCGAGATCCCGGTGAAGCCGCTGGTGGACGACTGCCCCACGTACGTCCGGGAAGGCGCCATGAGCGCGGCCACGGCCGAGGCGCGGGAAGTGAGCCTGGAGCCGTACGCGACTTTCGCGTCGGACGGAGACGTTGAGGGGGCGCTGCGGACGCTGCTGGATTCGCCGTCGATCGCGTCGCGACGCTGGATCCATGAGCAGTACGACACCACGGTGCAGACGAATACGCTCGAGGGCCCGGGCTCCGACGCGGCGGTGCTGCGGCTGCCGGCGGAGGGGCGGGCGCTCGCCGCATCCACGGACGGGAACGGACGGCACACCTGGCTCGATCCCCGCACGGGCGGGCGGGCGGCGGTGGCGGAGGCGGCCCGCAACGTGGCCTGCTCCGGGGCGCGGCCGCTCGCGGTGACCAACTGCCTCAACTTCGGGAGCCCGCTGCGGCCGGAGGTGTACTTCCAGCTTGCGGGCGCGGTCGAGGGGATGGGAGAGGCGTGCCGCTCGCTCGGGACGCCGGTCACGGGGGGGAACGTGTCGCTCTACAACGAGACGGGGGGCCAGCCGGTGTACCCCACGCCGGTCATCGGGATGCTCGGCGTGATCGAGGACCTCGAACGCCGGGTACCTTCGGCGTTTCAGCGCGAGGGGGACGAGATCTGGGTGGCGGGCGTGACACGCGACGAGATCGGGGGCTCCGAGTACCTCGCCGCCTGTCACGGCGTCGTGGCCGGGCTGCCGCCCGCGGTCGACCTCGGCGAAGCGGCGGCGCTGGTCGACTTCCTCGTCGAGGGGGCGGCGGACGGGGCGTTCGCGTCGGCGCACGATGGCTCCGACGGCGGGCTTGCGGTGGCGCTCGCGGAGTGCGCGGTCCGCGCGGCGGGCGGGCCGGTCGGCTGCACGGTCGATCTCGACCTGGCGCCCGCCGGTGCGGACCTGTCGGCGGCGGGACGCTGGTTCGGCGAGTCGCACTCGCGCGTCGTGCTCACGTGCCGGCCCGGCGGGGGCGAGCGGATCGCCGCGCACGGGCGGCGCCACGGCGTGCCCGTGGAGCGCGTGGGCACCGTGGACGGGCCCGACAGCCCGTGCCGGCTGACCGGCGCCGGCCACGCGATCGCTCCGCCGGTCCGGGAGCTGGCCCGCATCTACGAGCAAGCGATCCCACGTCGCATGAGCGAAGAGGCAGGCATCACCGCATGAGAAAGCTCCCGACGGAACCGACCGGAGGCGCGGCCCGCCCGGCGCAGGAGGTCGACAAGCCGCGCGAGGAGTGCGGCATCGTGGCCGTGAGCGGCTCCGGCGCGGCGGCCGAACTCGCCTTCCTGGCGCTTTACGCGCTCCAGCACCGCGGGCAGGAGTCCGCCGGGATCGTCACGGTGGATGACGAGGGCGCCTCGAGAGTCCACAAGGGGATGGGGCTCGTGGCGGACGTCTTCAACAACCGGACGCTCGCCGGGCTCGAGGGCTCGCTCTCGATCGGGCATGTGCGGTACTCGACGGCGGGCGACTCCAGCCTGCGGAACGCCCAGCCGCTCCTCGTGCAGTACGAGGACAAGCCGCTCGCCCTCGCCCACAACGGGAACCTCACGAACGCGAACCAGCTCCAGCGTTCGCTCGCGCACGACGGATCGATCTTCCAGACCGACGCCGACTCCGAGGTCATCGTCCACCTCATCGCCAGATCGCGGCGCCGCGATCTGGACGGGAAGATCGACGACGCGCTGTCTCAGGTGGTCGGTGCCTTCTCCCTCCTCCTCTGCATCGGCGACACGGTCTACGCGGCGCGGGACGCGCGCGGCTTCCGCCCACTGGTGATGGGGCGGCTCGGGGAAGCCGTCGTGTTCGCGTCGGAGACGTGCGCGCTCGACATCATCGGAGCCGCCTACGTGCGGGACGTGGCCCCCGGGGAAGTCCTCAAGGTCCGCGCCGGCCACGTCGAATCCATGCGGCCGCTGCCTCCCGAGACGCCGAGTGCCTGCCTGTTCGAGCTCGTCTACTTCGCGCGACCGGACTCGCGGGTGTGGGGGTGCAGCGTGGACGAGGCGCGACGGGCGTTCGGGCGCCAGCTGGCCCACGAGCATCCGGCCGAGGCCGACTGTGTGTTCGCCGTTCCCGACTCCTCGAACTCGGCCGCGCTCGGATACTCCGAGGTGAGCGGGCTGCCGTTCGAACTCGCACTCATCCGCAACCACTACGTGGGCCGGACGTTCATCCACCCGACGCAGACCGGGCGCGATTTCAAGGTGCGCGTGAAATACAACCCCGTACGCGAACTGGTCGACGGCAAGCGCATCGTCGTCGTAGACGACTCGCTGGTCCGGGGGACGACGAGCCTCGGCCTCGTGGCGCTCCTGCGAGATACCGGGGCGCGAGAGGTGCATTTCCGGGTCGCCTCGCCGCCGGTGCGCTCGCCCTGCCACTACGGGATCGACATGCCGACACGCGAGGAGCTGATCGCCTCCAGTCATTCGGTGGAGGGGATCCGGGAGCACCTGGGCGTCGACTCGCTGGGCTACCTCAGCATGGAGGGGATGCGCGAAGCGGTCGCGGACCACGGCCCGTTCTGCGACGCCTGCTGGACGGGCAACTACGCCGCGCCGCTCGTCGACCTCGAGCGCCTGAAGGCCCTGCAGGACACCTGATGGTCTGCCGCCGCGGCGCCGGCCTCCTCGCCTTCGCCGGGCTCTGGGGGCTCTCGGGGTGTGCGCCCGACGATTCGAGTACCACGGCCGCGACCGGCGACGCCGTCTGCGCCCGAATCTTCTCGACCAACGACACGCACGGCCGCCTCCTCCCCGCCGAGCAGAGCTGGTCGGAAGGCCGGCTTGTCGGCGGCTCGGCCGCCCTCGCCGCGTACGTCGCGAGGGAGCGCACCGCGGTGCCCGAGTGTCCGCTCTTCATCGTCTCCGGCGGCGACTTCATGCAGGGGACGCTGATCTCGAACCTCACCGACGGCCGCGCCACGATCGATGCCATGAACGCGATCGGTTACGACGCGGTCGCGATCGGGAATCACGAGTTCGACTGGGGCGTCGACGTGCTCGTCGAGCGTGTGACCGAGGCGGACTTCGGGATGCTCGGCGCGAACATCTTCCTCAGGAGCACGGACCGGCACCCCGACTGGGTCCGGCCCTGGACGATCGTCGAGAGGGACGGCGTGAGGATCGGCTTCGTGGGCATGGTCACGCCGTCCACCCCCACGATCACGCGGGCCGCGAACGTGGCGGACTTCGAATTCGGATCGATCGCCGAGGCCCTCGACCGCTACATCCCCGTCGTGCGGGAGGAGGGTGTCGATTTCGTCGTGGCCGTCATGCACGAAGGCGCCTTCTGCGAAGCGGACGACGAGGGAAACGACGCGTGTGAGGGCCAGGCTCTGGAGGCGCTGGCGGCGACCACGCGGCGCTTCGACTATGCGGTCACCGGACATACGCACTCACGCGTCGAGACCGACATCCGCGGCGTGCCGGTCATCCAGTCCTTCTCGAACACCACCGCCTACGGCCTCGGCCGCATCGACCGGGACGCGGACGGGACGGTGAGCGCGCGTCGCCTCGGCATCCACCGGGTGTGGGCGGACGAGATCGCGCCGGATCCGGGCCTCGTGGAGATCGTCGCCTCCTACAGCGCCGAACTTTCCGATCTCATGGACCGCGTCGTCGTGACACTCCCCGAGGCGCTCCCGGCCCCGCGGGACGGCGACTTCCCCCTCGGCCGGATCGTGGCCGACGCCCAACGGGCGGCGAGCGGCGCGGACATCGCCTTGATGAACAACGGCGGCATCCGGCGTCCGCTCCCCGCCGGACCCGTCACCTACTCCGACCTGTTCGAACTGCAGCCGTTCGGCAACATGCTCATCCGCCACACGATGTCCGGCGCGCAACTGCTGCAGACATTGGAGCATTCCGTCCGGCCGTCCGGAGGCACGGACCTCCATGTGAGCGGGATCACGGTCCGCTACGATCCGGCCGCCGCCGAGGGCGAGCGGATCCTGGAGGTGACGCTCGACGACGGCTCCCCGGTCCGGCCGGAGGGCCGATACGAGGTCACGGTCAACGACTTCCTCTCGACCGGGGGCGGGGGCTATACGACCTTCGCCGAGGCCGAGGCCACCGTGGCCGTCGGAATCGCCGACCTGGAAGCCCTCGTGGCGTACCTCGAGGCGCAACCGGAGCCTCTCGCCATCCCCCGAGCCCCCCGCTGGATCGAAGCCGAGGGAAGCCGCCGCTAACGTCCGTCTACTGCATGCAGGGGGCGCCGCCCGCCGGGCGCAGGGGACGCAGGGCGATCATGAACGCCTCGGCGTCGATCACGCGCGCGCGGCGACCGTTGATCTCGCGGACGCTGACCCCCCGCTCGTACACGATGGCGCTGTCGCGGTGCACCCCCATGATCGATCGATGAACGTTGCTCCGCTCGTCCAGCAGGAGCGAGTAGCAGCCGGTGGCCGGATCGATGACGGCGGCGGTGAACCCGAGACGCATATGACTCAGGAGCGTGAGCACGAGACGGCCCCGGCCGTCCTGCGACAGCGTTGCGTACGAACTGCTATGTCGCCCGCCATCGGGCCTGGACGCCCGCCAATCCCTCACGCCCTCGGTGATCTCGCGCGGGACGGGGACGGCGATCGACTCCCCCCCCGTCGTATGGCCGGCGATGGCGTCCTCCACAAAGAAGTACGCCACACTGTCGAGGCAGACGCCGTCCGTGCCGCGGAGAGACCTCGAACGACCGGCTTGCGCCAGGGGCAGCCGACCCGCGCCGAGGCGGGCGCCGCCGGGCCCCCGAAGCGCCCCGTCCAGGAGCGGCACCACGGGATTGTCACCCATGGCGCAGACACTTACGGCGAAATTCAGGTCGGGAGTCCAGGTCCAGGTAGAATCCCCGAACAGGCTCCAGTAGTGGATGCGGCGGCCATCGGACACGAGCAGGCCCCCGTCGGCCGCCGCCACGTCCTGGACCATGAACGGCACCTCGCCCGGGCCCTCGCCGCGTCCCCTGCCGTAGGTGCCTACCAAGGCACCGTCCGCAATCGAGAAGGCGACCACGAACGCCGGCTCACCGACCTCCGCAGCGTAGATCAGCCTTCGGGCGTGGTCCACCTCGAACACGTGCGTCAGGAAGGCGCGCGTCCAGTCGTTCACCACCTCCCTTCCCGCCTCGTGGTCCACGGCCAGCCGCTGCTGCCCCGCCAGCGGCGGCGAGGCAAGGCACAGCGCAACGGCAACAGGAATCCGAGCCCTCCGCCTCTTGTGGGTGTCCATGGCTCTAATACATGAAGGAATGGGAACCGCTCGCGGCAATCCCGTTCTTTCCGCACCTGCGGTAGTTACAAAGGACTGTCACGCTCCCGAGGGTGCCGAACTCGTACCATGTCTCCGTCAAGCCGCAGGCTTCGACGCAGAGGTCGCCGCCACCGGTGCTGCAATCGCTGTAGATGTAATCCGCGCACCCCTGCGGCAGGGTCGCCGGGGCGGTTGATGGAAGCACGTCCGCCTCCGCGGTACCGTTCGTTCCCCGGGTGCGTGATCGGGGCGGGTCCGCCGACCCGGCCAGGATGGCGGCGCAGCGGAACGACTCCTCCGTCGTAAGCAGAGACGGAGCCGAGGTGTGGACAGGCTTGACCGTTCGCGGGGACGCGTGCTCAACGAGCCCGGACGCCGCAGTCACCCGGATCCCGGGGTCCGGGGCCTGACCGGCCAGCGTATCGGGAACCAACGGATACGCCGCGATGAGGCACAGCGCCAACAGGCTGTTCGTGCTCGACTTTCTCATACCATCTCCCTCCTACGGTTGAAGATCGACCTGCTCGTGGGAGCATCCAGGGAGACTCCCTTCTGATCTCCAGATGCCACGAGTCGGCGGAACCCTTACACGGCCGTCTCGCCGATTCGTCGCGACGCGGCCACGGCCGTCAGCGGTCGGTCGTTCCGCGGGTCCTGCGCGCAGGGTGTCGGGGGCGTGGGGGCGTTACGAAAACTCCCGGCCTCCGTTACATTTTCGGGTGACGGGCCGTTTATCGTTGGAAGTGGAAGACCCGGCGCTTGCGCCTTTCTTTTTCCTACCTCAGGCAGGAGTAGGCCAATGAAATACACAACCCCATTGAGAACCGCGGCGATCGTCGCTTTCGCGGCGTTCGGCGGCCTGTTCGCGCCGGCGGCGGCGCGGGCGCAGGGCGTCACCAAGGCCGCGGTTAATGGACGGGTGACCGGACAGGATCTGGCGCCGCTCGTAAGCGCCGTGGTCACCGCGGTGCACGGACCCAGCGGGACATCCTACTCGACGCTCACCCGCGGCGACGGGCGCTTCAACATCCCGGGCATGCGGGTCGGCGGACCGTACTCGATCTCCGTCTCGCTCATCGGCCACCAGGACGAGTCGGCCGAGGCCCTCGTCCTCTCGCTGGGCGAGAACCGGCGGGTGGATTTCGTGCTCGCCGTGGAGGCCGTCGCCCTCGGCGAGATCACGGTGACGGCGGAGCGCGGCGCGATCCTCTCCGGCGGGCGCACCGGGCCGCAGCAGACCGTGACCACGCGCGAGATCGAGAGCCTCCCGACGATCGCCCGCAGCATTCAGGACTTCGCGCGTCTCACGCCGCAGGCGCTGGGCACGAACATCGGGAGCAGCGAGAACATCGGCGGGATCAGCATCGGCGGGAAGAACAACCGCTTCAACAACATCTCCGTCGACGGCGCGATCCTCAACGACGTGTTCGGCCTGCCGGCCAGCGGCACGCCGGGTGGCCAGGCGAACTCGCAGCCGATCTCGCTCGACGCCGTGCAGGAGTTCCAGGTCGCGATCGCGCCCTTCGACATCCGCCAGGGCGGCTTTACCGGCGGGTCGATCAACGTGGTCACGCGCGCGGGGACGAACGACTTCGACGCCTCGGGCTACTTCTTCGGCCGAAACGAGGGCTTTACCGGGAAGCTCGACACCCTCGGGCTGAGTGACTTCAGCGAGTTGCAGGCCGGGTTCCGTGCGGGCGGGCCGATCCAGCGCGACCGGATCCACTTCTTCGCCAGCGGCGAGATCAAGCAAGCGAGTCGTCCGCTCGCGCTTGGCCTCATCGGCAGCAGCGAAATCAACACCATCGACGTGAACGCGGCCTCGGTGTCGGAGATCATCGATATCGCCAACACCGTGTACAACTACAATCCCGGCGCGTTCGCGGAGACGCTCCAGCGGGACACCGACGACCTCAAGCTCTTCGGCCGGCTCGACTTCAACCTGTCGGACGACCACCACCTCACGTTCCGGCACAACCACGTGAACGCGAACTCGGCGCGGGGGATCAGCCGACACAGCGGCGAGGTGGGGTTGCCGAGCCAGGGCTACACCTTCGACGCGGTGTCGAATTCGACGGTGCTGCAGCTGGACAGTCGCCTCGGCAACAGCACGTCGAACATGTTCCGCGTCTCGTATCAGCGGCAGCGCGACGCGCGGACGCCGGACTTCGCCATCTTCCCGGAGGTGGATATCACGGAAGGCCCCCGTGGCGAAGGCGTGACGCTGGGACTGGAGCGATTCTCGCAGCAGAACGCGCTCGACCAGGACGTGTTCGAGATCACGGATGATGTCACGCTCTTCCGGGGCGACCACACCCTCACGTTCGGGACGCACAACGAGTTCTACTCCTTCTCCAACCTCTTCATCCAGGACGCCTTCGGTCAGTGGGAGTTCTCGGGCTTCGAGGACTTCCGGCAGGGTATGGCGAGCCGGTATCGGGCTTCGATCTCGCGGTTGTCCGAACGCTTCCCGAGAGCGGAATGGGGCGCGATGCAGTTCGGCTTCTACGCGCAGGACCAGATCGCCCTCGGCGACCGCTTCAACGTCACGCTGGGGCTGCGTGCCGACATCATGGCGCTGCCCGATGAGCCGATCGAGAACCCGAACTTCGCCGCCGCGTTCGGACGGCACACGAGCGATGTTCCGAGCGGCAACGTCATGTGGTCGCCGCGGCTCGGCTTCAACGCGGCGCTGGATGAGGACCGGACGACGCAGCTCCGCGGCGGCACCGGCATCTTCACGGGCCGCAATCCCTTCGTGTGGCTCTCGAACCAGTATTCGAACACGGGAATGGACTTCATCCGCATCGACTGCGCCACCTTCCGGGGCTGCACGCCGCCGCCGTTCACGGGCGACCCGAACAGTCTGCCGAGGGTTCCGGGTGCGGTGATCCCGACCACGGAAGTGAACCTGACGGACACGGACTTCCGATTCCCGCAGGCGTGGCGCACGACGGTGGGGATCGATCGAGAGTTGCGGGACCGCCTCGTGCTGACGGTCGAAGGCATCTATACGAAGAACGTCAACGACGTCTTGTTCCAGGATCTGAGCCTCGTCCGCGAGGGACGGGCGAGCGACGGCCGGGTGTTCTTCGCCAGAGAGAAGGTGGACCCCGAGTTCTCGCCCGGCGTCTTCCTGCTCGACAACACGAACCAGGGGCGGCAGGTGCAGTTCACGACCCAGCTCCAGAAGCGGTTCGGGGGCGACTTCCTGCCGAACATGTTCGGGAGCCTGTCCTACACGTGGACCGACGCCACGGACGTGAACAGCGGCCAGTCCAGCCGCGCGATCTCGAACTTCCAGTACAACGAGGTCGGCGTCGACCCGAACGATCCGGGCGAGGGGACGGCGGACTTCGAGATCAAGCACCGGATCGTGGCGTCGGTGTCGGGTCGGATCGGCTGGAGCGAGGACGTAGGGACGACCATCACCGCGTTCTACGAGGCGCGGGCGGGCCGGCCCTTCAGCTGGACGTACTTCGGCGACGCGAACAACGACAGCCGAAGGTTCAACGACCTCGTCTTCGTGCCCGGCGACGCCGATGACGCGATCTTCCAGACGGACTGCGGAGGGTGCCTGGGCTTCGCGGCGTGGGACGCCTTCGTGAGCAACGAACCCGGCCTGGACGCCTTCAGGGGCCAGATCGTGGACCGAAACTCCTCACGCGAACCGTGGGTCCGGAGCCTCGATCTGCGGATCGCCCAGGACCTGCCCCTGCCGGGCGCCGGCAGCCAGAACCTCCAGGTCACGCTCGACTTCATCAACGTCGGGAACTTCTTCAACGAGGAGTGGGGAAGGCAGAGGTACGCACCCTTCCAGGCCCCCACGATCCTGTCGTTCCGCGGCTACGACTCCGACACGGGACGTCCCATCGTCCGGTTCTATCAGGGCGACGAGAATGAGGACGGCGTGGCCGATGCCAGCGATGTGCTGAACATCGACAACATCCTGTCCCGGTGGGCGCTTCAGCTGGGCGTGCGGCTGTCGCTGTAGAGGTCAGGTCGAGCGGTCATCCGATCCTGATTGCGATATGCGAGGGGGCCTTCGGGCCCCCTCTTCGCGTCATTCCTCCGCCAGGAACCGCTCCGCCATCTCAACGAGGTCCGGGCTGCCGATGAACGTCGGCACGCACTGGTGCAGGCCGCTGGGCTCGAGGTCGAGGACGCGGCGCCGGCCATCGCTCGCCCGCCCGCCCGCCTGCTCGCAGAGGAGCGCCATGGGGGCCACCTCGTAGAGGAGCCGCAGCTTCCCTTCCGGCTTCTCCCTCGTCCCCGGGTACATGAAGATCCCGCCGCGCAGCAGGGTGCGGTGAAAGTCCGCCACCATCGAGCCGACGTAGCGCGCCGAGAAGGGAGCGCCGCCGGTGGGAGGGCGCCGGAAGCGCTCGACAAGTCGCTGCTGGCCCGGCGTCCATTGATCGTGGTAGGCCTCGTTGATGCTGTAGATGTTCTTCCCGGGCGAGGGGATCTTCATGTTCCGGTAGGAGAGGAGGAACTCGCCGATCCCGGGGTCGAGCGTGAAGCCGTGTACGCCGGCCCCGGTCGTGAACACGAGCATGGTGGACGACCCGTAGAGGACGTAACCGGCCGCCAGCTGCGCGGATCCGGGTTGCAGCAGATCGCTCTTCCGAACCCTCTTCCCGGTGCTCCGCTTGCGGTATACGGAGAAAATCGTCCCCACCGAGATGTTCACGTCGATGTTGGAACTTCCGTCGAGGGGGTCGAAGGCGATGATGTAGGGGCCGGGGTCCCGTGATTCGGGGATGTGGATGAACCCTTCTTCCTCCTCGGAGATCATGCCGCTCAGGCTGCCGCAGCGACCGAGCACGCTGACGAGCACCCGGTTCGCGTAGTCGTCGAGCTTCTGCACGGTCTCGCCGTGGACGTTCTCGGCGCCGCTCACGCCGAGGATGTCGATGAGACCGGCGCGATTCACCGCCGCGGAGATGACCTTCGCCGCGAGGCTGATCCCGAGCAGGATGTCCGTGAAGGCGCCGGTGGCCTTGGGGTGCTCGCGCTCCTGCTCGGCGATGAAGTGTTCGACGGTGGTGATGGATCTGCTCACGGCGGCTCCGCGGGAGACGTGCTCGGCAGCCCGTGGCTGCTCGGGATGGGGGCGCGCCAAGGTTACGGAAGGGCGCTTTTTCGCGTCAAGCCGGGACATCAGGGCGGGTCGACGATCCGCCAGCCGTCCGCGTCGCTCTCGACGCACAGGGGTCCGTCAACGTCCGTGCGCCAGACGCGCTCTACCCGGGCCGAGTCGAGCCGGGCCAGCGTGACGGCATGCGGGTGGCCGTAGCTGTTTTGCATGCCGGCCGAGATGACCGCGATCTCGGGGCTGATCGCCCGCAGCCATTCGAGGGAGGTCGAGGTACGGCTCCCGTGGTGGCCGAGCTTGAGGAGGTCAGCCTGCGGACGGTCCGGCGCGAGGCGGGCGAGGATCGCCCGCTCGACCGGTTCGCCGGCGTCACCGGTGTTCACGTAGCGGAAACCGTGCACGGTGAGCCGGAAGGAGAGCGATCCCTCGTTCGCGTCGGTCCCGGCCTCCTCCTCCGGCCACAGGATCTCGAGTTCGACGTCGTCGATGCGCAGGCGGTCGCCGGCGCGGGGCGCGTGCCACGAAGCGCCCTCCTCCTCGACCCGCTCGAGAAACGCAAGGTAGGCGGCGCTGGGCTCGGGGACGCCGGGGTCGAACACGCGCCGCACGCGCAGTTCGTCGAAGACGGCCGCCCCGCCGCCATAGTGGTCGAGGTGGGGATGGGAGATGGCGAAGAGTTCCACGGTGCGGGCGCCCACCGCGTGCAGGAAGGGCACGACCACGCGACCGCCCGCATCGCTCATGGCGGGGCGGCCGGATGCCGTGCCGGCCGCGGCGAACGCGCCGCCCGGGCCCGCATCGAAGACGAGCCAGCGGCCGGCGCCGGTCCGCACCACGGCGGCGTCACCCTGCCCCACGTCCAGCGTGCAGACGAGCGCCGTGCCCCGGTCGAGCAGGGACCGGACGGAGGGCCAGGCGCTCGCCAGCGCGAGCCCGGCGCCGACGGCCACGATGCCCAGGCCGCGTCGCACCCGCGTCCGGTCGAGCGCGAGGGCCGCGAGCCCGGCGGCGGCGAGCCAGGTGCGGGGGCCGAGACCGGGCCCGGACCAGCTGAGCGGCAGGTCGGCGAAGAACGACGCGATCGCCGCCAGGCAGGCGAGCGATGCGTCCGCGGCGCCGGCGAAGAGCACCCACAGGCCCCACGGCAGGATCAGCGTGAGCGCGAGCGCCGGCAGCGCCAGCCCCACCACGGCGCCCGCCACTACGCTGGCCGGGATCGAGGCGATCACGATGCGTTCGAAGTGGAACGCCGCGATCGGCGCCGTCGCGAGGAAGGCCCCGCAGCTCACGGCCAGCGGGCGGGCGAGTGCCTTCACGCGACGGCCCGAGAGCGGGCGGGGGAGCCTGACCCGTCCCCCGAACACGACGCCCGTGAAGCCGGCGAACGAGAGTTGAAAGCCCGGGTCCGTCACGATGAGCGGATCGGCGAGGATCGCGAGCGTCGCCGCCAGCGCCGCCAGGTCGCCGATCCGGGCCGGCCGCGCCCGGCGGAAGGCGAGCGCCCAGCCCCAGAACATGAGCGCGGCGCGGACCGCCGAGGGGGGCGCCCCGATGAGGACGACGTAGCCGCTCGTGAAGGCGGCCGCCCACAGCAGGCGCCGCGGTCCCCGCACGCGCAGGCCGATGAGCCACGAGAGCGACGCGCCGATGAGGCCGACGTGGAGCCCCGAGATCGCGAGCAGGTGGATGATGCCGGCCCCCACGAACGCATCGCGCGTGGCGGGATCGAGCGTGCTCCGGTCGGCGAGCAGCAGGGCCTTCCCGATCGCGCGGTGCCGGGGCGCGAGCCGGGCGTCGAGCCGCGCCAGCAGCGCCGCCCGCCACCCGATGATCCAGCGGCCGAGGCCGCGCGGGCCTCTTACCCCGTGCTCGGCGGGGAGCGCCTCGAGGCTCGCGCCGCTCAGCCAGCCGAGCGCCTCGGGCGGCCGGGGCAGCCGACCGGGGTCCGCCCTCCGCCACGTGCCCCGCGCGAGCACCGCCGAGCCGGCCTCGTGCGCCGCGCCGGGCCGCACGAAGGCGCGCAGCGCGCCCAGGCGGCAGATCGCCCCGCCCGAGACGATGCGGGCGTCGCGGATCGACACCCGGACCAGGCCGGCTCCCGGGCCCGCCTCTCGCGCCGGAACCGCGTCCGCGACCGTGCCGGCCGCCACGGCCGGCGCGTTCCCCTCCAGCTTCGCCACACAGGCGCCGAGCGCCGCCGTCCCCCGCGGCAGACCCGCCAGCACCCCGACGAGGACCGCGAGAGCGAGGGCCACGGCCAACGGGACGCCGCGCCCCCGGCGATCGCCCGCGGCGGAGCGCACCCCCGCCCGGCCCGCGAGCACACAGAGGAGGCCGATCCCAACCGCGACGGCGCCCGGAGGGACGGCGCCGTCCGCGCGCGCCAGCGCGAGCGCGGCCACGTCGCCGGCGGCCAGCGCCAGCGCCATGAGGAGCAGGGGCGAGGGAAAAAACCGCGTCGATCAGCCTCCGGGTCGCAGGGTCCGTCCCCACGCTCGGAGCGATCGTCAACGAGGATTCAAAGCGGCGGGCCGCGCTCCTCCGCCTGGAACCGCGGGGCCGCCGGGTCCTCCCCGAGACCCTGCATCGCGTCCGCCGGGGGCCGCACGATCGCGGCCCGGCTCGCCTCGCGTCTCCGGACGCGGCGTTCGGCGTGCCACGCGAGCGCAGCCGAGAGACCCATGCCCCCGAGGATGGACACGAACACGACCAGGGGCAGCGAGGCACGGATGCGTACAAAGGCCAGGTCGACGTTCACGAGTTCGTTCGCGTTCTCGGTCGTGAACCAGAAGGCCGCGAGGATGACGACCGCGAAGACGACGATGCGCGTCAGGTAACGAATCGGAAGCCCCCTTCATCCGCGTGGCATGGCACACCCATGAACGTGGCCCCCGTCGTCCCGGTCAGCCGCACCGTCGTGTAGACGCCGATTCGCCCGCGATCGCCGGGGAAGGCGACGACCTTGTTCTGCTCCGTCCGGCCCAGCACGTCCCCGGGGGAACGCGCCGGCCGTTCGACCAGCACCTCGCGCACCGTCCCGACCTCGGACTCGTTGATCTCTCGCTGGATCGCGCGGTGCACGCCGATGAGGCGCTCCAGCCGCTCGCCCCCCACCTCGTCCGGCACGAAGTCCGCCGCCGGGAAGCGCGTGGCGGGCGTCCCTTCGCGCAGGGAGTACCTGTACGTGTAGGCGTCATCGAACCTCACGCCTCGCATGAGTTCCAGCGTGGCCTCGAAGTCCGCCTCCGTCTCGCCGGGAAAGCCCACGATCACGTCCGTGGAGAGGGCGATCCCCGGCACCTCCCGGCGCGTCGCCTCCACTTTCTCCAGGAACACCTCCGACGTGTACCGCCGCACCATCCGCTTCAGCACCCGGTTGGACCCCGACTGCACGGGCAGGTGGAGTTGACGGCACACGGCCGGCTCCTCCGCCATCACGCCGAGCAGTTCCGGCGTGACGTCGTTGGGGTGGGGCGAGGTGAAGCGGACGCGACGGATCCCGTCCACGCGGCTCACAGCCCGCAGCAGCGTCGCGAAGTCCCCGTCGTCGAACCGGTACGAGTTGACTGTCTGCCCGAGGAGGACGACCTCGCTGAAGCCGTCCGCGACCGCCCGTCGCGTCTCGGCCAGGATCGCCTCGGGCGCCCGGTTCTTCTCGCTCCCCCTCACGTAGGGCACGATGCAGAAGGTGCAGCGGTGATCGCAGCCGCGCTGGACCGTGATCCACGCGCTTACCCCCTGCTGCCGCACACTGGCGACGCCCTCGTAATTCTCTTCCGCGTCGAGTTCGAGGAGCGTCTGGCCCCGCTCGATCGCGTTCGCCTGGATCGAGCCGATCAGCTCCGGCAGGCCGCGATAGGCGTCCGGGCCGGCCACCAGATCCACACCGACCGCCTCCTCCATGAGGCGGGGGCCGAGCCGCTGCGCCATGCACCCCGTCACGCCGAGGACGAGTTCCGGACGCCGCTTGCGGTGGCGCTGCAGTTCGCCGATGCGGCCGCGCACGCGTCGCTCGGCGTGCTCCCGGATCGCGCATGTGTTGACCAGGATGACGTCCGCGCGCTCGGGACCGTCCACGCGCACGAACCCTTCCTCCGCCAGCAGCCCCTCCATCAACTCGGTGTCGTTGATGTTCATCTGACAGCCGTACGTCTCTATGTAGACGCGGCTGCCGAACGGGCGCGGACCGCGAACGCCCGCCGGGGCGGCGCGCCGCCCGCCGGAAGTCTTCAGGCTGACGAGACTCGTGCTCACCGTCGTGCTCATGTCGTGGACGCTAGCGTTGCCGCAGCGAGAAGGACAGCGTCACCCGCCGGAAGCTCTCGGCGATTCCCAGGGTCGCCACGTCGCCCCGAGAACCGGCTTCAAAGGCGAGGTCGAACACGGCGAGCCCCTCCTGGAATTCCCACCCGAAGCCGCCGGTGAACGCCTGTTCGTCCAGAGGTTCCGGGCCCGGACTGAAGGGGAGGCCCGTTCGGCGGGCCCCGATTCGGACCGGCAGCCGCCCGCCCAGGAGCGACATCCCTCCGTACTCGATCCCGCCGCCCAGCCATGCGACATCGTGCGAGGTGAACTCCGAGCCGGCCCCCCCGGCGAGCGGCTCGACCGTCGACCACGACGTCCGTCCGGCACCGGCCGTGATCAGGAGTTGGCTCGTCACGCGCACGCTTCCCCCGAGTTCGAGCGACGAGGGCAGGTCGAACTCCGCGTCCGGGCTATCGGAGCCCTCGACGGTCGCGTACAGCGTCCCTCCCCGCCCGAACCCCGCTCCGACGACCACCCGGTCGGACACCCGGACCGACCCGCCCGCCTTGAAGCGCCACGCACGCCAGGACAGCTCCTGGGCCCCCGCGATGTCCAGGAGTGCGGGGGCGCCGCCGGTCGGATCATCGAACCCGCGGAAGAACGACTGCCGCAGCGCCCCCGTCAGCCGCTGCACCGCGATCCCGACGCCGAACGGCCCCACCCGGCGCGCGAGGGAAAGGTCGACACTGCTGATCCCGCCGTTGTGCTCCCGCGTCTCCTCGTACGGGACCGCGCCGTCGTGCAGTCGCAACGTATCCTGGAAGATGTTCGACCAGTCCTGGTCGAACTCACCGCCGAAGGCGATGCCGACCGCCCAACCGTTGAAGGGCACCAGCGCGCGGATCGTGGTGAAGCGCTCCCGCCCCGTGTCGAGGGATGTCCCGTCACCCTCTATCGTGACGCCCTCGCCCGAGAACGACAGTGAGAAGCCCGGCTCCTCGTGGAGCAGGAGGTCGGCCGGGTTCCCGACCGTGAACGATCCGCCGAGCAGCCCCGTGCCGGACCCGCCGAGGGCCGCCGCCCGGCCGTCCACCGGGGCGACCGGATAGCCGAGGCCGATCGACGTGAGCGGCGCCTGGGCCGCGAGCGGCGGCGCCACGAGCGCGGCCAGCACGAGGCCGGTCCCGAACCGGCGTGCGCCGCGCATCACGGCACACCGAACTTCGGGGCCGAACTGAACACGAGCCGGAGCCGGGGCTGGAACTCCGGGGGCGATTCGACGGAGCCGAACTCCCAGTAGCCCAGCATCTGGGCGTCCGGGTCCCCGCGAAAACCGATCCGGATGCGGCGTTCCGAGCCGGCCACCGCTCGCGCCACGAGGAAGGTGAGATTCATCCGGACCGGTTCCCCGCTACCCAGGAGGTCGGGGTGGAGCCGCGTCCCCTGCAGATCTGAGCTGCCGATCGGCGTCTTCGCGCCCCGCTCGAAGGGGTCGCCGAGCAGGCTGACCCTCCGTGCCTCGATCGCCCGTTCCGCGGCATGGACCTCGGGAGCGGCGAGTGGATACAGGATGACCTCGGCCTGGCTGATCGTGACCCCTTCGAGCGATGTCCCGCCGAGGCTCTCGGGGAGGGCGAACTCGAAGTAGATCCGCGACGCGGGGAGCCCCCCGATGCGCAGTTCGGAGCCCGTCGGCGGTAGCGGCGGATCGAGGACGAACGTGCGCTCGTCCCACTGCTGCGCCTGGGGAACGGGGAACTGCCGTCCGACGAGCGTCGGATCATACCTCAGGACGATCCGACTGACCTGGAGGCTCGTCTCCGGACCCTCCACCACGAGGGCGAATCCGTTTCCTCCGTCCTCGTCCTGCCATGCCCTCATCAGCGAGTCCTCCGCCACGGCGACCGGCATGAGGAGGGTGTCGGAGGCCGCCTCCAGAACGCCCGACGCGATCTCGACGCCCAGATCGCCGCCCGGCTCCTCCCACGGCACGCCCGTCGCGGCCCGCTGCCAGGTCGCGGAGTCCGGATCGAAACGCTGCTCCAGAGCGAGCAGCCGCAGCGTCAGCGGAAAGCCGCCGAACTCGGAGCGCACGGTGTCGATCCGCACGAGCAGTTCCACTTCCTCGAAGGTGGCGACCGGCAGCGTGTCGCCCAGCGTACGGATGGTGTCCGGAACGTTGAAGCGGGCGAACGCGCGACTCGCCACCAGCGGCCCGTTCGACACGGAGACGAACGGCGCGTTCGAGGGGAGCGCGAAGCCGGTCACGGTCGTGTCCCGCCATGTCCCGAGCTCCGCCACGGAAACCGTCACATCCCTCGTCTGCGCGCCCGCCCCCGGGACCTCGCCGGGACCGAGCGAGAGCGGGTCCTCCGTACACGCGGCGAGCACGGCGAGCGTCCCGAGCGCCACGATCCAGAGCCGGAGCGCCGCGGGGAATCGATCGGGCGAAGGGTTCACGAAGCGGCCTCCGGCGCGAGACCGAGCTGCTGCGGGCCGAAGTGGGCCGGCAGGAGGTCCCGCAGCCGCCAGGTCGTCGCCACTCCGTTCCCGCCGACGCTCATGACCTCGAGTTCCAGACCGAACTCGGCGAGCGCCTGGCGGCACATACCGCACGGCGACGCGGGGACCGCTCCACCGGACGCCACCACGATGCGGGCGAAGGACCGTGCTCCCGAGACGACCGCGTGGCCCAGCGCGACCCGTTCCGCGCACGTCCCGACCGGATAGGAGGCGCTCTCGACATTGCACCCCACGAACACTCGCCCGTCCGCGGCCTCGAGGGCGGCCCCCACCGCGAAACGCGAGTACGGGGCGTGCGCTCGCTCGCGGGCAGACCTCGCTTCGGCGGCAAGATCTTCCCACGAGAGCGTGACTCCATCCTGCGCGCGCGTCTTCGTCATCGGCTCCCTTCAGCGGCGTGGTCCGGCCCGCCCGCGTAGCAGCGGGGCAGGCGGCGACCGATCGCCGTCAGCACTTCATACTCGATCGTACCGGCGGCGGCGGCGACCTCCGCAAGGGTGATCTCCTCCGCCCCGTCCCGGCCCAGCAGCGTGACCACGTCGGACGGTTCGACACCCGACACCGCAGAAACGTCTACCGAGGTCACATCCATGCACACCCCGCCCCGGATCGGCACCCGGATCCCGCGGACGAGCGCTCGCCCGCGGTTCGAGAGACGCCACGCCAAGCCGTCGGCGTAACCGATCCCGAGCGTGGCGAGGCGTTCGGCGCCGCTCGTGGTGTACATCGCTCCGTAGCTGACGGTCGATCCCGGCGCCAGGTCACGGACCTCCAGCACCCGGGCGCGTACCCGCGCGACGCCTTCCGGATCCGCCGGCGCCTCGGCGATCCCCGTCCCCCGCCTCCCGCCGTACAGGTAGATCCCCACTCTGACGAGATCCAGATGATACTGCCGATCCCCCATCGCCGCATCGCTGTTGGCCGCGTGCAGGAGAGGGACGTCGACGCCCGCCGCCTCGAGGCGCGTGACCGCGGCCCGGAGGCGCGCCAGTTGCCCGCGCGTGACCGCTGCGTCCGTCCCCGCGGAATGGAAGTGCGTGTAGACGCTGTCGAGCGAGACCCCGCCCCCGGAGAGGACGGACGCGACCTCGGGCGCCCAGTCGGCGGCCGCGGCCGCGGGAAGCCCCGCTCGCCCCATTCCGGTGTCGACTTCCAGATGCACGGCGATCCGTCCCGCCTCGGCCCGTGCCCGGGCCGCGAGTTTCCGGAGCGAGTCGAGGCTGAGCGCCGCGCCGTCGAGTCCCGCCTCGAGGAGTTCGGAAGCCTCGGCGGCGGCCGAGGGCGCGAACACGACGATCCGCCGCTCGATCCCGCCGCGCCGCAGTTCGGCTCCCTCTCGCGGGGTGGCGACCCCGAAGGCGTACGGTTCCAGCCCGTCCAGCGTGCGAGCGACCGCGATCGCACCCAGGCCGTAGGCGTCGGCCTTGACCATGGGCACGAGGCGGGCGGGCGCCACGTGATCGGCCACTCGCTCCGCGTTGCGCGTCAGCCCGGCCAGATCGACCTCGAGCCAGGCTCGGCAGGCGGGGTCTGCGGGACTGCGGGTCAAGGGGCGCCTGCGAGATCGGGGAATCGCTCGTCGAACTGGAGTTGCCACCCTATCGAGCCTAGCTTCCCCGCGCCATGAACCGTGCCATGAACGAAGAACCTGTCGATACCGATGCCGAAAGCCTGCATGCGGAGCGGGCGCGGGAGGGAGACGAAGCCCTGGGCCGCGCCCTCGCGCTCGTCCGCTTCCTCCGCGTGCACTGTCCCTGGGACGCGAAGCAGACCCCGGAGACGCTGCGCCCCTACCTCCTCGAGGAGGCCCACGAAGTCGCCGACGCGATCCGGAGCCACGACGACGAGGGCCTCGCGGGCGAACTCGGCGATCTGCTCCTCAACGTGGCCTTCCAGATCGTCCTCGCCGAGGAGCGCGGCGCCTTCGGGGCCGCCGGCGTCGTCGAGGCGCTCGAGGCGAAGATGGAAGCGAGGCACCCGCACGTGTACGGCGATGCGGAGGCGCCGCCGGACTGGGAGTCGCTGAAGGCCGCGGAGCGCCAGGCCAGGACCGAGGCGAGGGGCGAGCCGGAATCCGCGGAGTCCGCGGGGACGGACCCCTTCGCCGGGGTCTCCGCGGGGCTGGATCCGCTCAGCCGTGCCGCGCGGGTTCAGGAGCGGATGGCGGCGCTCGGCTTCGACTGGCCCGACCTGGCGGGGCCCCTGGAGAAGGTGCGGGAGGAGGCGGCCGAACTCGAGCGCGCCGCCCGTACGGCGGACGCCTCCCCGCGGCCGCGCCGCATCGGAGAGGCGGGGGCCCGCGTCGTCGACGAGGTCGGGGACCTCCTGTTCTCGGTCGTGAACGTGTCCCGGCTCGCCGGAGCCCATCCCGCCAACGCCCTTCTGGGCGCGATCGAGAAATTCGAGCGCCGCTGCCGGCGCATGATCGAGGTCGCGGAGGCGCGCGGCATCGCGTGGCGGAGCGCCGACCTCGAGACGCTGGACGCGGTGTGGGACGAGATCAAGGCCGAGGAGTAACGCGGCCGATCCACTCGTAGATGTTGCACACGACCCGGCCCGACTCCGTTTCGACCGGGATGAGAATCCTGCGGTAGGACGCTCCCTCGAACGCATCCAGCCGCCCCCAGGCCTCGGGCAGCGCGAGACTCTCGAACACCTTCACGGCCACGCGAGCGCCCGAAACCCGGGGCACGAAGCCGGGATAGCCCTGCCGCGCCGCCCACCCGCGGTCGATGAGCGCGCCTTCGACCGTTCCCGGGACCCATCTCCCCACCAGCGTCGCCACGTGATGGTGGTTGTCTTCCCCGGGAAGAAGCGATCCGTACGCGGCGAGGCGCCGCTCCGGGTGGTCGAGGAGTTCTTCCATGAGCCGGTCGAGGACCGGCTCGAGATAGCGGCGCAGCTCCGTCACGGCGTCCCCCGCGCCTTCCCCGCTCAGGAGGGCCTCGAGTTCGGCGAGGGAGGCGGCGCCCGCGGGACCGCGATCCCCCCCCGGCAGCGTCGCCACGAGCGTCTCGAATCCCTCCAGGAGGCCACCGACGCGGGCCGGACTGTACACCGGATCCCGTCGCGCGGCGTTGATGCGGGAGAGCGCGTCGAGCAGCCGGGCCGGATCGTCTACCGGACCGGGCTCGTCGCCCGAAGTCACGGACCGCCCTCCGCCCGCGCGCCCAGAAAGTCCCGGATCGCCGGCCAGAACCGCGCCGGCTGCTCGATGAAGGGGAAGTGCCCCGAGCCCGCGATGCGCGCGAGACGGCTGTCCGGCAGGGCCTCGTTCATCGCCTCCACCATCTCGACCGGGATCGGGTCCTCGGCGCCGTGCACGATGAGCACGGGGACGGCGACGTCCCCGAGACGGTCCCAGAAGTCGAGCCCCCGCAGCGGCGCCATGAGGAGCGCCGCGACCTGTTGACCCTGGCGCGCCGTCCGCTCGTGGAGTGAGAGGCGCAGCAGGCTGTCCGCCACGCCCGTGTCGGCGAAGGTGCCGCGGAAGACGTGGAAGAAGAGCCGGTTCATGGCCGCCGTGTCCCGGGCCGCGAACGCCGGCGTCCGCTGGATCGAATCGAGCGCCGCCACATCCCCCGAATCCCGCCGCGCGAGCTGGTTCCCGTCCGTCTGATCCCGGAACCGGCTGCCCGGCTCCACCGGCGAGACGAGGATGAGGCCCGTGAGCCGCTCCGGCCGCTCAAGCGCGTACAGGAGCGCGGGGATCGCGCCCCAGGAATGCGCGAGCAGCGTGAACTGCTCCTCTCCCGCGACGCCCTCCCGGATGCGGTCGATGTCCGTCAGGTAGCGCTCCATGGAGATGCTCGTCGCGTCGAGCACCGCGTTCGAGGCGCCGAGCCCTCGCTGGTCGTAGAAGATGACCTGGTGCGTCTCGGCCAACGGTCCCAGCCAGGGGCGGAGATACGAGTGGTCGAGCCCCGGGCCCCCGTTCACGACGACGACCGGGTCCCCGAGGCCGACCTTCTGATAGAAGAGTTCCGCCTGGTAGACCGAGAGCGACCCGGCCAGGGTGGGCGGCCCCGACGCCGGAGCCGGGGGTTCACACCCCGCAGCGAGGGCGGACAGCGAGAGGAGCCCCGCCGCCGTCCGCGATCTCCTCACGGCCCGGCCGTCAGAATTCCCAGGCCACCGCATCGCCGAGCGCGAGCGGCCCGCCCTCGAGCACCATGCCGTAGGCGCCGCCGCGCCAGTCCGGCGCCAGCGCCGCCTTCAGCCCCGCGGCCGCGGCCTCCATGCGCTCGCAGGGGAGCGTCTCGCCGCGGATCCTGATGCGGCAGCCGGCGATCCGCAGGACCCGGTCCGCCGTGTCGCGGAAATCGACGCCCCGGACCAGCAGGTTCGCCCGGCGGGCATCCGGGCTGAGCTCGACGCCTACCTCGCGCGTCGCGACCTCCCAGGCGCCCGCGTCGAGCAGCGTCACCTGCCGATAGCCGCCGCGATCGGCGTTGGCCTCCAGCCCCTGCCCCGCCACGAGAGTAGCCTCCGACACCGGCCGCATCGGACTGAGTTTCTCCGACTTGAGCCAGATCGCCTCCAGCCGTGCCCCGCCGGACTCAGCCATCATTCACCTCCACGGGGGTCACCTCCAGAGCCGAGATATGCAAATTGAGGCCGTGGTTCACCCGCAGGCCCACGACGCCGTCCACGTGCTGCCCGTCGCGACCCACCCGAAACACCTCCTGATCGTTCACGCCGAAGATCAGATCGTCCCCCGCCGCCGCGACGTAGAGGACGTTCTTCGCCGTCGCCGCGCCCTCGCCGCGCGCCGCCCAGGTCACGACCGCATCGTGCTTCGTCCACGGGAGCAGCGTGGATGTCTCCCCGCCATCCCGGCGCTTCACGATCACGCTCCCGTCCTGGCGGAGGAGGAGGTAGGTGTAGGCCTGGCCGTCGCCCTCGAGGTCGGTGCCCCCGAAGAAGACGCCGAACCCCTCGTTCCGCCCCTCCGGGTCGAACAGGAACACCGTGGACTCGACGCGAAAGTCGCCGCTCGCCGTCGTCTCGGGATGGTAGAAGATGCCCGCCGGCCCCGTCGTGATGTGCCAGCCGGGCGGCATCTCCCGCACCGCGTCCATTCCGTCGCCCCCGTGGTCCGTACGGGCGAGCCAACCCTCCGGCGGCGGGAGCCTGTCTTCCTGCGCGGCGGCGGCGAGCGGCATGACCAGACCCGGGACAACGAGGAACCAGCCCGCGCGCGCGAGTCGCATCTCCCGGACGCGCAGTTTCGGGACCGACAGCATGTTCGGCACTACTCCGGTTTCAGGGAATCGGCGCCCATCGCGGCGGCGGCATGATCGTCTTCGGCGGGATGATAGTCACTCCGGCGGCGACTCGCAGGATTCGCAGCGCGTGAGCCTCAGCGAGACCACCTCGGGCGGCACCAGGAAGCGGACGCCGAGCCGGCTCGTCCCCACCCCCGTGGTCACGAACAGGTGCCGTCCGTCCTCGACCACGTGACCCGCCGCGTAACGGGCGCCGAAGCGGGAGGGGGTAATCCCGGGACCGACGAAGGGGATGATGACCTGGCCGCCGTGCGTGTGCCCGGCGAGCGTCAGCGAGACACGCGCCGGCACCTCGGGGAAGAGATCCGGGTTATGCGTGAACAGGATCACCGGCTCGCCGGCGCCCGCGCCCTCGAGTGCGTCGTCGATCGAGGGATGACCCGTCCAGTAGTCGGCCACGCCCGCGATCCAGGTGTCGTGCCCCCGCACGCGCACGCGCTGCCCTCGGTTGTCGAGCACCGTGATCCCGACGCCGGTCAGCGCCTCCTCAACCCGCCCGGCCGACAGCCACCGATCGTGGTTCCCGAGCACCGCGAACACGCCGTAGCGCGCGTCCAGCGCGGCGAGGTCCTCGGCGATCTCCTCGGGCGGGACGAAGCCGCCCCCGAGCACGTTGTCGATCGTCAGGTCCCCCGCGATGAGCACCAGATCCGGAAGAGTCTCGTTCACGCGCCGGACCGCGCGCCGGAGCTTCTCGCGGCCGTTTCTGGGGGATCCGACGTGAAGATCGGCGATGAGCGCGATGTGCGTCTCCTCGCCCTCCGGCCACCCCGGCACCTCGAGTTCGATCTCGTTCAGGACGAGCCGTCCGGGTTCCCACCAGAAGGCCCACGCAGCGAGCACGGCCGCGGTCGCGAGGAGGAAGAGGAGCATCCAGCCCGTCCAGCCGGGTCGGAATCGCCGGGCCGCTATGGTCCGCCGTCCCCGGGCTCGCCCTCGCGCTCTGTCTCACGCTCCGTCTCGTCCTCCGTATCCTCGGGGGCGGTCCAGAACTCCGCCGACTCCGGCGTGGCGGCGGCGAGTTCGCGGCCGTAGAGCGCCGCGTTGAAGAGGATGCGGAAGTTCCCGAACGGCTGCCCGCGCCACTGCGGCCGCATGCCGAGCAGCACGACCCGTCCCGCCCCGTGCGCCACGTCGACCGCCGCCGCGTAGCCCGCGAGATGTTCGGCTCCCAGCAGATATCCCGACAGGAGCGGTGAACCTTCCGCCTCGTATTTCGCCATCACGCGTCCCTCGAATCCTTCCTCGGTCGTGAACACCGGACTCTGTCCGACGACGACAGAGGCCCGCTGCGGCATCCCCGACATCACGGGGTGCGACGGGTCGACGATCATCTCGAGGATCGAGCCGCTCTGGAAGTAATCCTGCCGGCTCAACTCGGCGACGACGTTGCGCACGGGCAGATGCAGTTCCTCGATCGCGAACAGCGAGCTGCGGTTGAGCGTGACGAGCGTGCCCCCGTCCCGCACGAAGGCGTCGAGTGCCCGTACGCCCTCCGGACCGATGCCGCCCGCGTAACGCGGCGGCACCGAGCCCTTCGCGAACCCGTTGAGGATCTGCCCCTGCGACAGGTCCGCCATGAGGATCACGTCGTACCGGCCGGCAAGGTCACCGGCGAGGACGTCCGCGTTGCGGAGGCTGGTGAAGTCGAACCCGTAGCGCTCGAGCACCCAGCGCGTCCAGCCTTCGTCGAGGCTCGCGTTCCAGGGGCGGTAGAGCCCGATCCGCGGCTGGCGCAGGCTCGCGCCGCCGCCGCCCCGCGACGCCTGCAGTCCGAGATCGCGGACGACCCCCGTCTCTCCCGGGAGCCCGGAAATCGCGTAGCGGCCGCCGCTCCCCGGCTCGCCGCCCGCACCCGGCTCGCCGGGCAGGTACGAGACCCGGGCGCCGGCCGCCCACGCCCGGTTGAGCGCCTTGAAGGCGTTGTTCTGGGCCGGCTCGACGACGAGCGCCGATCCACCGCCCGTGATCCGGCCCTCCCGGGGCGTGATCGCCGCCGCCACGGGGTGCGAGTCGAGCCCGACCCCGATCGGCGAGTCGAAGGGCGACGCGTCCTCCACCTCCGCGTCCCACGCGAGCGCCTCGCCGGACAGCGGCTGCAGCGCATCCCGCAGCTCCGGGCCGAGCGGCGCCGCGGCCTCGATCACCCGCACCCCCATCTGCAGCGGGAGCGTCCACCCGGAGACGTCGTACGGCTGGTCGGGCGGACCCTCCGGGTACTCGCGCAGGTCCGGATAGTCCTGGATGACGAACAACTGGCGGACGAAGTTGGCGAACTCCTGGTCCATGCGGATGACCCACGTCCCCGCCGGATGGTCCAGGCCCTGGTGGCTCACCGCCCGCTCGAGCTGGTCAATCTCGATCCCGTTGAAGGCGAGCCGGCGCAGGAGTTCAACCGCCGCCACGGGATCCCGCTGCGCCTGCGGCACGAAGTACGCGTAGGGCGGCCCCTCCTCGTACTCGGCGATGATGTCCCGGCCCGCCTGGTAGCGGTTGTAGAGGAGGTCCGTCCGGTACTTCGCCGCCACGTCGAGCACCGAGACCGGGGCCGTGAGCATGTAGTCGACGGCGTCCCGCAGCCGCCACCACCCGCCCTCCCACGGACTGGAGTAGAGCGACTCCGGCCGCAGGTCCCGCTCCGAGGGCGGGAAGTCCCCGATCGTATGGAACCCCGGCGTCGCGTACCGGTACAGCGCCGTCTCGGTGAGGAACGAGACGACGTTGTGGAAGTTGTGCGCGTGGTCCATGAACCCCGGATACCAGTTGTCGAATCCGGTGCCCATGTGCGTCGCGCCGCGCTGGCCCCGCTCCTCGAGCGCCTGCGACATCGCCATCCCGATCAGGTTCACCATGCGCCACATGAGCGGATGCACGTGCGGCGAGATCGGCTCGGCGAAGGGCGGAATCCAGATCCGGGTCGGGAAGGGCGAACTCTGGTGGTGGTTGTAGAGGATGTGCGGCTCCCACTCGCGCGCCACGCGGGTCGTGTACCGGGACTCGATCTGGTTGATCATGTAGCCGTCCCGGTTGTTGTCGTGCCCGATGTACTTCTGATAGAGGAAGGGGGCGGGCGCGACCTCGTACGGCGTCCCCACGTTCGAGTGATACCAGTCCGCGATGAGCGTCTGCCCGTCCGGGTTGATCGAGGGCCAGAGGAGGAGGATGACGTTGTCGAGAATCGCGGCCATCTCCGGATCCGCGTCTCCCGTCACCAGATCGTACGCGAGTTGAATCGTGTGCTGCGCGTGGGCAACCTCCGATGCGTGCAGCCCGCCGTCGATCCAGACCAGTGCCCTCCCTTCGGCGGCAAGCCGCCGCGCTTCCTCGTCGGTGAGGCCGCGGGGATGCGCGAGCCGCTGCGCGATCTCCCGGTGCCGGTCGAGGCTTGCGAGGTTCTCCGCGCTCGAAATCAGCGCCAGGTAGACCGGTCGCCCGAAGGATGAACGCCCCACCTCGCGCAGCTCAAGACGGTCGCTCGCGGCGGCCAGGCGCTCGAAGTACTCGATCGATGTCTCGTAGGTCGCGAGCCGGAAATCCGCCCCGACGGCGTGCCCCAGGACGGACTCCGGCGTCGGCGCCGAACCCGGCATCTGGGCCTCGGCCGGGCCGGCCCCGACCCCGAGCGCGAGGGCACCGGCCATCGCCAGCGCCCGTGTCGTCATCGTCCGCCTCGTCATCTCCCGCCTCCCTCCGCGTCGATCCACGCGTCGACCTGCCCCTCCAGCACGACCATCGGCACGGACCCGTTCCGCAGCACCACGTCGTGGAAGCCCCGGATGTCGAACCCGTCGCCGAGCGCACCCTCGGCCCGGGCCCGCAACTCGAGCAGCTTGCGCTTCCCCATCTGATAGGCGAGCGCCTGCCCCGGCAGATCCGTCGAATAGCGCAGCGATTCCGTCGCGATCCGGGTCTCGGATTCGAGCGTGTTCTCGCGCATGAATTGCCGCGCCTCCGCCCGGGTCATCCCGAAGTAGTTCATTCCCGGATCCACCACGAGCCGGGTCGCGAGGAAGCTCTCCAGGATGTAGAAGCCGTACTCGCCGTACAGGTCCTCGTACACGCCCGCCTCGAATCCGAGAAAGGACGCGTAGGAGCCCCACCCCTCCGCGTACGCGGTGTAGGAGGTGTTGCGCCGGTAGTCCGGCAGCGTCTCGCTCTCGCGCTGGCCCGCGATCTGGAAGTGGTGGCCGGAAATCAGCTCGTGCAGCGAGATCGACGCGAGCCCGAGCCAGCTTCGCTGGTCCAGGCTCGATCCGTTGTAGTAGTAGATGCCGGTCCGTTCGGCCGCCGAGGGGGCCGAGTAGTAGCCGTACGTCATCGCCGGCTCGAGTTCGGGCGCCAGCCGCCTCGCGTCCCACGGGGCTTCGGGGACGCCCCGGAAGTAGTCGTCGATGCGCTCGAGCATGCGGGTGGAGGCGGCGAGCAGCCGCTCGCGCACCTCCTCGTGGGAGGTCGGGAAGTAGCGCGGGTCGGTCTTCAGGTGCTCGTGGAACGACTCGGCGCTCCCCTCCCACCCCAGGCGATCGCGGATGTCCGCCATGCGACGGCGGAACTCGGCCAGCAGTTCATGCCCCGCCGCCTGCACCTCTTCCGGCGTCACCTCCATCGTCGTGTGGAGCCGGGCCAGATAGAGGTAGTAGTCGCGGCCTTCGGGATACTGCGAGAGACCGACCCCGGCGGGCGCGCGCGCTGTGTACGGCCCCTCGAGGAAGACGGCGAGTTCCTCGAGCGCGGGATTGATGGAGTCGCGCACCATGTCGCCGATGCGGGCCCTCGCTTCCGCCACGCGGTCGGGATCCAGTCCGGCGGCGCGATCCGCGGTTAGCGCGAACGGGCCGCCCTCCGCCTCCCCCGCCGTGGCGCGCACGAGCTGGATGGCGGGCGTCAGGTTCTGGCTCGAGACGATGAAGTCGCGCTCGAACTGTCCCCGCACGTAGCCCTCGAGGCCGCGCACGTGGGACGGGACCTGCTCGACAAGCGACACGAAACGGTCGAGGTCCTCTTCATCCTCCAGCGGGAGGAGGGGGAAGATCTGGCTGTAGCTGCGCAGAACGCTCGAATAGGGGGTGAGGACGCTCTGGAGCCAGAAGTAGCGGTGCCCCTCCACGACCATCGCAGCCTGCCAGCGGAGGGTCTCCAGCGTGACGCGCTCGTCGGCCGAGAGCGCCGCCGCATCGATGGCGAGGGCGCGGTCGAGTTGCCGCTGGAAGAAGGCGGCCCGATCCTCCGCCTCCTCGTAGCCGAGGTCGTTGAGCCGCTCCACGTCGAGCCCCTCCCGCAGGCGGATGATGGGGCTCGTCTCGAGATCGCGCGCCCAGGCGGAGTCGAGCAGCGCGTCCAGGAGCTCGGAGGCGCGTTCCGCGGCGGCGACCGGGTCTCCCGTCCCGGACCGCCCCTCTCCGGTAGACTCGTCGATAGGGGCGCCGCAAGCGGCCGCCCAAACGACCAGCCAGAGCGAGAAACCGAGTGGGTTCCGGAGGCGTACCACGTGGCTAACCGGCCAGCCGCGCGTGACCTGCACGCCAGTCCGCACCCAGATATGCGATGTAGCTGATGTCCAATTGGTCAACCATACGGAGCGCGTGATCGAGGAGAGCCCCTCGCGTCATCTGCTCGCCCCTTCCGGACCACCCGAGGACCAGTAGATCCACGCGCTCGTCGTGGTCCAGATTCTGAATCATCTGAAACAACTTCCGGTACGTCGGCGACGTCACGACAAGGTTCTCGACCAGGTTCCGGTGTTCCGGCTTCACGATCCGCAGTCCCTCCGTCGATTCCGCTGATTCCGCCGAGAAGATGTCCTCCAACACGCTGTCCCATGTAGCCGCGAAACGGTCCCACGCCTCGATCAATTCCGTGACCGTTTCCGGGCTGATGATCAGCCGAACGCCGGCAGCCTCGATCCGGGCCATCTCACTCCTGTCGCCGAGGGTGATGGCGGTCACGGAGGGGACCCATCGCGATACCATCTCCGCCAGCCGCCGATCCGCCGTGACCAGGATCGAGTCGGTCAGCCTCGCGCAGGCAATGTAGAAACAGTCGTACACCGAGTGTCCGGCCTTCAGAGCGATCTCCGCCGCATCCCGCACCAGTTCGGCGCCGGGGTGGAAAGCCACCGCCTCCGACAACCGAGCGATCTGGTCGATGAAGGGCTGCGCCGAGCGAATCTCTCCGGAGCGACTCTTCTTCCAGATCACGTTGGCGCACTCGGGCAGCATGAGGTCTGGGGCGCGCCGGTCGATTCGGGCCCCCGTCAACTTGAGAGCTTCGCGGCGCCCTTCCTCCGCAACGAACCATTTCACGGCGACGCTGGCGTCGACCGTGACTCTCACCGAACCCGGTCTTCCCTGACCAGGGCGGTACTGTCCGTCTGCCGGCTGCCGACCGTCGTCGCCGCCAACGCATCGGCCCGTGTGAAGAAATCGGCCGCCCGGCGAGGTCTCGACACCTCTCGCTTGAGCACATGACGGATTTCACCCTCGAGGGAACGTTCGTTTTCCCTCGCCTGCGCCTTCAGGCGGGCGATCACGCTGTCGTCGAGATTCCGTACAGTCAGGTTCCCCATTTGGCCTCTCCCGGTGTTCGCTACCAGCATAATGATGGCGCAGTGCAGGCATGTGGTCAAACTGCGTGGGAGCCCGGAGGGGTGCAGGGAAACGGCGCCGGCTTCTACATCTGCGGAAGATCTTCGTCCGGGTCCTCGTGGCGAGGTCCGAAGCGGACGAGCAGTCCGCCCACGAGCGAGGTGGCCAACCAGACCAGGAGCAGCGGCCCAATGATCTCCTCGGAGAAGAAGACATCCGTCGCGAGGGCGCCGATCACCGTGCCGAACCAGAGGGCGAAGTTCTGGAACTGGAAGTCGAGCTGGCGGCCGCGCTTCATGCTCTGTACCGCACGCAGCAGGAAGTAGATCACGCTGACGCCGACGCCCAGCGCCGCGCCCGTAATCTCGAGGGAGATGAGGAACCCGCAGGCCAGGCCGACCGCTCCGCCCGCGACGATGCGCCCGGCCGAGGGCGTGGCCGAGGTCCCGGGCCGAGCCTCCGCGACCGCCGGCACCGGCGGCTTCGGGGCGGGCACCTCCGCGGCGATGAATTCCGCGATCGCCGTTCTCGTCGCGCGCGGATCTATCCCCGCCTCGGAGGCGATGCGCTCCAATTCCTCGACGTTCAGCGTGTCGCCGCGGGCGTCGATTTCGGCCGCGCGCTGGAGAATGAGGGAGATCTGGGAAGTGGTGAGCTTCATCGGGGAGGCGGCTGCGGGGGGGTCAGTCATATGTCACGGCCTCGATCTGTGGGACGTCCTCCTCCGGCATCTCTTCCCTGGGTCCGAAGCGGACGAGGAGTCCGCCGGTGATTGCAGTGAGGATCCAGCACGGCACCATCAGCAAGAGGGCCTCCGCCCCAAGCGCGGCCGCAGTGATCAACCCCGCCACGAACCAGAGGGTGAAGTTCTGGAGCTGGAAATCGAGCTGGCTGCCGCGCTTCATGCCCTGCAGGGCGCGTAGTATGAGGTAGATCATCGTGCCGCCGGATGCCGCGATGGCGCCCCCTATCGAACTCGCGAAGAGGAATCCGAAGGCCACCCCGACCGCCCCGCCGGCGAGGATGCGTCCGGGAGAGGGAGTGGTCGGTTTGCCGGCGCGAGCCGTGGTGACCGCCGGAGGTCTGGACTCGGGGACGGGGGTGGGCATCTCCGCCGCGACCAGTTCCGCGATCGCCGTTCTGGTCGCCCGCGGATCGATCCCCGCCTCGCTCGCGATGCGCTCCAGTTCCTCGACGCTCATCGAGTCGCCGCGGGCGTCGATCTCGGCCGCGCGCTTCAGGACCAGCGACACCTGGGAGGCGGTGAGCGTCATCGGGGAGCCGCGGGCCGGCGGGTCGGTCATGATTCACGCCCTCCGCAAGGTCGTTCGGGATCTCGGTGGGGAAGCCGGCCACCCAACGGGGAGCTCAGGGCACCCCGCCCTGGAGGATGGTCGCCAGGCTGGGCGGATCCAGATTCCCCCCGGAGACAATGCAGACAATTTTGTCCCCCATGGCGGCCCCCGACAGGGCGGCCGCGACCGAGGAAGCGCCGGCCCCCTCGGCCACGACGCGGTTGCGGGTCGCGAGCCGCCGGATCGCTCGGGCGGTGTCCGCGAGCGTGATCTCGACCGAGCCGGCGAGGAGGTCCTCGGCCAGTTCCCACATGGCGGGTTCGACGTGCGGTCCCCCGATACCGTCCACGAAGGAGGGCGTGTAGGGGATCGAGACGGCCCGGCCGGCGCGTAGCGATTCCGCGAACGGGGCCTGGCCGACGACCTCCGAGGCGTACACGGGAACATCGGGCGCGAGGGCGCGCAGGCCGGCCGCGATGCCGCACGCCAGCCCGCCGCCCCCGAACGGCACGATGACGGCGTCCACGTTCGGGAGGTCCTCCACCAGCTCCAGCGCAATCGTGCCGTTGCCCGCCATCACGTCACGGTCCATGAACGCGTGCACGAAACGTCCCGTCATCCCCTCGAAACGCTGGGTGCGGAAGACCTCGAACCAGGAGGCGACGGAGGTCTTCACGGCGGTCGCGCCCAGTCGGGCGATCGCGTCCAGCTTGAGCCGCGGCGCCGTCTCCGGTACGACGACCGAGCACGGGACGCCGAGCCGCCGGGCGTTCCAGGCGACCCCCTGCGCCATGTTCCCCGCGCTCGCCGTCCACACGCCCGCCGTCAACTCCTCGGGCGGAATCAGACCGATCGCGTTCGCCGAGCCGCGGATCTTGAACGAGCCGATCGGCTGCAGGTTCTCCAGCTTGAGCCAGATCTCGGGCCCCTCGTCGACGCCGAGGCGGACGAGCGGGGAGCGGAGCGCCGCCGCGTAGACGCGCTCGCGCGCCGACTCGATTTCCGGCAGGCCGGGGGGCTTCACGCGCTGAGACCCGCGACCGCCCGGGGCAGGCTCGCCAGCGCCTCGATGAGGTCGGCGGCGAGATCCTCCGTGCCCTCCAGTCCGGTGGAGAAGCGGATGAGAGCGTCCCTGATGCCGGCCTTGGCCCGCTCCTCGGCGGACATGCCCGCGTGGATGGCGGCGGCGGGCCGTACGACGAGCGACTCCGGGCCGCCGAGACTGGCCGCGACCGTCGGGATCGTCAGCGCGGCGATGAAGGCCTCGGCCGCGTCGACCCCGCCCGCGAGTTCGAACGACATCATCCCGCCGAAGCCGTCGAACAGGCGCGCGGCACGCCCGTGCTGGGCGTGGCTCTCCAGCCCCGGATAGTGCACGACCGACACCGCGGGGTGGGCTTCGAGCAGCGCGGCCAGCCGCCCGGCCGACGCGTTCTGCTCACGGACCCGCACGCTCAGCGTCTTGAGCCCGCGCTCGAGCAGGAACGCCGCGTGCGGGTCGAGCGAGCCGCCCAAGTGGTCCTGCATCACCTTAACGCTGCGCACCAGGTCGGCCGACCCGGCCACGCTCCCGGCCACGATGTCGCTGTGCCCGTTCATGTATTTCGTGCAGCTCTCGAGCACGAGATCGAAGCCGAGTTCCGCCGGCCTGAAGTTGACCGGGCTCGCGAACGTGTTGTCGATCAGCGTCACCAGCCCGTGCTCGCGCGCGAAGGCCACCACCGCCTCGAGATCCGCGACCTGCACGAGCGGATTCGTGATCGTCTCCACATACATCGCCCGCGTGGTCGGGGTCAGTTGCGCGGCCCAGGTCGACGGGTCCTGCGGATCGATCACCGTATGCGTAACCCCGAACCGCGGCAGATCCTGCTGGAGGAAGCTCGCCGTGCCGCCGTACAGCGTGTCCTGCACCAGCACGTGATCCCCCGCCGACAGCACGGTGAGCAGCGACCCCGAGATCGCCGCCATCCCGCTCGCGAGGACGAGCGCGGCCTCCGTCCGCTCGAGCGCCGCGATGCGCGCCCCCAGCACGCGATGGTTCGGCGTCGTGCTGAGCCGGATATACCCGATGTCGTGGTAGTCCTCGCCGCGAAGCACATAGTTGGCCGTCTGGTAGATCGGCGTGACGATGGCCCCCTCGGGCCTCGGCTCCTGCTGCCCCGCGTGTACGGCGTCCGTGGAAGCCGTCCTTCCCGTCTTCTTCATCGCGTCCGTATCTCCCGCAGAGTTGTCAGTTCGGCCGGCCGGCTTCGCGTCGCGAAACGCCCGTCTTTACTGGGTTCTTCGGTCAGGGACGTTCCCGCGGGAACGTTTCCGGGGCGGGATCGAGCGCGCTCTAGTCCCACATCACCCGGTGGATGCGCCACCCGGTTGCCGTCCGCTTCCACACCTCGAGGAACTTTCCGCTCAGCTCGGTGCCATCGGGGCCTCGCACGCGGTACGTCCCGTTCGCGAACGCCAGGTTCCCGTCCACCTCGAGATCGTCGATCGTGAACCGGGCCTCGAGGAGGGGGGCGGAGCCTTCGAGCGCGCGGGCGATCGCCTCGTGCCCCCGCACCGCCGGCTCGCCCGACGGCAGCCGCACCGCGTCCGGCGTGAACACTTCCGGCACCGCCGCTTCCGGCGCCCCCGCGATCAGCGAGGCCTCCCAGCGGCGGGTCACGGCCTCGATCTCCGTCCGGACCGCGGCCGCATCGGCCCGCTGTCCCGCCTCGCCCGCGCCGGATCCCTCACCACACGCCGCCGCGAAGAAGCCGGCCGCCGCCACGAGCCACCCGAACCTGTTGTTCATGCGCCCTTTGTTCATGCGCCCTATTGTATCGGCGGCGGAATGGGAGGGCGACGCATGCCGCTTTCCCCGTCGGAGACGCGGAGGTAGGATGGCGGCGCGCGCCGCAGGAACGACCCGCCGCGCCGCTGAACGAAGCTGCCCCGTGCACCCCCCTGGAGGTCCGAATGAAGAAGATGTTTCGCTCGATTCCCTGCCTCGCCATCGCCCTCGGCCTGGCGCTCGTTTTCGCTTCCGCCGCAGAGGCCCAGGACCGGCGCATGAGCCCGCGTGGCGAGGCCGCGACCCAGGTCGGCGGCTCGTTCGATGCGGATGGACGCTACCAGGACGGATCGTGGGTCGTCGTCACCTACGGCCGCCCGATTCTGCGCGGCCGGGACCTGTTCGGCTCGGGCGCGGAGTACGGGCAGTCGTTCCTGCGCGGGGCGCCCCTGTGGCGCGTCGGAGCGGACCAGTCCACGCGCTTCATGACCGAGGCCGACCTCATGTTCGGCGGCGAGCGCCTGCCGTCGGGCGAATACAGCGTGTTCGCCGAGCTCACCGAGGACGAGTGGACGCTGATCTTCTCCAACTGGGGCGCGAAGGACACCTTCCAGGAAGAGAACCCGGACGCGCTGTGGGGCGCTTACGGCTACACGCCCGACCGGGACGTGCTGCGCACGACGATGGACGTGTCGACGACCATGGTGTCGACCGACCAGCTCTCCATCTCGTTCATGGACATGACGCGGGAGGGCGGCGTGTTCTCGATCTGGTGGGACGACCAGGTCGCGACCGTCCCCTTCCAGGTCGCCCGCTGACCCACCCCTCTCACGACGGACGACTCAGGATGGACGGAGCGCAATGTCCTGGATCCGTTTGAGCGGCAGTGCGGTGATGGTGTCGGTGAGCGGATACTCCACGTCCCCGGGGTAGACCACCCATAGACGCTCGAGGCCCAGATCCCGGACCACGACATGCATCGACCTCGTGGTCCGGGGTGCCTCGGTGCACTTGAACTCGAAGCCCCAGCGCCGGCCCCGCCGCAGGAGTAGCAGGTCCAGTTCGGCCCCGCGTTGCGTCGCGTAGAAGTAGGCCTCGCGCTCGCCGTGCGCGAGGAGCGTCTGCTCCAGCGCGAAACCCTCCCAGCTGGCGCCGTAGCGCGGATGCATCGCCAGTTCTATCGCCTCCTCCAGTCCCAGAAGGGAATGCAGGATCCCGCTGTCACGGAGGAAGACCTTCGGCGACTTTACGAGGCGCTTGCCGAGGTTCTCGAGCCACGGCGGAAGCACGCGAACCATGAACGAGCCCGCCAGCAGATCGCGGTAGTTCCGTACTGACGCGGCGCTCACATCCATGGAACGCCCCAGTTCGGCGGCGTTCCAGATCTGCCCGTGGCAGTGCGCCAGCATCCCCCAGAAGCGGCCCAGCGCCGCGGGCGACACGCGGGAACCCAGCCCCGGGATGTCCCGCTCCAGAAACGTGCGTCTGAAGGATTCCATCCACCGGCACCACGCCCCGGTGGACGGCGCGAGGTACGCTCGCGGAAAGCCGCCCCGCATCCACAGCCGGTCCTGGTTTTCGGGCCCGGTCTCGGCGAGCGAGAAGCCCCCCACATCCACGAACAGGACGCGACCGGCCAGGGTCTCCGACACCCCCTCGATCAGATCCCAGGACGCGCTGCCGAGCAGAAGGAAGACGGCCTTCCGGTCGCGCGCATCGCGGATGGGACGCAGGACCTCGAACAGCCCCGGGAGGCGCTGGACTTCGTCGATGACGACGAGTCCCTCACTGATTCGGAGCAGCCGCTCAGGGGTACGGGAGAGCGCCGCGCGGGCGCCCGCCAGCTCCAGGTCGAAGAGGGTGGACGGCCCGGGCCACGTCGACACGATCTGCTCGGCCAGGGTCGTCTTCCCGACCTGCCTGGCGCCCAGCAGGGCCACCACCGGCGCCTCCGACAACCCGCCGCGAATCGCCGCCGCAAGACGAGGTCGCGCCAATAATTGTTGCATATCGTACTCCCGCCCTTCGATATTCAACAATTCTGAGAGTACGAAGAGCGGTTGCGCCTGTCCAGCCGACTGCGCTCAGGAGGTCGTGGCCGAGTAGCGGCGGAACCATTCCAGCGTCGACAGCATCTTGCCGATGTGGTGGCTCGGGCGGCGGCGGATGCCGTGCGGCTCGCCCGGGAAACGCACCAGAGACGTCTCTACGCCGAGCAGCTTGAGCGCCTTGAAGTACTGTTCGGACTCGGACATCGGCGTGCGGTAGTCCTCCTCGCCCGTCACGATCCGCGTCGGCGTGGTCACGTTCTCCACCACGCTGAGGAGCGAGCGCGACTCGTAGTGCTCCACGTGGTCCCACGGCAGGCCCGGGAACCAGTACTTGACCCCGGAGGCCGACATGTCGGCCGTGAGCACGAAGCTGTACCAGTTGATGACGGGATACCACGACACCGCGGCCCGGAAACGGTCGGTCCGGCCCACGAGCCACGCCGTGAGCACGCCGCCCCCGCTGCCGCCCACGACGTAGAGCTGGTCCTCATCCACGTAGCCCTGGTCGATCACGGCGTCGATGCCCGACATCAGGTCGTAGAAGTCGTCGCCCGGGTACGCGTGGTGGATCAGGTTCCCGAACTCCTCGCCGTAGCTCGTGCTCCCGCGCGGGTTCGTGTACAGGACGACGTAGCCCTGGGCCGCCATGAGCTGCTTCTCGAGGTCGAAGCGCGCCCCGTAGTTCGAGAACGGTCCCCCGTGGATCTCGAGGATGAGCGGATATTCGCGCGACGGGTCGAAGCCGGGCGGCTTGATGATCCAGCCCTGGATCGGCCGGCCGTCGTGCGAGGACTCGTACCAGATCTCCTCCACCTCGCCGATGTCGCGCTTCGCGAACAGGTCGTCGTTGATGCCCGTAAGCACCCGGACGTCGCTCCCGGGGCGACCCGCCGCGATCTCGGAGGGGATGGCCGGCGTCGTGTAGTTCATCGCGAAGCTGCCGTCTCCGGCCACCGAATAGTCCGCGCCGGCGTACGCCCGGGCGACGCCCCCGACGTTCTCGGTGAGAACCCGGTGGCCGCTCCCGTCGTCCTCCGGACCGAAGAGGGCGAGCTTCGTCATCCCCTCGTCGTCGTAGAGGGCGTACAACCCCGACCCGTCGGGGGCCCACGTGGCGTTGTAGACCTCGCGGTCGAGCCCGGCCGAGATCGAGCGCGGGTCGCTCCCGTCGCGGTTCATGACGTAGAGCTGCGTGAGCTGATAGCCCTGGAAACGGTCGTCCATCCCGAAATAGGCGATGTGACGTCCGTCCGGGGAGACGATCGGCCCGTCGTCCGGGCCCCGCCGATCCGTGAGCCGCGTGGCCGTGCCGTCGGCGACGGAGACCTCGAACACCTCCGTGTCCGCCACGAACACGCTCTCCGTGTCGCCGCCGCGCGGGTCGCGCGACATGACCAGACCCATGCCGTCCGGGGTCCAGGAGACGTGCGCCCCGCCGATCCCGTTCCCGCCCCAGTGCATGTCGCCGCTCGTGATCTGCCGCGGCGATCCCCCTTCGGCCGGGACCACGAAGATGTGGACGAACCCGTGCGGGAGATCGCCCAACTGGTCGAAGCGGTACACGAGCCGTTCCACGACCTGGGCGGGCTCGGCCCACTCCGCTCCCTCCGGCGGCGCCGGCATCCCGGCGATCGTCGGCGCCGGCTTCGGCACCAGTTTGCCGAAGGCGATCTGCGTCCCGTCGGGCGACCACTCGAAGGACCGGGGCGGCTCCGTCACGTTCGTGATCGCCGAGGTCTCGCCCGTGTCCATCCAGCGGACGTGGATCTGCGCATCCCCGCCCCGGTCCGAGATGAAGGCGAGCCGCGTGCCATCGGGCGACCAGCGGGGCGAGCCGTCCGAGTAGTCCCCCGTGGTGAGGGGACGGTGGCCCGACCCATCGGCGCGCACGATCCACAGGTTCGAGAACCGGCTGTCCGTCATGATGTCGGCGCGCTGCCGGACGTAGACGACCGAGCGGCCATCGGGCGAGATCTGCGGGTCGGCCGCGATCTCGACCTCGAAGATGTCCCCCATGCGCAGCGGCCCGGACTCGGCTCCGGTCTGAGCTGCGGCCGTCGGGGACGCGCAGAGGAGGGCAAGGGTCGCGACGAGCCAAGGGGAGAAACGGGTGCTGCTTCGCCGGGCGCTCATGTCATTCTCCGTGGATCGGGTCCTAGCTGGCCGGGAACCCCCGGATCATAGCAAAAAAAAGGGCCGCCCGTCGCCGGGCGGCCCTTTCTGATCTCACCTTACGCCTGGTGGCGATCGGCGATCATGCGACTCGGGTCACGTTCTCCGCGGCCGGGCCCTTGGTCCCGTCCGTAACGTCGAACTCGACGGCCTCGCCCTCCTTGAGGGTGCGAAAACCGTCTGACTGGATCGCCGTGTGGTGTACGAAGCAGTCCTTACCACCGTCCTCGGGCGTGATGAAACCGAAGCCCTTCTGGTCGTTGAACCACTTCACTGTACCTGTCGTGCGCATTCCGTACTCCTTGCTGTAGTCACTGTCGGAGTTCGGAAAAACCGTACCTGCCGACCGCTGACCAGTTCGACGCGGTCTCCCCCGCGCCAGGGTCGTGGCACTCGCCACGCAAACCTAAAAAAAAGGGCGGCCGTGTTGAGAGGCCCCCCCGATTCTGCGATGCTGCCTTCTCAGCCCGTGACCTCCGGCATACGACCGGGTAGGTCCGGACGGACGCAATGATCGCGCAGTGTGGGCCGCGCGTCAAGGGGGGCCGCTTCGCCCGTTACGTCGACGCGGCGTCGATCCCGACGCTGGGGCTTCGCCCTTCGAGCAGCAGAACATCCCGCCACCGCCCCGCAAGCCGGCCCAACCGCTCGCGCCGCCCGACGTGCCGAAAGCCGGCGCGCTCGTGAATCCGGACGCTGCCCTCGTTCTCCGGGAAGATGCCCGCCTGCAGCGTCCAGATCCCGGCCCGTTCGGACACCTCGACGAGCGCGGCCAATAGCGCCTGTCCGAGCTACTTCCTCCCTCATCGACCCGCCGGCGGGGTCCCGCGCGCTACTCGGCAGCCGCGAGTACGCGCTCTATGAGAGCTTCCGTCTCCGGCTCGAAGGGGTGGAAGCGTCCGCCCCAGTACGCCCGTATCAAACCCTCCCGGTCCACCAGCAGCGTGTGCGGCACGCCCGGGTAGAGGTCCAGCGACTCCGTCAGCGCGGGACCATCGCCCATGAAGTTGGGATAGGTGATGCCGAACTCGTTCAGGAACCCCTCCACGAGCGCCACATCCCCTTCGTCGATCGAGATCCCGACCACGGTGAAATCGTCCGACGGGTAGCGGGCCTGCATCTCCTCCAGTTCCGGCATCTCGTCGCGGCAGGGGATGCACCAGGTCGCCCACAGGTTGAGGACGACGACGCGGCCTCTGAACTGGGCGAGGTCGGCCGGCTGTCCGTCGAGATACGTCACGTCGAGCGGCGGGAGCGGCCGGTACGAGCCGCGCCCCTCCTCGCCGCACCCCGACGCGAGCCCCGCCGCGAGCAGCGCCGCGAGCAGCGCCGGCAGCAGCACGACCCGACCGCGCGCGGGTCGCCCGGGCCTCATCGGTTCGACTCCCGGTTCGACTCCATCGGGTCCTCCATCTCTCGTTCGAAATCCATGTTCGTGGGCGTCGGGAAGACGCCGAGCGGCCGCTCGTAGGGCTGGTCGGTGACGACGACTTCGGGTTCCGTCGTGAGGGGTACGTCAGCGGGGACGGGTTCGAAGGTGAGGTCGTCGACCCAGAGTTCGCCGTCCCCGGTGATCATGGCCCCGAGGAGGATCGTCACCCCCTCGGGCGGGACGTCGACGACGATGTCGCGGGACTCCCAGTCGCGGGTGCCCTCGACCCGGCGGTCCTCGCTGTTGTCCAGCGCCAGCATGGCGTACCTGCCTTCCAGGATGCCGTCGACCCGCACCCAGAGCCCGCCCGAATCCACATCGTCCGCCCGCAGGTACCCCCGCAGCCGCATCCGCTGGCCCCGATAGGCGGTCGCGTCGACCATCTGCACGCTCGCTACCCACTGGCTGCGGCGGCGGTTCCCCCTCGCCTCGAGCCGCATGCTGGACCCCCCCCGAGTGCGCGACCTCGCGGTCGAGCCGCAGCCGGTAGTCCGCCTCGTCCGGACCGACGAGCACCCAGGCGTCCGGCATCTGGGCGGAGAGCCCGCTCCCGCCCCCCGCGGCCAGCGCCGCGAGCGCGCCGATCGCCGCCGCCAGCCCTCGGACCCTCGTCCGCGCACCCCGCGTCCGCGCGCCCCGCGTCGGAAAAGTCATCGCGGGATGAGCCAGAGTTCGGTCTGGCGGCCGTCGATATACCACGTGCGCTCGCCGTCGAAGAAGGCGTCCTCTTCCAGCATGATGCGGACCGTCTGCCCGTCCCACTCGGGGACCGCAACCGCCGCGTTCAGTTCGATCGAGTGCGCAGTGTTCGGGAAGAGCGGATAGTCGCCGCGGCCCGGCACGCCGCCCTGCCGGTCCCAGAGCCCGATCGTGGGTCCCGCGCCGTGCCCGTGGAAGCCGATCGGGTGCGTGTAGATCGTCCCGCCGATCCCCTCCGCCTCCGCCTGCGCGAGCGCGCCCGCCAGAATGTCGTTCCCCGAGCGTCCCGCAGCGAAGTTCTCCGTGAGGATGTCCTGGAGACGGTTCCCGCCCGCGAGAGCGCGGACCAGCCCCGCGGGCGCCGCGTCCTCTCCCGGTCTCAGCACGTAGGCGTGCTGCTGCGTGTCCGTGTTCAGGCGCAGGTAGGTGATCCCGAAGTCCACGTGGAGCAGGTCTCCCGGCCGGATCACGTTCTCCTCCGGACGGGCGGAGAAATCCCCCTCCCCCTCCCGTGCGCCGCCCGCCTTCTCGTGGCGCTGGACGGAGACGCTGGGCTGGAACCAGGTGCCGAGCCTGAGGTCGAGGATCCGTTCGCGATACCACCACACGACGTCCTCCGTCGTCGTCACCCCCGGCTGGATCACCTTCGCGCTGAACCCTTCGGCGATGATCCGGTGCGCGATGCGGACGATCTGGGGATAGACCTCCATCTCCTCCGGTGTCCGCGTCTCGAGCCACCCGATGGCCAGCCGCTCGGCCGGGATCACGCGTTCGCGGTACTTCGCCGGGAGCGCGTCCATGAAGGCATCGTATTCCGTGCCCGTGAGCCCGTCGGCCAGCGCGAAGGTCGAGGAGCGGTTGACCGAGATCCGCCCCGGGTCGCGCTCCGCGATGATCTCCGCCACGCGCCCCCACTGGTCGGGCTCCGCGTCGGGATCCCACGCGCGCGGGAAGGGGCCGATGTCATACCGGGCCACCGCGAGCCGCTCGAGCGGCTGCCCGGGCCCCGGGTCGTGGAGGATGAGGACGGTGCGCCGCCGCGCCGCCATGTACGTGGACGGGAGCATGGTCTCGATGACCGGATCCTCGTTGTACTCGCGCGCGGCGACGATCCACAGGTCGACGCCCTCGCGGCGCATGATCTCGGGCGCCACTGTCTCGAGCCGCCGCTCCAGCCAGAGGTCGATGACGGCCGCCCGCTCCCGCAGCGGAAGCACGATGGGCATCGCCCCGTCCGTTCGCTGCGCGTCCGCGAAGCCGCCGTGGGCCGCGGGCATCGCCGACTGCGCCGCCAGCGGAGATGGCCCCGTGGACAGTCCCGGAGCAGGTCCCGGGGACAGTCCCGGCGTCAGCGAAAGGCCGCCGAGCAGCACCCAGACCGCGAGCGCACGGCCGGCCAACTTCGAACAGGAGGGAATCGGAAAGCGCATCTCGAATCTCCGTTGCGTGTCCAGCGTCCGGGAGCGACCGGGAACGTCGCCCGGTCGAGGCTTGAACTTACCGAATCGAGCGCAAACGGGAGAGGGGGAATGGCGGAATCCTCCGCCCTCGCGGCATCGTAGGATCTCCCAGCCCCAGCGCGGAGGACGCTTCATGAAGGACGCGGATTCGGATCTTCTGCCCGACCTCTACACCCAGCGGGAGCTGGACAAGGCCCGCGGGCGACACCGGACCCTCGGCCGCATCGAGGGGGCCGCCGCCGTCGTGGCCGCGGGGGCCATCTTCAATTTCCTGGGATGGATCCCGACGATCCTCGTCCTCGGCGTCGTCGGCTATCTCATCTACCGCTTCTTCGTGAAGCCCCGGAAGTCCTCCAAGGATCTGACGTAAGTCCGTTTCGGGTCGTTGGGACTCGTACCGACCTCGCGGACGAGGCCCCTCTCCACGAGTCTGGCCAGCCGTGTGCGGGTCGAACGCGTCGAGAGTCCGACCTCCTGGGCGATCTCGCGGGTGCGGTGTCCGTCGCCACGCTCCAGCACGCGGAGGATCGAACTGTCCCGCCCATCGACCAGGGCTGGACCCACCTTTTCGGTCCGGATTGTCACGCGCAGGCGGAAGCCGATCTCTTCCCACACCGGCGCGGGCAGACCCGAGTCCTGACAGGCCGCGATCATGCGCTGCACGCCGCTCCCCCACTGCTCGACGAGACCCAGTTCGTGGAAGACGCGGCCGAGGACCCGGTTCCGCAGTTTCGAGACGCCGAGCGGAAGGTCGTCCAGAGTGAGTCCGAACGGCAGCAGGCCCGGATTCTCCACCTCCAGACGGTCATCGTAGATCGCGACGCGGATCGGAGCGCCGCGCTGAGAGTAGTCCGCATGAACCACGGCGTTGATGACCGCCTCCCGGACCGCTTCGGGCGGCAGACTCCAGAGATCCGTACGTCGCACGCTGCCGATGGCTGCACCGTGAAACAGGTGCTTCCTCACGAACGAGACCGCCGCCTCGATGGCCTCGACCGGGGGCATCTCGAGCCGCGTCTGGTCCAGGATCACGGCCCTGTCCGTTCCCGCGAAACGACCGGCCTGGATCCACGCGTCGGGGAAGTGTTCGAGCCGGTCCCGGCCGAACAGGAGCATGCCCCCGACGGTTGGCACCGACCGGCCCTGATGGGAGACCACGAGGCGGAGGGTTTCCAGGTCCCGCCGCCTCAGTTCCCGCACGGGCGCGAACGACTCTGAAGCTGCTCGGAAGTCCACCGCTTCCGAGTCGGCAGTGGGCAGAGGGCGCTCGTCGTAGGATTCGCCGGTCGCGAAGCGCCGCATCTCCGCCGTCAGTTCGGGGTCCGCCCGTCGGTTCGTCGAACCGACGCGCACGTAGGTACCCGCCTCGAGACCCGATCGGACGACGAAGTGAGGCCGCGCCGGGCTGGGGTGGACCTCTACCGCCAGCACCTGCTTGTGGCGGTAGGATGAAATAGTGGAACTGTGGAACCGTCGGCGCGGTATGCGGCCGAGACGAACCACGTCAGAACGGGGTGACGTAAATGTTCTTGCACGGATGGATCGAGTACTCGCGGGATCTTGTTGCGCGTCGGCGTCGCCGGTCGAAGGAAGACGCAGTGGACGCGGAGATCGTCCGTGAACGACTCGCGAAGGTCAACGCTGACCGCAGCGCGCTTGTCACGGGCACGGAGTTGGAAACCAAACTCAAGGAGATCGTAGGTTAGACCTCCCGCCCGTTCCGTAGCAGCGTCTACCGCCGGATCGGGTGAGCGCCCCCCGGATCAGGGCCAGACGGCGAGGACCACGGCCTGTCCGATGAGGGAGACGGCGTTGAAGCCCAGGCCGAGCCCGAAGATGCCCGGCTTCCGCTGCTCGTAGGCGACGCCCTGGTATCCGACGTTGAGGACGAACCCGACGGTCACCAGCAGTCCCACGTGCACGCCCGCCATGGCGCCGGAGCCGCCCATCGTGGCGAGGAGCTGGGCCAGGACGTACGCCGTGACCAGCGACAGGACGAAGCTCGCCCCGTGCGTCTTCAGCGGGTTGAAGTCCTTCTGGATCTCCTCCGTGGTGGTCTCCATGAGGGCGAGCCACTGCTTGCCGAACACAGGGCCGTACCAGAGGAAGCCGACGACCATCGGGACGATGCCGGCGACGAGGACGGCGAGCCAGTTGACGTCATGCATGGTTATCTCCGTTCCGAGGGGACCTGGATGGGGAGGCGGATCGCCGACGCGCGCGCGCCGGCATGGTGGATCGTGTTCTCGGCCGGCGTCATGCGGGTATGGCGGCCCAGCGGTTCGCCGGTGTTGGGGTTCACGTCGAAGCGAGGATAGTTGGAGCTGGAGACTTCCACCCGGATCCGGTGGCCGGCCTGGAACAGATTGGCGGTCGGGAACAGCCGGATCTCGAATTCATAGACCTCGCCCGGCGTCATCAACGTCTCCCGTTCACGCGACTCCCGGTAGCGGGCGCGGAGGATCCCATCGGTGATATTGAGATCGAACCCCTCGGGATGGTCGTCACTCGGGGGATAGACGTCGACGAGCTTGGCCGTGAAGTCGGTATCGGGGGCACTCGAGGAGGCCCACAGGGTGACGCTCACCGGGCCGATCACCTCCATCTCCCCGGCCAGCGGTTCGGTCTCGAATACGAGGACATCGGACCGGTCCGCGGTGCGGCGGCCGTCCACCTCGGAGGCGAAGAACCCGTTCTCGGAGCCGCCCTCGAGCGACCGGAACGTCCGTTCGCGCTGGTCGTAGCCACCCCGCTTGAGCGCGCCCGAGAAGGCGCCGCCGATCGTGGGCACGGGGTGCTCGGGGTCGTAGGTGTACGCGGTCGATCCCTCGTCCGCGCCCGGCGGCTCTGGGGTCAGCCCGCCCCCGGCGCGGAGGTAGTACGGCATCAACTCGGTGTCTTCGAGCGGCCACGCGTCCGCGGTGCGCCACTCGCCGCCGTGGAAGAGACGGCCGTTCTCGTCGCGGTGCCCGTCCCCGCCGCCCATGACGAAGATCGTGACCGCGCCGGCCGCCTCGCCTCTCAGTCGCGCGGCGTCCTCGAACAGATCGCTGGCGCGCTGTCCTCTCAGCTGCCGGTCGAACCAGCGCAGGTGGAACTCGCGCGAGAAGTCCTCGATCGCGGCTTCGGTTCCGAACTCGATGTCGCCGGCGGTCGAGCGGCTGTTTCCGCCGTGCGTCCAGGGCCCCATCACCAGCATCATCCGGGACGACTTCAGGCGCGAAAGTTCGACGAAGCTCTGGATCGTCCCGGGGGCGTAGGAGTCGTACCAGCCGCCGACGTGCAGCATCGGGACGTCCGCCGTCTGGTCATAGTACTCCGCCCAGTTGCGACCGATACCACGGAAATAGTCGTCATAGTCCCCGTGGTTCTGCATGGTGAGGTAATAGTCCTCGAAATTGGAGGCGACGGAGAGCGGGTTCTCCCCCTTTTGGAACGGAGTGTCGGGGAACCAGTCCGAGGGCGGCTCCTCCTGCAGCCGGAGACGGATCTCGGGGTCGTCCGCCACGGCCGCGAGCTGGAGGTGGGCCCAGCCGAGCTGCTGTCCGAGTTCGAACGCGCCGTGGTTACGGACCTTGTGGGTCCAGGCGTCGGAGAGGCCTCCCATCGTGAGGACGAGCGTCTCGAGGCCCGGCGGGTTCAGCTTGGCGGCGTCGGCCTGCGTGTGGGCGCCGTAGGAGGTGCCCCACATCCCGATGGAAGGCTCCGCGTAGTCGAGTCCGGCGACCCACTCGATCGTGTCGAAGCCGTCGGGCGCGTCGAACTCGTGGTATTTCTGGAACTCGCCCTCGGAGGCGTAGAGGCCGCGCGTGTCCTGCAGCACGACGACGAAGCCGTGGGTCGTGAACCAGCGCGCCTGGTCGACCAAGCCGCGCGAGGTCTTGTCGTACGGTGTCCGCTGGAGCAGGACGGGAAAGCGCTCCTCGACCGGCTCGTAGTCGCGCGAGGGACGGTAGACGTCGGTCGCGAGGCGCACGCCGTCCCGCATCTCCACCATGCGGTTCGTCTCCACCTGGAGCGCGTCGTATGGACCGCGCCCCGCCGCTTCGGCGTCCGCGTCCGGGGCTCCGGAGCCGGACGAATCGCCGCAGGCTGCGACCCACAGCGCCCCCAGCAGGACGAGGGGGCGAGAAGCCCGGCCGCTTCCCCTCGCCGCGCCGGTCCCGCGCGGACGCGCCACGCCGGGCCTCACGCCGGGACTCCGGCCGGGAGTCCGGCGGGGGCGGTGGAGAGCGCGGCCACGAGTTCGTCGATGCGGCCCAGGTCGTCCACCCGCTCGAGGTTCGCCAGCGCCGCATCGATCCGCTCGTCGTCCATCACGAGGCTCGCGCAGTCCCGGAACTTGGCGTGCAACTCCTCCCGGCTGAGGGGACGCTCGGGGCCGCCGGGATAGGTGTCCGCCTCGGTGTGGAGTTCGGTGCCGTCGCGGACTCGGATATCGATCGCGCTCCGCATGCGGTCGTAGCCGCGGGCGTCGATCTCCGCGTCGAACCGGACCGTGACACGCCGCATCATCTCCGCCGCCTCGGCGGAGAGGACGAAGTCGTCGTGGAACTCGCGGATCCCGGCCCGGCGGCGGAGGACGATGCTCGAGAGGACGAAGGGGATGCAGAACTTCGCCTCGAGTTCGTTGTTGGGCACCGGATACCGGAGCGGGTTCAGGATGTTGTGCCCGGCGCGGAAGGTGATCTCGGCGATGTCGTCGGGGACGAGGTCGTGCTCGGTGACGAGTTCGAGCATGGCGGCCATGCTGGGGTGGCCGAGGCTCCCCGAGGGAAAGGGCTTCACGGAGACGCCGGGGTCGAGCAGAGTGTAGGGGGCGCCGAGGGCGCCGACCAGCCGCTCGGGCTCGAAGCCGCCGCCGAACACGCGGAAGAAGCCCCACGGCGCCTCGAGCGCGTCGTGCCCGGCCGTGTAGCCGCGGGCCGCGAGGTCGACCGCCAGGATGCCGTTCTCGGCCGCCCGGCCGGCGTGGAGCGGCTTGGTCATGGTGCCGAACCCGAGCCGGATCCCCGACGAGAGGCTGGCCGCGATGCCGAGCGCCATGGCGAGTTCGTCCGCCTCCAGCCCGGCCAGCTTGGCGGCCGTGGCGCAGGCGCCGAGCGTCCCGATCGTCGCGGTCGAGTGGAACCCCTCCATGTAGTGCCGGGGATCGATCGCCTCGGCGATCTTGCACTCCACCTCGAAGCCGATGAGGAACGCCTCCAGGAACTCGGCTCCCGTCGCCCCCTCCCGCTCGGCGGCGGCGTACCCCGCCGAGAGCGGCGCCACCGTGGGGTGCGTGAGGAGCCCGAAGATCCGGTCGGGCGCGTTCGAGAGTTGCGTATCGTCAAAGTCCATCGCGTGGCCGGCCGTACCGTTGGCCCGCGCCGCGAGCGAGGCCGGGGCGCGGGTGTCGGGAGGCCCGAGGATGGTCGCCTCCGCGTGCCCTCCCTGGACCGCGATCTGATCCCGGACGATGCGGGAGCAGGCGTCCGTCGACCCGGCGAGGATCACCCCCGTCCCGTCCGTGACGCAGCGCCGCCCCTCGGCCAGCAGCCGCTCCGGAAAATCGTCGATCGTCGTATCGAGTATGAAGTCGATGACCGCGCGCGTCGCGCTCACTCGTGCTCCTTACTTGTTGGGTATCAGGATTCCTGTCCGTGTTTCCGGCGTGTCTTGCCGAGCCCGCCGGAACCGCCCGATCCGCCGGAACCGCGCGTTCGTGCGGATATCAGCCGGCTCCGGACCGCGGGCGCCGCGAAGCTGACCACCGCCAGCAGGAGCAGCACCAGGCTGATCGGACTCTCGAGGAAGACCGAGTGCGACCCCGAGGACAGCGTCAGCGCCCGGCGATAGTTCGTCTCGATCATGGGACCGAGGATGAGGCCGAGCACCGCCGGCGCCAGCGGGTATCCGTATCGCAGCATAGCGAAGCCGACGAGCCCGTAGAAGAGGGCCACCCACGCGTCGGCCGGGTTCCCGCGCAGGGCGTAGGTGCCGACCAGGGAGATGGCCACGACGAGCGGCATCAGGATCGAGGGCCGCAGCCGCACGACGCGCGTCCAGAGGGGGATGCCGAGCCGTCCCACGGCGAGCATGAGCAGCACCGCCACCACGAATCCGGCGTACAGCGCGTAGACGAGCGAGGCGCGCTCCGCCATGAGCAGCGGCCCCGGCGCCACCCCCTGCACCGTGAGGCCGCCGAGAAGCACCGCGGCGCTGGCCGACCCCGGTATCCCGAGCGCCAGCAGCGGGATCATGGCCGCACCCACGCAGGCGTTGTTCGCCGCCTCCGGCGCCGCGATCCCCTCCGGCACGCCCGTCCCGAACCGCTCGGGCGTCTTCGATACCCGCCGTTCCTCGTTCCACGCCACGATGGAGGCGATCGTCGCCCCCGCGCCGGGGATGGCCCCGATGATCCCGCCGATCGCCGAGCCGCGCAGGATCGGGCGCCACAGCCCGAACAGCTCGCGCGCATTCGGAAGCCGGCCCGTGACCCCGCCGGCGGGGGCCGTCGCCTTCCGCCCGCCGGTCGCCGCCTTCAGCGCTTCGGCGATCGCGAAGAAGCCGATCAGCATCGGCACCAGCCCGAGCCCGTCCATGAGCGCGTTCGTGCCCAGCGTCAGCCGCGGCGCTCCCGTGAGCACGTCGAGCCCGACGATGAAGAAGAGGAGCCCGAGCAGCGCGCTGATGAACCCCTTGAGCGGATCGTTCCCCACGAGGTTCGCAACGATCGAGAGCCCGAACACGCCGAGCCCGAAGTACTCCGCCGGCCCGAAGGCGATCGCCGCCCGCGACAGCGGCCCCAGCGCGAGCACGAGGAGCACCGTCCCAAGGAGCCCGCCCATCATCGAGGAGAAGAGTGAAATCCCGAGCGCGCGTCCCGCCTCGCCCCGCCGGGTCATGGCGTAGCCGTCGAAGGTGGTGGCGAGCGCCGGCGAACTCCCGGGCACGCCGATCGCGATCGCGGTGATCGATCCCCCGTACTCCGCCGCCATGTAGATCGAGACCATCATCAGGAGCGCCGGCGTGGGGTCGAGCGCGAAGGTGACGGGGAGGACGAGCGCGAGTCCCACCGTCGAACTCAGCCCCGGCATGGCTCCGGCGAACACGCCGAGCAGGCTCCCGGCGAGGAGCGCCGCGAGGTTCCCCGGCTGAAGCGCCGTCAGGAGGCCGTCGAGGAAGGCGGACACGCGGCGCGGTCCCTCAGAACCCGGCGGGGAGCGGCACGCCGAGCGCGACCATGAACACGAGATAGATGAACCCCGCGAAGACGAGCGGAACGGAGACGAGCACCACCCGCGAGCGTTCCCCCGTCAGCCACATGAGCCCGACGACGAGGAGTGGAACCGACACCACCGTCCCGAGCCGGGACCAGACGAGGAGAAAAGCCGCGATCCACGCCACGGCGAACCACAGGCGGACGCCTGGGCCGACCGCGCGCGAGGCCCCGACCGAGGCCCCGGCGCCCCAAAAAACGTTCCCGCGGGAACGTCTCTGGCCCGAATCGACCCCGGTGCCGCCATCTGCACCCGGCTTCGGAGGCCCCTCCGGGGGAGACCACGGCCTGGCGCGGACCGCAAGCCAGACCGCGCAGAGGATCAGGAGCGTGGCGAGGAGACGGGGGAAGAAGGCGGGCCCTGGCGCGCCCTCGGCGAGCGAGGCGGGATAGCTCCGAGAGTCCAGGAGGACGCCGACCGCCACGACCGCGAGGAACGCAGCCTCCGCGAGCAGGCGCATCGGCGGGTCCCGGCGCGCGGAGGGGCTACTCAACTCGACTCATCCAGGATTCCCAGGCGCCTCAGCAGATCCCGGCTCGTCGTCACTTCCTCCACCATCCAGGCGCCGAAGGCGTCCGAATCCTCCATCGTCGCGTACTCGAGGGCGGCGCGCTCCATGTACTCGCGAAACCCCGGATCCGCGATCGCGGCCAGCAGCCGCGCGCGGAGGTCGGCCCGCGTCTCGGGGGCGAGTCCCGGCGGTCCCACCACGCCCCGCCAGTGGACGGGCTGGAGGTCGTACCCCTGGTCCGCGTAGCTCGGCGTGTCCGGGAGCGCCTCGACGGGAAGCGCGACCCCCAGCACCCGCATCGTCCCCGCGCGCAGGTGCTCGCGCACGATGTTGTAGTTCGTGTGGGCCGCGTCCGTGTGGCCGCCGAGCGCCGCCACCACTGCATCGGCGGACCCCTCGTAGGCAATCCAGCGGACATCCGGGTCTCCCGCCACGGACCGCAAGCGGGCGAAGCCGAGGAAATGGGCCGACGCCGCCCCGAACCCCGACATCGAGACCTCGCCGGGCCGGGCGTGGGCCGCCGCGAACAGGTCTCCGAGCGTGCGGAACGGGCTGTCGTCCCGTACCGCGATCAGGAAGGGATCGATCTGGATGCGGAGGATGGGGGTGAAGTCCTCCGGCGCGAACGGGATCCGCCCCGTCGCCATGTTCACCGTGCCGCTCGCCGTGAAGACGCCGAGCACGTGGGGGTCCCCTTCCCGGCCCTGCAGGTACTGCATGCCGGCGGCCCCCGCCCCGCCCTGCCGGGTCATGACGGTCACCCGCTGCCCCCCGAAGTGCGTCGGCGCGGCCTCGGCCAGGGCCCGCGAGAGGAGGTCGGTCGGCCCCCCCGGCGTCGCCCACGACACGATCGCGATCGGACGGCTCGGAAACGCCGCATCTTCTCCGGCCGGCGAACACGCGACGGTCCCCAGGGTCACCGCGCCCAGGGTCGTCAGCGATACGCGCGTTCTCGTCGCAACTGCGCGTTGACGTCCGGATGATGGAGCAGACCATCCTTTGGGTTCCATGGGAGGAATGTGAGGTCTCCGTCGAGAGCAGGCCACGGGAGGGCGGTCGAACCGGATTGAAAAGACTGGTCTGACTAGTTATTATCGTCCGATGCGATTGCTCTACTCGACCTACGAGGCGAAGGCCCGGTTCTCCGAAGTGTTACGTCACGTCCGGGAGGGCAGAACCGTGACCATATCCTATCGGGGGGAGCCGGTGGCCGAACTCCGTCCGCTTCGGCGCGAGACCACGGATCTCGAGGAACGGCTGGCGGATCTGGAGCGGCGAGGGATCCTTACGCCGCGTCCGAAGCACCGCGAGCCCATGAAGCTCGGTACGCCGGTGCCGGGCGCCCTGGAACGGTTCCTGGCCGACCGCGGAGAGTGAGCACGGCCTATGTGGACACGTCCGCGATCGTCTCGGTCGCTTTTGTCGAGGCGGGCGCGGACGATATCGTCCGTCGATTGCGGAGGTTCCGGGATCTGATCTCATCCAACCTCCTGGAGGCGGAGTTGCGATCCGCCTGCGCCAGAGAGGGAAAGCCCTTTCCGGAGAACCTCGTCTCGGGGTTCCGGTGGATTCAGCCGAACCCGCCTCTGTCTCGAGAGATGCGGGCCGCGCTCCGAGCCGGTTACCTGCGGGGCGCGGATCTCTGGCATGTGGCCTGTGCCTTGTATGTCGCGCGGAATCCGTCGGATGTCTCGTTCATCACCCTTGACGAACGACAGGCGGAGGTGGCGGCGGCGCTGAAGTTTCGGCTCGGGTAGAGCCGGCCGGGCACGGGTCTCCCGGGCTGGTGGCGGCGGGCGGCCGTTCGGTAGACTGGCCCTCATGAACGAGCCCGGAAGCGAGACCATGCCGCCGTGGACCGACGCTGGCTGGCGGCGGGACGTGTGGCCCGGCATCCACTGGATCCAGGAATGCGGCGCGCACCGGGCCGGGATCGCCCGCGCCGTGCAGGAGAGCGGCGCCGACTGGTACACGCCCGGACGCGAACTTCACGTTCCGCAGAACGCGTACCTGCTCACCGGCGAGCGGACCCTCCTCTGGGACACCCTCTCCCCGGCTTCGGGCCACATCCTGCTGCCGGCGCTGGAGCAACTGCTCGGTGACCGGCCGCTCGACTACCTCGCCCTCTCCCATCCCGACGTCCCCCACGCCGGGAACACGATGCAGGTGCTCCGGCGCCATCCGGAGTGCCAGCTGGTGGCCCCGGCCGCCGGAGAGACGCACGCGCTGTACCACCTCGACGAGGCGATGAAGGTGGGCCCGGAAGACGAGATCGATCTCGGCGGGCTCCGGGTGCGCTTCCCCGAGGCGACCTTCCTCGACGCCGCGATCCACACCTGGATGAGCGAGGAAACGACCCGCACGCTGTTCACCGTCGACTGGATGGGCTTTCCGCATCAGGGCGGCGAGTGCCTGCGGCGCACCGACGAGATCGAGACGGCGGTGGACGTGGGCCGCCTCGAGGAGTTCCACAGCCGCGTCATGTTCTGGTTCCAGTACGTGGACCCGCCCAAGGTGATCGCCGCGACGGACGCGCTGGCGGCGCGGTTCGACGGCTACGGGTTCGCGCCGGCGCACGGGCTTCCGATCCCGGGCGCGGACGCGGCCCCGTACTACGGGCACCTGAACGAGGTCGTGCGGCGCGTGGCGGCCAGCGGGCGCGGGGGCGTGCTGTGAGCGCCCCGTGAGCGCCATCGACCTGGGCGGCGGGGTCTCCTGGGTGCACGAGTGCTTCGCCGAGACGGACGGCCACATCCATGTCTCCGTCTACCTCGTCGACGCGCCGGAAGGAGCGATCCTCATCGACTCCGGCTCCTTCCACCACCGGCAGCGTCTCTCGGACCGGATCAGCGACGCCACCGCGGGACGGGGCATCGGCGCCATCATCCTCTCGCACTCCGACTACCCGCACTCGGGGAACATCACCGCCTTTCGCGCCGATTGGGGCGACTTCGAGATCGTCGCCTCCTGCGGCGACCCCGAACTCCAGGGACTCCCGTACGCACGCCGCACCCGGATCGGCGACGTCACCGAAGTCCTGGGCCGGCGTTTCGTCGTCCTCGACCCCCCGCTCGCCGACCGCAATCACACGACGTGGGTCTACGACGAGGTCTCGCGGACGCTGTTCGTGGCGGACGGGTTCGGGACGCTGCACGCCCCCGGCGCCTGCGACATCGACTGGGGACGGATCCCGGAGGACGGACGCGCGGAGGGCGTGCACGAGTTCCACGCCCAGACGCTGCCGTGGCTGCGCTACGCGGACCCGGACCGCGTCATGGGCGCGCTCCACGCCATGTTGGAGCGCCACCCCCCGGCCTGGATCGCGCCGATCCACGGCCCCCCGATCGCGGAGGCCGACGTGGACCGCTACATGGCCGACCTCGGAGACGCGCTGACCCGCATCACGGCTTCCTAGTGTAATAGGGATGCACTCTATGCGGCTTCATGTCCGACCCGTTCTGGACGGCGCCTCCACGTGGCCACGAGCCTTCATTTCCGCGCGCTTGCTGTTCTGTTGGCGGAGAACCTCCTACTACCTCATCTTCCGCTACGCATCACCGGAACCAGTGCAGCCTGAACGAAGTGATTCGGTCGAGTCCCGGGCTGTTGCCTCAGGAAGGCGAACCCACTCGTGGAAGCTGCTGCAGAGAAAAGACTAAGGCTGCTCAACGCCGATTACCGAGAGGTCGCGGGACGTGGGCCCCAAACGTTCTACTGCCCGATTCTGTATCGGGACGAGGAGGCTGAGTTGTGCAGGGCTCACATTGTCAATGAGTCATTTCCCGAATCCGATCGGAAATGGACCATCCAGAGAGCTGACGTCGACAGCTGGTTTGGCTCCATGTTCGAAGCTGATTTCGTCAAGCTGAAGTACCGAGAGAAGCTCAAAGTATTGGATGTCCTGGCCGACCCTGAGCTGACGAGACAGCTTCGCCCCAAGTTCACTCTCGATGGCGAAGAGGTGGAGCACTACGCTGTCACCGGCCCCGTCCCGGATCGCTTCTCGCCCGTCCTCGTCGACCATGAGTCCGAGCCGATTGAACTGGTTCTCAAGGTGCCGCCGGAAGAGCTGCTGAAAGGTGAGCGGAAGCAATGGGACGTCGCGTTTGAACAGGACCTGCGGCTACCTGCGTTAGTGTCGCTGCTGAAATCGGCACACCTGACGCTCTTCCATCTGGTGGGGTACAGGTACGCGTTGTCGGCGGGCGGGCGTTTCCTGGGTCGCAAGGTGTTGGGAGATTTCTTTGATCGGACGGTCGAACTGTCACGATCAGATGCCCTGCTCGAGGCGCGGAACCACTTCAAAGAGTTTCGCAATCTTGTCCGTCCCATCGTGCCGCCAACGACGGATCTTGCAGGAACAGTGACGGATGGACTGTTCCACCTGTGCAGGTATAGCGGCGGTTGGGCCAAAGCGGTGTTCGTTCGAACCGGCGAACACTTGCATACGGTCCTCGTGCCGGTTCTTGACAATGGGGAAACGGCAGCGCGATTCATGGCGTTCCTTGACCAGTCTTCCGTGACTTTCGAGGCAAGGCCTGCGCGATACATGGGCGACCATTGGGAAGTGTCGCCAACGTCCTGGGAGTTCGAATGGCCGAGAGCCAACTTCGAACGGACGTAGCATCGGCCTTGAGCGTCAGCGCGTCGGGGGTATGATGGCTCGGACTGCAGGCCGGAATCGTCGGCCGAACGAGCCGGGGGGAGGAGCGCCGTTGTTGCCGGAGTTCGGATCGGGAGTGGTTCAAGCTTTTGTCCAGGCCGCCGAGAACGGGCTGTACCTGCCCGACCGGTTGGCGACCCCCCGGACACCGAGCGGGCTTGAGTGGCACTACGCGCGGGGAACCTGGCGGGACATCTACGGAGA